>CAZZYA010000049.1:0-17507 GCA_964658115.1 uncultured Rudaea sp. | reverse complement strand
GTTGCGCGCGGAGACATCAACAAAAATGAATTGCCTGACAGTTTGCTCAACGTGTCGATGGATTTCACACCGTCGGTAAAGCGTGGCGCAGTCTTTGGCGCGGCGACGGGTTTGCTGATCGCGGTGATCGTACCTATGATTCCGTCTTCCGGGCTGACCATCGGCGTGTTCGAGCTGGTCGGATTCATGGTCGGCGGCGCGCTGATCGGAATATGGTCGTCGTCGATGATCGGCGCGTCGGTGCCGAACAAGCTACGGCGGAAATTTCGCAACGAAATCGACGCCGGTCATACGCTCGTTGTCATCGATTCCGACGGTAGCAACGACGCGCGCATCATCGGCGGAATGTCGAATCTCGCGAATCGCCATCTGGTTTGGCAGAGCAACACGTCGGACTTGAAGGAAGCGGCGATTTAATCTTTGTGCGCGGCGTCGTCGGCGCGATCGGCGCCGATGCGTTTGTCCACCGATCCAAACAGCTTCTTGAACAGACGCGACAGTTTGCCGCGTCTGGTTTTGCGTAATTTTTCTTCTTCGCTCGTCAACCACGCGACTTGAATTACGCGTCGTTCACCTTCGAACGGAAGATGTCCGTGAAACGAGTTATCCGCGCGTTTGAACACGACGAAATTTCCGAACAGCGGTTTTACCTCCGGCGCGGCAAGATCGTCGATGCTGTCGATCCGATTGAGAAACCGGAAACATCCCGCGTTCGTGTCGGGCCAGCTCTCGTTCAAATAGAGCAGGGCGGTGGCGATTTTCGACCGGCTGTCGGTATGGATCGTGCCGTGACGGCGGTTTAGCGCGCGGCATAGCGTGACGAGCGTCGGATAGCGGCCGAGATCGTCGATGCCGAGTTTGGCGCCGACGGCAGTGGCCACGGACGGATCGATAAGATCGCTGACCAAATGATTGATCGACGCGCCGCAATCTTTTTCCTCGTAAGGAAAGAAGCCGGCGCCGCTGTATTTCGGGAAATCGCGTGCGAGCGCGGGCGCGGCGTCCGGCGACAACTGGTCGTTCGCGATCAGGAAGCGGAACGGTTCGCTGCGCACCAGCGTATCGGCGCGATCCAGCGTGGCCGGATCGAACAGGCGCGAAGTCGTCGGCAGCGGCACGGCGGCGTTCATGCGGGCATTCTAACGCCGGCGCATGAAGGTGGACAAAAAAGGCCTCACACACGTATCATTCTCTCTCGCCCGCACACTTCACCCACGGACCGGCTTGCGCCTGCCCGCGGGCTGGCCTGCACCTGAAGTTTGCGCGTTTCATTCCACGTTAGGCGAAGCGATGACCGAAGCACTCCTTGCACTCGCAGACGGCAGCCTCTTCCGCGGCGTTTCGATCGGCGCGGAGGGCGAAACCGTTGGCGAGGCGGTGTTCAATACGGCCATCACGGGATACCAGGAAATACTGACCGATCCGTCCTACGCGCGGCAGATCGTCACGCTCACGCATCCGCATATCGGCAACACCGGCTGTAATCCGGTCGACGAAGAATCCGATCGCGTTTACGCCGCAGGTCTGGTGATCCGCGATCTGCCGCGGCTATACAACAACTGGCGCTCGAAGGAATCGCTCGGCGATTACTTGCGCCGGCACAAGATCGTCGGCATCGCGGATATCGACACGCGTCGGCTCACGCGAATCCTGCGCGACAAAGGTGCGCAGAACGCATGCTTGCTGGCTGGCAGTGAGTTGTCCGACGAACGCGCGCTTGCCGCCGCACGTGCATTTCCGGGTTTGAAGGGAATGGATCTCGCGAAAGTGGTCAGCGTGAAAAAGAGCTATCGCTTCCAGGATGGCAGTTTCGATCTCGATAGCGGAACATTCGCCAAACCCGCGAAAAAATTCAGCGTGGTCGCCTACGATTTCGGCGTGAAGCGCAACATCCTGCGCATGCTCGTCGATCGCGGCTGCGACGTGTTGGTCGTTCCGGCACAAACATCGGCGGCCGAGGCGCTCGCGCACAAACCCGACGGCGTGTTCCTCGCCAACGGACCCGGCGATCCGGAGCCGTGCGATTACGCGATCGCTGCGGCACGTGAATTCATCCAGAAAAAGATTCCGCTGTTCGGCATCTGCCTCGGCCATCAGATTCTCGGTCTCGCCACCGGCGCGAAGACGATCAAGATGAAGTTCGGTCATCACGGCGCCAACCATCCCGTCATCGATCTCGACAGCGGTCGCGTGATGATCTCGAGCCAGAACCACGGTTTCGCGGTCGACGAATCCAGCTTGCCGGCGCACGTGCATGTGACGCACCGCTCGCTGTTCGACGGCTCCAATCAGGGCATCCGTCTTACCGACGCGCCCGCGTTCAGTTTCCAGGGTCACCCGGAAGCCAGCCCCGGTCCGCATGACGTGGATGGACTGTTCGATCAATTCATCCGCTCGATGGAGGCGCACGCGGCTGCCGCGGCGTAAAAAACTAATGGTTAAGTCAGCAATGAATACGTCAGCAATCAAAATTGTTTTCGTGAGTTTCCTCGCCATGACCGGCGCGGTGTTCGCGGCCGCTCCCGCGCCGACGAACGCGCCGGCAAAAACGACGCAGCCGGCGAAAGAAGCCGAACGCGAGATTCCATATATGGAACTCGGCCACTTCATCAATCAGCGTGTGATCGTGCACAGCAATCTGGGAACCACACGCAGTGGCAAGCTGACGCATTATTCGCAAACGCAAATCGGCATCGAACTCGATGGCAACGGCGCGCAGTTCACGTTCGAACGCGATTCGATCAAGAGCGTTGCCGTTCCGCTTACGTCGGACGATACCCAGAGCGCGAACAGTGCCAAAAAGAACTGATCTAAAAACCATCCTGATCATCGGCGCCGGCCCGATCGTCATCGGGCAGGCGTGCGAGTTCGATTACTCGGGCGCGCAGGCGTGCAAAGCGCTCAAGGAAGAAGGTTATCGCGTGGTGCTGGTGAATTCGAATCCGGCCACGATCATGACCGATCCGCAGATGGCTGACGCTGTCTACATCGAACCGATCAATCGAGCTACGGTAGAACGCATCATCGCGAAAGAAAAACCCGATGCGCTGCTGCCGACGATGGGTGGTCAAACCGCGCTCAACTGCGCGCTCGACCTGGCCGAAAATGGAATTCTGGAAAAGTATAACGTCGAGCTGATCGGCGCTTCGCGCGAAGCGATCCGCATGGCAGAAGACCGCGAACTGTTCCGCCGCGCGATGATCGACATTGGTCTGGAATGCCCGAAAGCAGAAGTGGTGCGCAATCTCGACGACGCGCTCGTTGCGCAAACCAAGGTCGGCTATCCGACCATCATCCGTCCGAGTTTCACGCTTGGCGGCAGCGGCGGCGGCATCGCTTACAACCGCGAAGAATTTCTGGAGATCGTCGCGCGCGGTCTCGAGCTTTCTCCCGTGCACGAGGTGCTGATCGAGGAATCGGTGCTGGGCTGGAAAGAATTCGAAATGGAAGTGGTTCGCGACAAAGCGGATAACTGCATCATCGTCTGCTCGATCGAGAATCTCGATCCGATGGGCGTGCACACCGGCGATTCGATCACCGTCGCGCCGGCGCAGACGCTTACCGACAAGGAATATCAGCGGTTGCGCGACGCGTCGATCGCCGTGCTGCGAAAGATCGGCGTCGATACCGGCGGATCGAACGTGCAGTTCGGCGTGAACGCCGAAGATGGACGCGTCGTCGTCATCGAAATGAATCCACGCGTTTCGCGTTCGTCGGCGTTGGCGTCCAAAGCGACGGGATTTCCCATCGCGAAAGTCGCGGCGAAACTCGCCGTCGGCTACACGCTGGACGAGTTGCGCAACGAGATCACCGGCGGCAAAACGCCGGCGTCGTTCGAGCCGTCGATCGATTACGTCGTCACCAAAATTCCTCGATTCGCGTTCGAAAAATTTCCGTCCGCCGATGCGCGTCTGACGACGCAGATGAAATCGGTCGGCGAAGTGATGGCGATCGGCCGCACGTTCCAGGAGTCGCTGCAGAAAGCGTTGCGAGGATTGGAAACCGGCAAAACCGGGCTCGATCCGACGCGCTACGAAGCCGCGAGCGACGATGATCTTGTCAATCTCAAGCGCGAACTGAAAGAACCCGGACCGGATCGGCTGTTTTACGTGGCCGATGCGTTTCGCGCCGGATTTTCGCTGGAAGAAATCTACAACCTCACGCACATCGACCGTTGGTTTCTCGACCAGATCGCCGAGTTGATCGAGATCGAAGCGGATATCAAAACCGGCGGCCTTGGCGCGCTCGACGAAAAGCGCATGATTGCGATCAAGCGTAAAGGTTTTTCCGACGCGCGCGTCGCCACGCTGGTTGGCACCGACGAGAACGCGGTGCGTCGTTTGCGACACGCGTTCAACGTGCATCCGGTTTACAAGCGCGTCGATTCGTGCGCGGCCGAATTCGCGACGACCACCGCGTATATGTATTCGACCTACGAAGAAGAGTGCGAAGCCAATCCGACCTCGCGCGACAAGATCATGGTTCTCGGTGGCGGACCGAACCGCATCGGGCAGGGCATCGAATTCGATTACTGCTGCGTGCACGCGGCGCTCGCGATGCGCGAGGACGGATTCGAGACCATCATGGTCAACTGCAATCCGGAAACCGTGTCGACGGATTACGACACGTCGGATCGTCTGTATTTCGAACCGCTGACGCTCGAAGACGTACTGGAAATCATCGCCAAAGAAAAACCGAAAGGCGTCATCGTGCAGTATGGCGGTCAGACGCCGCTGAAACTCGCGCGCGCGCTTGAAGCGAACGGCGCGCCGGTGATCGGCACGAGTCCCGACAGCATCGATCTCGCCGAAGACCGCGAACGGTTCCAGAAACTCATCGAAAAACTCAAGCTTACGCAACCACCCAACCGCACGGCGCGCAATCCCGACGAAGCGCTCGCGCTCGCGCGTGAAATCGGCTATCCGCTCGTGGTTCGTCCGAGTTACGTGCTCGGCGGACGCGCGATGGAAGTCGTGCATTCCGACGCCGACCTGCGCCGCTACATCACCGAAGCCGTGCGCGTTTCGAACGACTCGCCGGTTCTGCTCGATCGTTTTCTCGACAATGCCGTCGAAGTCGACGTCGACATCATCGCTGATGACAAAGGCAACGTGCTGATCGGCGGCATCATGGAACACATCGAAGAAGCCGGCGTGCATTCCGGCGATTCGTCGTGTTCTTTACCGCCGTATTCGTTGCCGAAAAAAATTCAGGACCAGTTGCGCGTGCAGGTCACGCAGATGGCCCGTGCGCTCAACGTCGTCGGCCTGATGAACACGCAATTCGCGATCCAATTTGATCAGAGCCGGGGCGAAACGATCTATATCCTCGAAGTGAATCCGCGCGCGTCGCGTACTGTGCCGTTCGTGTCGAAAGCAACCGGCGTGGCGCTCGCCAAGATCGCCGCGCGCTGCATGGTCGGTCAGTCGCTCATCGATCAGAAGGCGACGCGCGAAGTCATTCCGGATTACTACTCGGTGAAGGAAGCGATTTTCCCCTTCCTGAAATTCCAGAATGTCGATCCGATCCTCGGGCCCGAAATGCGCTCAACCGGCGAAGTGATGGGCGTCGGCCGCAGTTTCGGCGCCGCCTTCGCGCGTGCGCACGAAGCCGCGAACATCAATCCGCCGCGCGCGGGCAAAGCGTTTATCTCGGTGCGCGATCCGGACAAGGAACGTCTGATGCCGGTCGCGAAGGAACTCATCGCACGCGGCTTCAGCATCGTGGCGACATCGGGTACGTGCAAATTCCTGAGCGAACACGGCATCGCGTGCGAGCGCATCAACAAGGTTCTCGAAGGGCGTCCGCACATCGTCGACTTGATCAAGAACGGCGAGATCGTCTTCATCGTCAATACGACGGAAGGCAAACAGGCCATCGCCGATTCGTTCTCCATCCGCCGCGAAGCGTTGCAGCACCGCATTACGTATTCGACTACCATTGCCGGCGCACGTGCACTGTTGCACTCGCTCGATTTCCACGGCGACGGCGACGTGCACAGTCTGCAGGATCTACACAAGGAGCTGGCATGAAGCGGGCACCGATGACCTCGAAAGGCGCCGAGCGTCTACGCACGGAAGTGGAACGGCTGAAAAGTGTCGATCGACCGCGCATCATCGCGGCGATCGCCGAAGCGCGCGCGCACGGGGATCTGAAAGAAAACGCCGAGTATCACGCCGCGCGCGAACAGCAGAGTTTCTGCGAAGGCCGCATCAAGGAACTGGAAGCGGCATTGAGCAATTCCGAATTGATCGACGTGAGCCGCCTGTCGCCGAACGGTAAAGTCGTGTTCGGCGCTACCGTCGAGTTGGCCGACGAGGACAACGGCGAAGACATCACCTATCAAATCGTCGGCGAGCTCGAGGCCGACATCAAGCAACGGTTGATTTCGGTGACGTCGCCGCTTGCGCGTGCGCTGATCGGCAAGAGCCAGGGCGACAACGTCGAATTCAGCGCGCCGAATGGTGTCAGACATTACGAGATCATGTCTGTCCGCTATCAGTAAACCGTGAGCACACTGGTTCTTTTGTTGCCGGAGCTACGTCGCGTGGCGCCGCTCGACACGCAGCGCCGTCTCTCGCGCTGGCTCGCACGCGGCGATCGCGCACCAAACGCAAAACCCGGCCGCGATATCGCGTTGCGTGAATCGTTCGAGTTCACGGGAATCCATTTTCCGTACGCAGCGCTGACACGAAGCCTGCTTTGGTCCGACGCTTCCGATGCCATTTGGCTCAATGCCGATCCGGCCAGCGTGATCGCTGACGCGGTGACCGTTCGCATGCTGGCGTGCGGCAATCTCGGTCTCACTCCCGACGAAAGCAGCGAGCTTGGCAAGCCGCTCAAACTGCTGTTCGGCGACGCGGGATTTCCGCTCGAAGTGGCGACCTCAGGGCGATGGCAATTGCGCTGTCCGAAAACCGCGCGGCTTCCTTTTTTCTCGCCGCCGTCGGCCGTGCTCGGCGACGACATGGCGCGCCACCTTCCGACGGGCGACAACGAGCGGCAATGGCGTTACCTGCTCAACGAAGCGCAAGTGATTCTGCACAATCACCCACTCAATGCAGCGCGTTTGCAGCGCGGCATGCCGGCAGTGAACAGCGTCTGGTTCTGGGGCGGCGGCGGGTTGCCAGACTGGGTACGAACCCCGTTGACGCGCGTTGTATCCGGCGACGAACCCGTCGTCGCGCTCGCACGGCTCGCCAAGGTTGCGCATATCGACACTGGATGGAATGCGCAGGATCCTGCCAATCGCGAAGATGCGATTTTGCTCGATCTCGGCAGTGCGAGCGATGCGCAAAGTTTGGACGTCCATTTGTCGGACATCGACAACGCGATGAAGCGACGTTTCGTGACGTCGTTGCGACTCGCGAGCGCAGACGGAACGCGTGTCGTGTACAAACCGTCTCACGCGTGGCGATGGTGGCGTTCGATCAAGCCGCTTCCGACGCAATGACGCCGGTTCGTATCGAACGGCGCGCGTGCGTGGAGACGTCGGGTTGGCCCGATCACATCCATCCGGTGTTGCGCCGTGTATATTCCGCGCGCGGCGTGGCGAACGCGGCAGCGATCGAACATCGGCTTGCCACATTGTTGGCTCCCGCCTTGCTGGGCGGCATCGAAGACGCAAGCGCGTTGATCGACGAGGCGATCAGCAATGACCGGCACATCGTCGTCGTCGGCGATTTCGACGCCGACGGCGCAACGGGCACCGCCGTCGCCGTGCGCGGACTGCGATTGCTTGGCGCGCGCCGCGTCGATTTCGCGGTGCCGAACCGGTTCGTGCATGGCTATGGATTGAGTGCGCGTCTGGTCGACGAACTTGCGCCGATGCGACCGGACGTGATCGTCACGGTCGATAACGGCATCGCCGCGCACGCGGGCGTTGCGCGCGCACGCGAACTCGGGATGCGCGTGATCGTCACGGATCATCATCTGCCGGGCGAGACCATGCCGGATGCCGACGCCATCGTGAATCCGAACGTTCCCGGCGATGCATTTCCGAGTAAATCACTCGCCGGTGTCGGCGTCATGTTTTACCTGCTGCTGGCCACGCGTGCGCGGATGCGCGCACGCGGCGCTTTCGGTTCGGACGAGCCGGATCTTTCGTGTCTGCTCGATCTCGTCGCATTAGGCACCATCGCCGATGTCGTGGCGCTCGACGAGAACAACCGCACACTGATCAATGCGGGCCTGAAACGGATCCGGTCCGGCCGAGCGTGCTGGGGTATCCGCGCACTGCTCGATGCGGCGAAGCGCGATCCGGCGCGCGTGGTGGCGAGTGACCTCGCGTTCGCCGTCGCACCGCGCATCAACGCGGCGGGACGGCTCGACGATATGCGTGTGGGTATCGAATGCCTGTTGGCGGACGAACCGCTGCGCGCGCGCGATCTCGCGGAGAAATTGTCGGCAATCAATTCCGAACGGCGCGATCTGCAGGCGACCATGATCGAGCAAGCCGAACATGCCGTGAGCGTCTGGCTCGCGGCGAACGGCGGCACGCTGCCGTGCGGCGTGGTGTTGTTCGACGATACGTGGCATCACGGCATTGTCGGCCTGGTCGCTTCGCGACTGAAGGATTCGTTGCGCCGCCCCGTCATCGCGTGCGCGCCGGCGGACGATGGCGAAGTGAAAGCATCCGGTCGTTCGATCGCCGGTTTTCATTTGCGCGATGCGTTGGCCGAGATCGATGCACGCATGCCCGGAGTTCTGCGCCGTTTCGGTGGTCACGCGATGGCGGCGGGGTTGTCGATGCGACACGAAGATCTGGGCATGTTCGCCGATGCATTTGCCGGCGTTGCGAAGGAACGCATCGCGCCCGAGCAGTTCGATGCCGTCATGCTCACCGACGGCGAGCTCGACGCCGAACATTTTGAAATGGAAGTGGCCGAACAAATCCGTTTCGGTGGTCCGTGGGGCCAAGCGTTTCCGGAGCCGGTGTTCGACGGCGTATTCATCGTCGACGATTGTCGGCCAATGGGCGAATCGCATTTGCGCCTGACCTTGCGCTGTGACGGCCGCCGCGTTCCTATCGATGCGGTGATGTTCAACGCGCGCGTCGAGAGATTCGCATCGCGTATTCGTGCCGCGTATTCGCTCGACATCAACGAATGGAACGGATCACGCAAACTGCGTTTGCTGCTGTCACATATCGAAGCGGTTTGAAATCTCCCGCGCAAGCGCAGCGCGTAGCGGATCGAGTGCGCGTCCGTAACATGCTGCACGCGCCGTATCTTTCTGCAAAGGCTGCCGCACTTGCGCCGCGCTGAAGGTGTGCACGGGTCGCGCTGAGGCGTGGAATTCGAGGACTTCGTTCTCGAATGGCCGCCCGAGAAAATCCAGCAGTTCGCGCATCTGTGCTTCCGGCGATTCAATCAATCCTTCGTACGACAACGCGAACACGCGATCGGGATGACGCCGATGCCAGAATCGCGAAAGCCTGTCGTAATCGTGCCGATAAGACGCGAGTTCGTCGATGTCGTAGCTGAAGTCGTTGCCGAATGAAAAGAGCTGGCGATAGCACGACAAACAGGTCTCCAGCGCATCTCGCCGGCAGTCGACGAAACGTGCGCCCGGCAACATGCGCGCAATGGCGCCGACATAAAGCCAATTGTTGAGTCCCTTGTCCGTGAAGCGCGGTTTGTCCTGGCGGAAACGCGCGGTCCGTTGCAGATAGTCGGTACCCATGCGATGCCAATCTTCGGGTGTCGTCGCCGCAACCCATCGCGGAAACGGCGCGTCGCGTCGACGAGATTCCTCACCGAGTACCGTTTCGATGTCGGAACGTTCGCCAGCCTGTGCGATGGAGGAATGGCTGCCGAGCATCTGTTCGAGTAGCGTGGAACCCGAACGCGGCATGCTGACGATGAAGATCGCTTCGCCGCCGAAGTTGGTTTCCGCCGGTTCGCCGTCTGCGAACGCCGATTGAATGCGCGTGACCGTTTCGCTGAATGCGGCGGCGTCCCATTTCACGCGCGCGCGCTGCAGCCGACTGACGGCGTTGAGACGATCGAACGCATCTTCGAAACGCTTCTGATCCTCCAGCGCTTTCACCAGCGCGTAGCCGACGGGAATGCGATCGGCGTCGGCGAGCGTCGTTGAATCGTACAGCGACTGCAGTTTCTCGGCGTCGTCGATGGTCAATCGAACGGTTTTCAGATTCGCGAGGCGATGCCATGCGCGCGGCGCCTGCGTGGTATCGCTGAGACACGCGCGATAGTTGGCGGATGCGCGTTCGACATCGCCGATGGAGCGATACACATCGCCGAGCGAGCCGCGCGCGGCGACGAGTGACGGATCGAGACTGAGTGCTTTTTCGAGCGCGTCGCGCGCGTCATCGATTCTGTTGTCGCCTTTGAGCGCCTTGCCGAATTCAAACCACGCGCCGGCAAGTGTTGGCGCGATTTCCGTCGCGCGGCGCAACGCCGAGATCGCGCCTGCCTCGTCGTCGATCTCGCGCAGGCTGCGCCCCAGCGCGATGTGGATCAGCGGCTCTTGAGGTGCGACTGCAACGGCGCGATTGAAGTAATCGATTGCGCGACGCGGCTGCTGGCGCAACGAGCAAATCGTGCCGGCGAGATACAGCGCGCCCGCGTCACCCGACGATGCGTTGAGCAGGTCGGCGGCGATTTTTTCGGCCGACGTGAGATCCCGGTTGCGAATGGCAGCCCAGGCCGTATGCAGGTGTGCGGCGGTGTTGCGATCCATGACGAGCGACGATTCGATCCGATTCGCAACGATGCAATACTTTCTCGACGGCGACAACAGCCATCGGCGAAATGGATGGCCACATTTGCTATGCTGCAAAACCGCATTTCCATCGAACGATAATCCGCAAATGATCGAGATAAACGCCATTTATTCCCGCATCGCCGACCTTTCCAGCCGGGTCGCGTCGCTTCGGGGGTATCTTTGACTACGACAGCAAACGCGAGCGGCTCGAAGAAGTAAGCCGCGAACTCGAAAATCCGAACGTCTGGGACAACCCCGAACGCGCGCAGCAGCTCGGCAAAGAACGCGCGATGCTGGACAAGATCGTCAACGGCATCCGCATCCTGGACGATGGACTGGCTGGGGCCAGAGAGTTGCTCGAGTTGGCCGCTACGGAATCCGACGAAAACACGGCGCAGGCGGTGTCCGATGACATCGATGCGCTGTCGAAGAAAGTCGAAGTGCTGGAATTCCAGCGCATGTTCTCCGGCAAAATGGACTCGCATAATGCCTTCGTCGATGTGCAAGCCGGCGCCGGCGGCACCGAGGCCCAGGACTGGGCTGAAATGGTGTTGCGCATGTATCTGCGCTGGTCCGAAAACAAAGGCTGGAAAACAGAATTGCTCGAAGTGTCCGCCGGTGAAGTGGCCGGCATCAAGAGCGCGACGTTTCGTGTCGAAGGCGATTACGCTTACGGCTGGCTCAAGACAGAGATCGGCGTACATCGGCTTGTTCGAAAGTCGCCGTTCGACTCGGATAACCGACGGCATACGTCGTTCTCGTCGATCTTCGTGTCGCCCGAGGTGGACGACGACATCGACATCACCATCAACCCTGCGGACCTGAGAACCGATGTGTATCGCTCCTCGGGTGCCGGCGGACAGCACGTGAACAAAACCGAATCGGCGGTGCGAATCACTCACGTGCCGAGCGGAATCGTCGTTGCGTGTCAGACCGAACGCAGCCAGCACGCTAACCGCGATCGCGCGATGAAAATGCTGAAGGCCAAGCTTTACGAGATGGAAATTCAAAAGCGCAACACCGAGAAGGCGGCGCTTGAGGCGACGAAGTCGGATATCGGCTGGGGCAGCCAGATTCGCAGCTACGTGCTCGATCAGTCGCGCATCAAGGATTTGCGCACGGGCGTCGAGCGCACCGATACGCAACGTGTGCTCGATGGCGATCTGGATGAATTCATAGAGGCGAGCCTGAAATCCGGGCTCGACGCCGGTGCGAAACGTCTGGATGCGTGATACGATATGGGTGCCCATATCGAATGCAAACCGTGAAGACGACGATCGACATCGCCGACGACCTGATCCGCCGCGCTCGCCAGGTGCAACAGCGTGAGGACATCACGCTGCGCGCTCTCGTGGAGGAAGGGCTGCGTTACGCAATCGGCAAGCACATGCCGGTTGCGAAAAAATACAAATTGAATCTTCCTGTGATCGGCGAGCCGTATAAATCCGGGATGCCATTGGTGGACGTAACGGCGATCATTCGAGAGTCGTACGATCACGTCGAAAATTCGATGTCGGGCGGGCGGGTCGCGGAACCGCAGCGGCGCTATTCGACGCGCGGAAAAGCACGCAAGAGAAACGTGAAGTGATTGCGATCGACACGAATTTCCTCGTTTATGCGCATCGCGCCGACATGCCGCATCACAGACTGGCCTTCTCGCTTTTGAGCGAACTCGCCGAGGGCGACGCACCCTGGGCGTTGCCGTGGCCTTGCGTGCATGAGTTTTTCTCAAGCGTCACGGCTTCAAAATGGAAGCAACCGACGCCGCCTTCGCAGGCATTGGCGGTTGTGAAAGCCGTCGTGGAATCGCCGCGTGTGCAACTGATCGGCGAAGGCGTCGATCATCTGACGATTTTGGCGAGCCTGGTCACGAAAGGGCGCGTGCAGGGCGCTGCGATTCATCATGCGCGTATCGCAGCGATCTGCATTGCGCACGGCATCAACGAACTCTGGACAGCCGACCGCGATTTCTCGCGGTTCCCCGCATTGAAGACGCACAATCCTTTCGGAATCACCCATGACCGACGACGCCACTGATCCGAATTCGCAGCCGCTCGACGAAAACCGGCTGATCGCCGAACGGCGCGAAAAACTGCGTGCGATGCGGGAAAAGGGAGTCGCATTTCCGAACGACTTCGCGCCGGATGCGTTTCTCGGCGATCTGCAAAAAGAATTCGACGGCCATGATGCTGCGTTTGTCGAAAGCGCGAATCGCCGCGTGAAAGTCGCCGGCCGCGTGATGCTCAAGCGCGGGCAAGGAAAGGTCAGTTTTATCCAGCTTCAGGACGTCAGCGGTCGAATTCAGCTTTTTATCCAAGCGAACAATGTCGGCGACGCGTACGACAATGTGAAGTCGTGGGACATCGGCGATATCGTCGCGGCGGAAGGTCCGCTGATGCGCACCAAGACAGGTGAGCTGTCGGTGAAAGTCGATACGTTGCGCCTGTTGTCGAAAAATCTGCGGCCGTTGCCGGACAAGTGGCATGGCTTGTCGGACGTGGAGCAGCGTTATCGGCAGCGTTATGTCGATCTGATCGTCACACCCGAATCGCGGCGCACGTTCGAATTGCGCTCGCGCATGATCGGCTTCATGCGGCAATGGCTGGAGGCGTCGCCGCGACGTTTCATGGAAGTCGAAACGCCGATGATGCACCTCATTCCCGGCGGCGCGACGGCGCGACCTTTCGTCACGCATCACAATGCGCTCGACATCGATTTGTTTTTGCGCGTTGCGCCGGAACTTTATTTGAAGCGGCTCGTCGTCGGTGGTTTCGAGCGCGTATACGAAATCAATCGCAACTTCCGCAACGAAGGTGTGTCGACGCGGCACAACCCCGAGTTCACGATGCTCGAGTTGTATCAGGCGTACGCCACGTACAACGAGGTCATGGATCTGACGGAAGACATGATCCGTGAGACGGCCCAGGCGACACTCGGAAAAACAGCGTTGCAGTGGGAAGGCCGCGACATCGATGTCGGCGCGCCGTTCAAACGCTGGCGGCTCGACGAAGCGGTGCGCGAACACAATCCGGAAATCCCGACCGCGGAAATGCGCGATGTTGCGGCCCTGCGCGCCCATTGCGATCGCCTCAAGATTCCGACTAAAACCGGTTATGGATGGGGCAAGCTGCTGCTCGAAATTTTCGAGAAGACCGTCGAGCCGACGCTCGTGCAGCCGACCTTTATTACCGCGTATCCGACGGAAGTCTCGCCGCTGGCACGCGCCAACGATCATGACGCCGAGATCACGGATCGCTTCGAGCTTTTCATCGGTGGGAAAGAACTGGCGAACGGATTTTCCGAATTGAACGATCCGGAAGATCAAGCTGCCCGGTTCCGCGCTCAAGTCGAGGCCATGGATGCCGGCGACGACGAAGCCATGCATTTCGACGCGGATTACATCCGCGCACTGGAATACGGTATGCCGCCCGCGGGTGGGCTGGGTGTGGGCATCGATCGACTGGTTATGCTATTCGCGGACGTACCATCGATTCGCGATGTCCTGCTGTTTCCATACATGCGCCCGGAGACATGAGAAGTCACTCGAACTCGACCGTTTAATCCTCAAGAAATCAGTTTTTTAGCCGCTATAGCTCAGACCGGTGTCGAACGTTCTCTTTCCCTACAATTGTGATAGGCTCGAAGCAGTTGTGCGTGCGCGTGGCGGACGATGGAAGGGGTGCGGCTGCTCGGCTCGTAATGTTCGAACCGGTGGGTGGGGCCGCTTGAAACCCACGAAGGACGGCCATGAACATTCTTATCGTTGACGACCAGCAATCCGCGCGCACGATGCTGCGGCACGTGGTCGAGGGAATCAGCCCAGGCATCAACGTCACCGACTTCGAAAGTCCGGTCGATGCGCTGCAGTGGTCGGAGCGTAATGCTGTCGACATGCTGCTGCTCGATTACCGAATGCCCGATATGGATGGGCTGCAATTCACGCGTCAGTTCCGCCGTCCACTCGTCAAGCGCGACGTGCCGATTGTCCTGATTTCAGTGGTTGGCGACGAACCCGTCCGTCAGGCCGCGCTCGACGCCGGCGTCATTGATTTCCTGGTCAAGCCCGTGCGTCCGCGCGAACTGCGCTCACGCCTGCGTAATCTCTTGCTGCTGCGTCAGCAGGGCGAATCGGTCAAGGAACGTGCACGCTCGCTGGAACGTCAGGTGCTGGAAGGTCTGCGCGAGGTCGAGGAGCGTGAACGTGAAACGCTGTATCGGCTGGCGCGTGCCATCGAATTCCGCGACTTCGGTACCGGGCTGCACCTCATCCGCATGGCGCGATTCGCAGGGCTGATCGCGGAAGGGCTGCATTTGCCTGACGAAGAAGTCCGCACGTTGGAACTTGCCGCGCCTTTGCATGACATAGGAAAGATCGGCGTTCCCGATTCAATTTTGTTGAAGAACGGCCGATTAAGTGAGGAAGAGTTCGCGGTGATGCGTAAGCATCCCCACATCGGATTCGAAATCCTGCGCGACAGCCAGAGCAAGTTCGTTCAGATTGGCGCGCAAGTTGCTTTAAGACATCACGAACGTTGGGACGGTACAGGTTACCCCGATGGTCTGCGAGGCGAAGAAATCCCCATGTACGCGCGAATCGTCGCTCTCGCCGACGTGTTCGATGCGCTCATTTCCGAGCGTCCTTACAAGCGGGCTTGGTCACATGATGACGCGGTCGCGTATATACGCGAACAGAGCGGTAAGCTGTTCGATCCGTCATGCGTAGAAGCCCTACTACGCGATATGGATCAAGTGCGGCAGATCGAGACCATGAAAATGATCGAGCCGACGCCGCTCCAGTTCTAACACGGGTACAGTCGATGCGCGCGATGGTCCAGCAAGTGTTCGGCCGTCTTCGCAATCGCGAGGACAGCGAGCACGAACAGGCCCTCGTTCGCCTGGTCATCGCGGCCGTCATTCTGGTGTACATGCTCGGCGTCTGGTCGGCGCCGGTGGATGCCGAAAATTCCCGCGGCCTGCTTTGGGCGTCGCGCGTGATTCTTGCCGAGACGCTGCTCGGATTCGGGCTCGTCGTAGCGATCTTCATCAACCCGAAGCCGAACAACATCCGCCGCATCATCGGTATGTTCGCCGACTACGGGACGCTGGCGGCGATGATGTCGTTGTACGACAAGGCGCTAGCACCGCTGTTCGTCGTGTATCTATGGACGACGATCGGCAATGGTCTTCGTTACGGGCCGCGCTTTTTGTACGGTGCGATCGTTCTGTCGGCCTTGTCGTTCCTCTACGTAATCACCAGCAGCGACTACTGGGCGGACAACGGGCCGCTGGCATGGGGCCTTCTGCTCGGCATGATTGCGATTCCGGCGTATTTGTCATCGCTGCTGCGCGCGCTCACGTCCGCGCGAGACGACGCACGACGCGCCAACGTCGCCAAGAGCCGCTTCCTGGCCAACATGAGCCATGAATTCCGCACGCCGCTCAATGGCATCGCGGGCATGTCGGAATTGCTGGTCACGACCAAATTGTCGCCGGAACAGCGCGAGTGCGCCGAAGTCATCCAAACGTCGTCGCGCGCTTTGCTGGGTCTTATCGAGGACGTGCTCGACATCTCGGCCATCGAGGCCGGCAAGGTCAAGCGCGTCGAAACCGAATTTAGTTTGGATCAACTGCTGCGCGGCATTCAGATCATGCTGCAGCCGACCGCCACCCGAAAGAATCTGGAATTCAACATGCATGTCGCCGAATCCGTTCCTGCGAGCTATGTCGGCGATGCCGGTCATCTGCGGCAAATCCTTACCAATCTCCTGAGCAACGCCATCAAGTTCACCGAGCGTGGTTCGGTGTCGATGGATGTCACCGTGCTCGGTCGCAGCGAGCGCAAAGCGACGGTACGCTTCTCCGTGAAAGACACGGGTATCGGTATTTCCGAAGAAGCCCAGGCGCGCATCTTCGGCGCGTTCGAACAGGCTGATTCGAGTCAGTCGCGCCGTTTCGGCGGCACTGGCCTGGGCACAACCATCGCCAAAGCGCTCGTCGAACGTCTAGGCGGCAGTATTTCCCTTGAAAGTAAGGAAGGGCAGGGTTCGCATTTTTGGGTCGATGTGCCGCTGCGCGTTCCCGAAGCGGCGCAAGACATGGAAGCGGCGTCGGTCAACGTCATCGCTTTCGACGATCCATTCGTGCGTCATCGCGCGCGTATCAAGCCGATGCGTATCCTCATCGGCGACGACCAGCCGGCGAATCTGCTGGTGCTTCGACGCATTCTCGAAAAAGCCGGGCATTCGATCATCGAGGCGAATAATGGCGAAGAAGTGCTTGATGCCATCGAACAGGAGAAATTCGACGCGGTCATCATCGATTTGCACATGCCGAAATTGAATGGCATCGAAGTCATCAAGCAGGCGCGTTTTATGGAGGCCGGCCGCGATCGCACACCGTTCATCGTGCTCAGTGCCGATGCGACCTCTGAAACCATCCGCGACAGCGAACAGGCCGGCGCGCGCACGTTCCTCTCCAAGCCCGTCGCGGTGCCGTCGCTGCTCGATACGCTCGCGGAAATCTCATCTGGCGAAACGCAGTCGCCGACGCAGATCGCTCAGCCGCCCAAACCCGCCGATGACGAAATCATTTCCCAAGCCGTGATCGAGGAATTGAGCGAACTCAACCTCGACGGCGATTTCATGAAACTGTTCGTCAACGAGTGCCTCCGCGACGCAGGCAAGTGCCTGACCGAACTCGAAGTGAACGGCGCGGCC
Source organism: uncultured Rudaea sp. (assembly GCA_964658115.1). GTDB lineage: Bacteria > Pseudomonadota > Gammaproteobacteria > Xanthomonadales > Rhodanobacteraceae > Rudaea. The sequence goes on along the minus strand of CAZZYA010000049.1, from coordinate 63 downwards.
ATGGCATGGGACAAATACCGCGACAACTGCCATGCGCTCAAAGGCGTTGCCAGCAACGTCGGC
>CAZZYA010000048.1:0-17552 GCA_964658115.1 uncultured Rudaea sp. | reverse complement strand
CTGTCCGCGGACAACATCCCGTGCGAGAAAAACAAAACGTTTCTTGCTGGCTTTTTGCCGTTGAGCAAAAAGTTACCCGCTGCTCGCGGCGGAGGCTTTTCTGTAAAACGAATTCCCATTTCGCCGTCATGAAACTCAAAAGCCTCTCCGAGCCCTTCATCCGGCGCCCCGTCGCAACGACGCTACTCACCATCGGCATCGCGCTAGCAGGCCTCGTTTCATTCTCGCTACTGCCCGTGTCGCCATTGCCGCAAGTCGATTTCCCAACCATCTCTGTCAGCGCGTCACTCCCCGGCGCGAGCCCCGAAACGATGGCCACCTCCGTCGCCACGCCGCTGGAACGTCAGCTCGGCCGCATCGCCGGCGTGACCGAAATGACATCGTCGTCGTCGCAGAATTCCACGCGCGTCACGCTGCAGTTCGACTTGTCGCGCGACATCGACGGCGCCGCGCGCGACGTGCAGGCCGGACTCAATGCCGCCCTCGCGCAGTTGCCGACGGTGCCGACCAATCCGACGTACCGTAAAGTCAATCCGGCCGATCAGCCGATATTGATTCTCGCGCTCACGTCGAAAACGTTGAGTCCCGGACAAATCTATGACGCGGCTTCCACCGTCGTCGCGCAAAAGATCTCGCAGGTGAAAGGCGTGGGACAAGCCACCGTCAGCGGCGCGACCTTGCCGGCGGTGCGCGTCGACGTGAACCCGACCGCGCTGAACAAATACGGCATACCGCTCGATACCGTACGCATTGCGTTGCAGAACGCGAACGCGAATTTGCCGAAAGGCTACATCGAGCAGGACGACAAACGCTGGCAGCTTTACACCAACGACCAGACCGGACTCGATTCCGCGCCGTACAAGAACCTGATCGTCACCTACAAAGACGGCGCCGCGGTGCGCATGTCGGATGTAGCCACCGTGACCGATTCGGTGCAGGACATCCGCAACCTCGGCCTGTTCAACGGCGAACCGGCGGTGCTGATCCTGATCAACAAGCAGCCCAACGCCAACATCATCGAAACGATCGACGAAGTGATGGCGCAGTTGCCGCAACTGCGCGCGGCGATTCCGGCGGATATCGAAATCAACGTCGCCGTCGATCGCACCACGACGATCCGCGCTTCGCTGCACGACGTCGAACAGACACTCATCATTTCCGTGCTGCTCGTCGTGCTGGTCGTGTTCGTGTTCCTGCGCAACTGGCGCGCGACATTGATTCCCGCCGTTGCTGTGCCGGTGTCGCTGATCGGCACGTTCGCGGCCATGTATATGTGCGGCTACAGCCTGAATATTCTTTCGCTGATGGCGTTGACCGTCGCAACCGGTTTCGTCGTCGATGATGCGGTCGTCGTGCTCGAAAATATTTCGCGCCACATCGAAGACGGCATGCCGCGCCTGCAGGCGGTGCTGCTCGGCGCGCGCGAAGTCGGTTTTACCGTGCTGTCGATGAGTTTGTCGCTCATCGCGGTTTTCATTCCGATCTTGTTGATGGGCGGACTGGTCGGCCGTTATTTCCGCGAATTCGCCGTTACGTTGTCGGTTGCGATTTTGGTGTCGTTGGTCGTGTCGCTGACGACCACGCCGATGATGTGCTCGCGCTGGCTGCGTCACGAATCGAACGAGCGCAGCCGTTTTTACGTCGTCAGCGAACGCGTGTTCAACGCGATGCTGCGCGGTTACGAATTTACGTTGTCGTGGGCGCTGGCGCGGCCGCTGCTGATGATCTTCACGCTGCTCATCACTGTGTGCCTCAACGTATTCTTGTATATATACGTGCCGAAGGGATTCTTCCCGACCGAAGACACCGGCGTGCTCGTCGGCGGCGTGCAGGCCGACCAGAGCATCTCGTTCCAGGCGATGTCGCAGAAGATGATCGATTTCATGAAGATCGTCAAAAGCGATCCGGCCGTGCAGAACGTCGCCGGCTTCACCGGCGGCGGACAGCGCAACGGCGGCTTCATGTTCGTCGCATTGAAACCGCTGAAGGAGCGCGGCATTTCCGCCGACGGCGTCATCAATCGCCTGCGTCCGAAAATGAGCGACGTGCCTGGCGCGCAATTGTTTCTGCAGGCTGCGCAGGACATCCGCGTTGGCGGCCGCCAGGCCAACGCCACGTATCAATACACGCTGCGCAGCGACAGTCTCGAAGATCTGCGCGTGTGGGGCGACAAGATCCGCGAAGCATTTACCAATCTGCCTGAACTGACCGACGTCAATTCCGATCAGGCCGTGAAAGGTCTGGAGACGTCATTGCAGTTCGATCGCCCGACCGCCGCGCGACTCGGCGTGACGACACAGGCGATCGACAACGTGCTCAACGACGCCTTCAGTCAACGCAATGCGTCGACCATCTACGCGCCGCTCAATCAGTATTACGTGATCATGGAAGTGTCGCCGGATTTCCTACAGAGCCCCGAATCGCTCAAGGACATCTACGTGCAAGGCAGGAACAACGCGATGGTGCCGCTGACGGCATTCTCGTCGTTCGGACTTGGAACCACGCCGCTCGCCGTCAATCATCAAGGCCAGTTCGTATCGACGACGATCGCGTTCAATCTCGCCGATGGCGTGAGCCTGAGCCAGGCCTCCGACACCATCGAGAAAACCATGTCGCGCATCGGCGTGCCCGCCACTATTCACGGCGGTTTCGCCGGCAACGCGAGCGCGTATCAACAAGGACAATCGAGCCAGCCGTGGCTGATTCTCGCCGCGTTGCTCGCGATCTACATCGTGCTCGGCATCCTGTACGAGAGTTACGTGCATCCGCTGACGATCCTGTCGACGCTGCCGTCCGCCGGTGTCGGCGCGATCCTCGCGCTGCTGATTTTCGGCGAGGAGTTCACGGTCATCGCGTTCATCGGCGTGATTCTGCTCATCGGCATCGTGAAAAAGAACGCGATCATGATGATCGACTTCGCGCTCGAGGCCGAACGCCACCAGAATCTCAACGCGCGTGACGCCGTGTATCAAGCGTGCATGCTGCGTTTTCGTCCGATCATGATGACCACGATGGCCGCCATGCTCGGCGCGCTGCCGCTCGCCATCGGTTTCGGCGAAGGCAGCGAAATGCGCCGACCGCTGGGCATTTCCATCGTCGGCGGTCTTCTGTTCAGTCAGTTGCTCACGCTGTACACGACGCCCGTCGTTTATCTTTATCTGGATCGATTCCGCCTGTGGGCCAAGCGAAAATGGGAACGCATCCATCCGTCGCACGAGGGGTCCGCGCCGCAGGCCGCGATATGAGCATGCCAATGTCGAAAAAATATACGTGTATAAAACGCAGCATCATCGTCTCGATCGCGGCATGCCTTTCCGCATGCGCCGTCGGGCCCGACTACAAACGGCCGCGCGCCGACGTGCCCGACAAATACAAGGAAAACGCCGGCTGGCACGAAGACTGGGCGCAGGCGCAGCCCGCCGATGCGTTCAAGCGTGGCGCGTGGTGGGAAATTTTCGGCGACGCGAAACTCAACGAACTCGAAGCGCAGGTCGACGGCGCCAACCAATCGCTCGCGCAAGCCGAGGCGCAATATCGCCAGGCCGCCGCGCTCGTGTCGCAGGCGCGCGCCGCGTTCCTGCCGACCCTCGGCGTCAGCGCATCGACGACGCGTTCGGGGCGTTACGGCAACAGTGGCAATATCATCAGCAGCGGAAGCACCGTCGTGACGGATCCCACGGGAACGGGCACCGGAACCGGTACGGGTACCGGCACAACGACCACGACAACAACTCCGACAACGACCGGCGCGCGCATCTCGACGATCTATTCGCTTCCGCTGCAAGCGAGCTGGGAGCCGGATTTGTGGGGCAAGGTTCGCCGTTCTGTCGAACAGCAAGCCGGCAATGCGCAGGCGAGCGAAGCCACGGTCGAATCGACGCGCCTGAGTCTGCACGCCGAACTCGCCACCGACTATTTCCAGTTGCGCATTCTCGACGAACAGAAACGTCTGCTCGACGACACCGTCGACGCCTACCGCAAATCGCTGCAGCTCACGCAGAACCAGTACGACGTCGGCGTCGCCGCGCGCGCCGACGTGGTGCAAGCCGACACGCAGCTCAAAACCGCGCAGGTGCAGGCGATCGATCTCGGCGTGCAGCGCACGCAGCTCGAACACGCGATCGCGCTGTTGATCGGCAAGACGCCCGCCGAGTTTTCGCTCGACCCGACGAAGTTCGACATCAAACCGCCGACCATTCCGGTCGGCTTACCATCGCAATTGCTGCAGCGTCGTCCGGATGTCGCGGTGGCCGAACGTCAGGCGATGTCGGCGAACGCGCAGATCGGCGTTGCCGAAGCCGCCTGGTTTCCGACACTGACGCTTCAGGCCGAAGGCGGCTATCAGAGTTCGAGTTTTTCCAAATGGCTGACCGCGCCGAGCCGGTTCTGGTCGATCGGTCCGCAGCTCGCCGAAACATTGTTCGACGGCGGGCTGCGTCATGCGCAATCGGCTCAAGCGCGCGCCGCGTACGATGCGGCGGCGGCGAATTATCGCGAAGTTTCTCTGGCTGCGTTCCAGAACGTCGAAGATCAGTTGTCGGCGCTGCGTATCCTCGAAGCCGAATCCGCGGCGCAAGCCGACGCTGTCGCCGCGGCCGAACTCGCATTGAAGATCGTGCTCAATCAATATCGCGCGGGAACGGTGAGTTATCTCAACGTGGTCACCGCGCAGACCACCGCGTTTTCGAATGAGCGCAACGCGATATCGATCACGGGGAATCGCTTGGGTTATTGCGTCGGACTGGTGAAGGCCATCGGCGGCGGATGGGACGAGAGTCAATTGCCCGCGCCGCATGACATCGACGCCGGCTCGCAAGCGCCGCAAGCGGCCGTCACGACAAAAGACTGACTTGTTTTCCCGCCGTCCGGTCGCCAGATCGAACGGTGCGCACGCTTATAATCGCGCCGTGTCCCATCGCGGTCGCGCCGACGCGCGCCCCAACTCACGTGACTCTCTCAGCCCATAAGAAAAAGCCGCGGCCGCCGCTGCGGCCCGAGTTCGCCGCGTTGCGCCGCGAACTCGACGAAACCACGCTGATCGACCGGCGCGCGTTGTCGCGCGCGCTTGATTCGCTCACACCCGACGATGAAAACGCGCTTGCGGCGTGGCGCGCGCGCGTGCAATCCGCACGCGCGAAATTCGCCATGCGCGCCGGGCTCGTGCCGGAAATCCGCGTCGACGAAGCGCTGCCGATCGCGGCGATGGCCGATGACATCGTCGCGGCCATCCGCGAACATCAGATCATCGTTCTGGCCGGCGAGACGGGTTCGGGAAAAAGTACACAATTACCCAAATTATGCCTCGCCGCCGGACGTGGCGTTGCCGGACTCATCGGCTGCACGCAGCCGCGCCGCGTCGCCGCGCGCAGCGTCGCGCGTCGTGTCGCCGCCGAACTGGGAACGGAACTCGGCGGCATCGTCGGCTATCAGGTGCGTTTCACCGAAACGACCAGCGAACGCACGCTGATCAAATTCATGACCGACGGCATCCTGCTCGCCGAAACGCAGTCGGACGCGTGGCTCAACCGCTACGACACGATCATCCTCGACGAAGCGCACGAACGCAGTCTCAATATCGATTTCCTGCTCGGTTATCTGAAACGCCTGCTCGTGCGGCGCAAGGATCTGAAACTGATCGTCACCTCCGCGACGATCGACACCGCCACGTTCGCGAAACATTTCTACGGCGCGCCGGTGATCAACGTGGAAGGCCGCAGCTTCCCGGTCGAAGTGCGCTGGCGTCCGCCGGCCGATCGCGACGATGCGACGCCGACCGAGCGCATCGTCGGCGCGGTCGACGACATCACGCACGAGGATGGTCGCGGCGACGTGCTTATCTTTCTTCCCGGCGAACGCGAAATCCGTGACGCGCATCTCGCGCTGTCGCGACGGAAATATCGCGCGACTGAAATCCTGCCGCTGTATGCGCGGCTTTCGGCCGCCGAACAGGATCGCGTGTTCAAACCCGGTCCGCAGCGTCGCATCGTGCTTGCGACGAACGTCGCCGAAACGTCGTTGACGGTGCCGCGCATCCGCTACGTCGTCGACACGGGAACCGCGCGCGTCAAGCGCTACATGCCGCGCAGCCAGCTCGAACGCCTGCACGTCGAACCGATTTCGCAGGCCGCCGCCGATCAGCGCAAAGGCCGCTGCGGCCGCGTCGGTTCCGGCATTTGTATACGTTTATACGCCGAGGACGATTTTCTTTCGCGGCCGCGTTATGCCGACCCGGAAATCCTGCGCTCGTCGCTGGCCGGCGTGATCTTGCGCATGCTCAACCTGAAACTCGGCGACGTCGAAAAATTTCCGTTCGTCGAAGCACCGGGCACGCGCGCGATCGGTGACGGTTACCGCCGCTTGATCGAGCTCGGCGCGATCGATGAAAGCAAACGTCTGACCGCGACTGGCCGCGACATGGCGAGCTTGCCGATCGATGTGGCGCTGGCGCGCATGCTCGTCGAAGCGAACGCCTCGTCGGCGTCACGCGAACTGCTCGTGCTCGCGGCGTTCCTGAGCATCCAGGACCCACGCGAACGTCCGGCCGATGCGCGACAGGCCGCCGATCAGGCGCACGCGCCGTTCGTGGACGCGAAATCAGATTTTATTTCCGTGCTGAACCTGTGGCATGCGCACGCGCTCGCACACGAAGAACTCACGCAATCGAGACTGCGCGACTGGTGTTCGGATCGGTTTCTGTCGTATCTCCGCATGCGCGAATGGCGCGAACTGCATCGTCAATTGCTGGTGATGACTAGCGAATTCGGCTGGAGGCAGAACGACGAACCCGCGAGTGTCGAGGCGGTGCATCGCTGTTTGCTGTCGGGCTGGCCGACGCAGGTCGGACACAAGGACGAGCGCAATCAGTATCGCGGCACGCGCGAGCGCAAATTCCAGATTTTCCCGGGATCGTCGCTGGCAAAATCGCCACCGCCGTGGGTGCTGGCCGGGCAGATCATCGATTTGCAAAAAGTATACGGATTGCTGTGCGCGCGCATCGAGCCGGAGTGGGTCGAGCGGCAGGCCGCGCATTTGGTCAAGCGAATTTGGCGCGATCCGCATTGGTCACGCAAGCGCGGCGCGGTGATTGCGTTCGAGCAGGTGACCTTGTTTGGTCTCACGCTGGTCGAGAAGCGTACGGTGCAGTTCGGCGCGCAGGATCTTGCACTCGCACACGATGTGTTCGTGCGCGAGGCGCTCGTTCGTAACGACATCGATTCGCGTAGCGAGGTCGTTCGCGCCAACGCGCGCGTGCTCGCGCAGGCGCACGAACTCGAAGCGAAACGCCGCCGCGCGGGTTTGGTGAAAGACGAAAACGAACTCGCGCAATTCTTCGCGTCGAAACTGCCGGTCGAGATCAACACGGCCGCCGCGTTCGATGCGTGGTATCGGCGCGCGACACCGGCCGAGCAAGCGGCGCTGCATTGGTCGCAGGATTTCGTGCTGGCCGACGAACCCGGCATTCGCGGCAGCGATTTTCCCGCGACGATGGAATTTGCCGGGCACCGCATGAAGCTCGATTATCGTTTCGTGCCCGGCGATCCCGCGGATGGCGTGACGTTGCACGTGCCGCTTGCGTTCGTGAATGCCGTTCCGGAATTCCGCTGCGAATGGCTCGTTCCCGGACTGTTGTCCGAAAAAGTGGCGGAACGGATTCGTGGTCTGCCGAAATCGTTGCGCCGCAACTTCGTACCGGCACCGGATTTCGCGCGCGCATTCGCGGCGGCTGAGTCAGCGCGTGACGAAGCGTTGAACGCGGTACTCGCGACGTATCTCAAACGCGTCACCGGCGTCGAGGTGTCGGCGCGCGATTTCGATGGCATCGAAATCCCCGCGCATCTGCAGATGCGTTTCCGCGTCTACGACGAAAACGGCAAGACGCTCGCCGAAGGACGCGATCTCAGCGCCATCCGTGCGGCGTGGTCCGACAGCGCACGCGCCGCGTTTTCACGTCGTGCCGACACCGAACTTACGCGCGAAGAAGTCGACGATTTCGATTTCGATGAAATTCCCGCCACGCTCATAAGCGAAGGTGGTTTGACCGCGTTTCCCGCACTCGTCGATCTGGGCGAAAGTGTTGCGTTGCGTGTGTTCGAGCGCGTCGACGAGGCGCGCGCATCGCATCGTGCCGGCGTCATTGCCTTGCTGCGTCGCGCGTTGCGTGAGCCGATCAAGCAGGCGCGGCGGCAATTGCCGATCGCGCGCAATCTCGCGTTGAAGTACGCGGCGGTCGCGAGTGTCGAATCATTGCGCGAGGACATCGTCGATGCCGCGTTCGAAGCGTTACTCGTGCATCGTCCGCTCGACGTGCGCCGACGCGATGCGTTCCAGCACGAAGTAAGCGACATCGCGCGTGCATTGTTCCCGGAAGCGATGCGCTGGCTATCGATTGTCGAAGACACGCTCGTCGCGTACGCGGAATTGACGCCCTGGCTCGAAGCGCCATTGATGGGCTATGCGAAAGCGAACTACGAAGATTTGCGCGAGCAGTTCGATGCGCTCGTGCATCCGGGTTTCGTGCGTGACGTGCCGCGCGATCGACTTGCGCACTATCCGCGCTATCTCAAGGCGATGCGTCTGCGCGCCGAACGATTGCAACAGGACGCGACGCGCGATCAGACGCGAATGATCACCGTGCGTGGCTACTGGCGCGACTATCTCGCGCTGAAAGCCTCACGCGGCGGCGAGGACGCGGCGCTCGCGGAACTGCGCTGGCTGATCGAGGAATTGCGCGTCTCGCTGTTCGCGCAGGAATTGCGCACGGCCGAAACCGTCTCGCCGAAACGTTTGAGCAAACTGATCGAAACGCTGCGCGCCGAGCGCTGATTACTTGGTGCGCTCCACGCGAACGCTGCAGCCGCACGGCTCGACGTACATCAGCCACGCGCCGACCATCATCGGTTTCACTTTCACTTTCGGATGATCGTACGGACCGGTCGTGTACTGACCGGATTCGGCCTGCGTCCATTCCTGTCCGTTCTCGAGCGTGAACACGCTTTTGCCGTACCAGCCCCCGAATTTTCCGGCGATGCGCGACTCGACTGGATCACGATCGGTGTGAGCCGGATAGAACACCGGCGCGCCGGTTTGAGTGACGACTTTCGTCGACTGATGCGTTTGCAGCCACACGTTAAGCGCCTTCAATTCGTCGGGCGACAATTTGTCCAGCCCGGTTGCGTGGAATTCCTGCTGGTTCATGCGCTCTTCCAGCGTTGAGAACTCGGCAGCCGCCGCCATACCGACCGCAGCCAACGTGATGAATACAACGGTCGAAAAACGTTTCAATGTGTGCATAATCGGCTCACGGGACGCGAAAGGGGGCAAGACCACGGATGGACGGCTAAATGTGAATAATGCCCATTTAACACATCCATCACTCTAACGAATTATTATAAGTCATTGAAGGTGCGTGATAACAAGAACTCCGCACACCTTCGGGGGTTGTAGTTTAGCTATCGTCCGGAGTCCGAAATGCGGCATTCGCCCCGCGCTGCGCGCGCATGGTTGTTTGGTTTTGTCATCGCTGTGGTGTCTGGCCCGGCATTCTCTCAAAATCTTGGATTGACGGTCGACCTGATGGCGCCGACGACTGCCTGCACCGGCAGTAAATGTCCAAGCGATATCAGCTTGCCCAATCTCGGCTCGTCGATTCCCGCCGATCAGGGAAACTACGACGGCACGACCGGCGTGACGGCGACGCTGACGACGGGGGCAGCCTCGCCAATCGTCTGCAGCGAGCAGCACGGCACGCAGTCGTTCGGAGCGGTAGGAAGCTTCGTGTTCTCGCCGAGTTATTACAATCCTTCGCCAACGGGTGGCCTGTTCGAATTCGATGCGGGCGGCCCGAGTGTGGTTGATGCTGGCACGGTGAACTATGGCTTCAATTCATCGCAGACGTTGCTGGAAGTGAATAAAGCGAACACCTTGAGCACTCAGGTCGCTTGCTATTCGATCAACGCGCTGGGCGTGGATCATCCGATGTACGCCGACAGCTCCGTCAGCGGCGATCGCGTTTTTTATGGCGAATTCGAAGGCGGGCATCGCGGAGATGAGCCTTGGGTATCGGTGAACACGGTTAATGCGGTATCTACTGCGAGTGCCGTGTTGGGTTATGTCGTACAGGTTCACAATGCTTCCTACGCGGCGAACTGGCACCTGTCGTTCGGTTATGACCATTCCTTCAGTCAGACGGTCAATAGTGGCTTTCCCGGCCATTGGTATATTTTAGGACCCTCGATCCCGCAGCCGGGTCAGATTCCGACTTCTCTGACGGGCACGATGAACGCGGATTTCAACACAATATATGTCGTAAATCCGACTGACATTCACTCGGACAGCAACTCGCTTTTCATTTACGTTCTGAACCACAGCACGGCCGCGATGGCGTCTGCTTGGGCGACATTACCCACATCGTTCTATTCGGCTTCGGCTGCTGTTTTCGCGCCGCCGGGAACGTATGTGCAGCGTATTGATGACAAAGTTGCAGTCGTCGGCAACGTGAATCTGCCGACGCAGAACATCGGCAACATCGTCTGCGCAAACGATCCGCTTGCGACCGCTTGCACGATTACCGATCCAGACGGCGCCGGCATTCCCTCGTCGATCACGTTCAAGAACCAGTTCGCTGCCGGGTCCGTCACGGCCGATCCTGTGGCTTACGTGGTCGACACCGGCGCAGGCACCACGTTGCCGAGCACCACGATTTCGCTTGCAGCACCGTCTAACGTTTCGTGTGCCGATCCCAATGGCATCCTGCTGGGATCGGTGAGTTTCGCCGCGTCCTCTGGCGCTGTTGGCGCGCAGGCACTGACGTTTGCATTCAAACCTGCCGCAACGTTGTACGTACCGGGAACGGCCGTCTGTACCGCCACCTTCACCGCGAACGGTTTCTCGTCGACGCAGACGTTCAACATCACGATGCAGCAGGTCAACGTCACGCACTTCGACGTGACAACGGATAACAGCAGCGTCACGGCGGGCGGCTCCGTCAATGCGACCGTCACCGCTAAAGACGGCGCTGGCAACTCCGTGCCGACTTATAACGGTACGGTGACCTTCAGCAGCAGCGACCCGATGGCCGTGCTGCCTACCAATTCTCACCTTACGCTCGGCACCGGTACCTTCAGCGTGACTTTGAAGAAGTCGGGCGCGCAGACCATCACGGCGAAGGACACGTCCTCCTCGACGATCACCGGTACTTCGCCAGCCGTTTCCGTAACGGCGGCTTCAGCGGCGTCGTTTGTCGTGCAGATGCTGAGCCAGGCCGAAGTGAATAATTCGAACACGCAGGTCAACGTGACGCCGTACGACCAGTACAACAATCGCGTGACCGGCGGCTATACGGGCACGGTGCATTTCACGAGCACCGATTCCTCGGCGGTATTGCCGGTCGACGCAGCGTTTACGAATGGCATTTATAACGTGACGTTCAAGACCGTCAGCCCGCCGGACTACACAGTCACCGCGACCGACACAGCCACCTCAACGATCACCGGGACATCCAACCCCGTGACCGTTGTCGCCGACTGACGCTTCTCAAAAGCTCCGCTCTTTGACGCCGCGCGCTGGATAACAGCGCGCGGCGTCCTCATTTGTGGGGCATGGTCGCGCATGCGAAAGTAGCCTCGTGAAGGCGAGCGAATCCAAACCCACTCTTGCGCTATGGACGCAACGCGAACGCGCAGCGCCCGGCATCGCTCCGTGGTGGGCCGCGATTCTCGATTCACTCGCGGATATCGCGTTGCCGGCCGAGGCCGAATCGGAACTCCTCGAGGCGCTCGATGTGCTCGACGGACTGCGCGCCGACGAGGAAACGCGCGCCGCTTGCATTTTGTATACATTGCAGCAAATCGGCGTCGCAATCCTGGCGACGATTCGCATCGATGACGTTCCGCATTTGCGCGATCTGATCGAAGGCCAGCAAGCCGCCGAGAAAATATGGTCGCTTTATGCCGCGCGGAGCGCCCACGTTCGCGCGGAGGGCTTGCGGCGATTGCTGCTCGCGATCATCCGCGATCTGCGCGTCGTCTTTATCCTGCTCGCGCGTCAGCTCGCCGCGTTGCGCGGCGCGTCGAAGGCATCGCCCGAGCGACAAGTCGAACTCGCCCAGCTTAGCGCCGATATCCACGCGCCGCTCGCCAATCGTCTGGGCATCTGGCGATTGAAGTGGGAACTCGAAGACCTCGCGTTCCGCCATTTGCAGCCGGATGTTTATCGCCGCATCGCCACACTGCTCGACGAACGGCGCGACCAGCGCCAGCAGTACATCAGCAGCGCCACCGACGAACTCAAGCGCGCGTTGCGGGAATCCGATATCGAAGCCGATGTCGCCGGCCGGCCGAAACACATCTATTCGATCTGGAAAAAAATGCAGCGCAAAGGCGGCGATTTTTCCTCGTTGTACGACATCCGCGCCGTGCGCGTGCTGGTCCGGGATGTACCGGCTTGCTACGCCGCGCTCGGCGTCGTGCACACGCTGTGGCCGCCGGTGCCCAGCGAGTTCGACGACTACATCGCACGGCCGAAAGGCAATCACTATCAATCGCTGCACACGGCGGTGGTCGGCCCGGAAGGCAAGACGCTCGAGGTGCAGATACGCTCGTTCGACATGCACGCGCACGCCGAACGCGGCGTCGCGGCGCACTGGCGTTACAAGGAAGGCGGCGGCAGCGATCAGGAGTTCGAACGCAAGATCGCCTGGATGCGACAGTTGCTCGAAACCAAGGAGGACGCCGACGACGGTTCGGCGCTACTCGCCGGTTTCAAGACGGACATCCTGGAAGATCGCGTCTATTTGCTCACGCCGCAGGGTCAGGTCATGGATCTGCCGCGCGGCGCGACGGTGCTCGATTTTGCGTATGCGGTGCACACCGACATCGGCCATCGCACACGCGGAGCAAAAGTAAATGGCCGCATCGTGCCACTGAATTTTCTGCCGGCAAGCGGCGATCGCGTCGAAATACTTACCGGCAAAAACAAAGAACCGCGGCGCGACTGGATTTCCACGCACCACGGTTTCCTCAACACGCACCGCGCGCAACAGAAAGTGCGCGCGTGGTTCAAACGCGTCGATCTCGACGCCAACCTCGCGGCCGGTCGCACGATTCTCGAAAAGGAATTGAAGCGGATGGCGCTGCACAACGTCGATCTGGATTCGCTGCCGCCGAAATTCGGCCAGAAGAATCTCGACGATTTTCTCGTTGCGCTCGCGTTGGGCGAAATCACGTCCGGCCATGTCGTGCGCGCCTTGCACGAAACGACCGCGCCGCCCTCCGAAACACCGACGGTGTCGACGTTGCGTCCGCCCAAACGCGGCAAGGACACCGTCATCATCGAAGGCGTCGGTAATCTGCTGACCGTGCTCGCGCGTTGCTGTCAGCCACTGCCGGGCGACGCGATTGCCGGCTACATCACGCGCGGCAAGGGCGTGTCGATCCACCGCGCCGACTGCAAAAGTTTCGCGCGCCTGCGCGTGCGCGATGCAGCGCGCGCCATCGACGTGGAGTGGGGCAACCAGCGCGATCAGGATTACGAAGTGGACGTGCTCGTTAAAGGATACGATCGTAAATGGCTGCACAAGGACGTCACCAACGTCATCGCCGCCGCCAACGTGCACATGCTTGCCGCCAATGCGCGCGTAGATACCGCGAGTGGACTCGCAACGATGAATTTCGCATTGCGCGTCGCCGACTACGAGCAGCTTTCGATGTTGCTCGGACGTTTGTCCGGCGTGCCGAATGTCATCGAGGCGCGGCGGCTGGCGTAGATTTTTCGCTTACTCGAAGCAACGTCAAATCGGCTTGCGCCACCACGGCGTCGTTCACGCCTGCTGACGTTGCGCCAGGCGAGTCCAAGCATCGTATCTGCGGCGTAAACGTGACCCGCCACGATGCCCGTCGCATGCGCGCTGCCCATGATCGCGCAGGCAATCAGCGCGCCCGTCCGGCGTAAGTCTCTTTTCGTCATGACAATCGCGGAGTACTACCCCGATCGCGGCGTAGTATAACGTGGAGGAACGGCGTTGCAGCGCGGGGTAGCGGATGGCGACATGCTATTCTCTCGACGCCCCAATGCCGCCTTCTTGCGAACGATTGTGATCGAAATCCCCGGCTACAAGATCCTGCGACAACTCGGCCGCGGCGGCATGGCCACGGTGTATCTGGCGATGCAGGAATCCGTGCAGCGCGAAGTGGCGCTCAAGGTGATGTCGCCGACGCTGCTGGCCGATCCGGATTTCGGCGAACGCTTTCTGCGCGAAGCGCGCATCGCCGCGAAACTGCATCATCGCCACGTCGTCGCGATCCACGATGTCAGCCGCGCGGGTGATTACAACTACATCGCAATGGAATACGTCGGCGGCGAACCGCTGCTCCCGATGGACGGCACGCCGCGCGCACCAACCTTCGCGCTCAAGACCGTGCGTGAGATCGCCACCGCGTTGCACTACGCGCATTCAAAAGGTTTCGTCCATCGCGACGTGAAGCCTGACAACATTCTGCTGCGCGAAGACGGCTCGGCGGCGCTGGCCGATTTCGGTATCGCGCGCGCGAGCGACGCGTCCACGCACGTCACGCGCACCGGCACCGTGATCGGCACACCGCACTACATGAGTCCCGAACAAGCGCGCGGCCGCACGCTCGACGGGCGCGCGGATCTCTACAGTCTCGGCATCGTGCTGTACGAACTGCTGGTCGGCCGCGTGCCGTTCCACGCAGAAGATTCGCTCGCTGTCGGCATCATGCACATCACGCAGCCGGTGCCGACGTTGCCTGAACAGTTCGACGCGCTGCAGCCGTTGCTCGCACGCATGCTCGCCAAGCAGCCGGAAGATCGTTTCCAGAACGGACAGATTCTCGCTGACACGATCGAGCAACTGGAATTCCAGATCGCGCAGGGCGCGCATCCGGAATTGTCGGTGCCGCGCGAACCGATGCGCCGCCAACCCAGCGACGATTCCACGCGCGCGATGCCCGTCACGTCGCTCGCTGGCGGATCGCGTCACCGCGCGGACCCGAGCCTCGGTCGTCTCGACGACATCGGCGCCGCGCCGTCCCGCCGGGCACGTCCAGCGAAGCGCTCGTCGGCTGGATTATGGATCGGTGCGGTCATTGCGATCGTCATCGTCGCCGCCGGCATTTTCGCGTACGTCTATCAGAACCGTTTGCGCTCGATGTTGCCGCGCACCGAACTCAACAACCTGCTCGCGCGCGGCGACAAAGCGCTCAGCGACGGCCGCCTTTCCGGCACGCAGAATGACAGCGCGCGCGAGTTGTACAGCGCCGCGCGCACCATCGATCCGGACAACGAGCCGGCCCGCGAAGGATTGAAGAACGTCGGCGCACGGCTGGTCGAGCGCGCCAACACGGAAATCGCGCGCGGGGACATCACGACGGCGCGCACCGATCTCGCCGAAGCCAACGACATCCTCGGCGGCGGACCGGAAATCGACGAACTGCGCTCGCGTCTGCGCGGCGCCGAAACGCGCGGCACGAAGGCATCCGATCTCATCGATCGCGCCGCGCAGGCGCTGACCGCGAACAAGCTCGTCGGTCCATCGAGCGCGGCGGATTTGTATAGTCAGGTGTTGCAAGTCGATTCGGCGAACGGCATTGCACTCAAGGGTTTGAACGATGTCGCCAAAGCGCTCGCGCAACAAGCGCGCGATGCCACCGCCAACGGCGATATCGACGCGGCGACACAGCACATCAACGATCTGGCCGCGCTCAATCCGAATAACGCGGCCATCCCGGATTTGCGCGCCGCCGTCGCAAGCCATCACACCGATGCGCCGGCGCACACGGATGCAGGCCCGTCCGTCGCGCAACTGATGACGCGCGCCGAAGCCGCGCAACGCGCAAGTAACTTCGCCGGCAACGACGGCGCCATCGCACTGTATCAAAATGTGCTGCGTCAAAACGCCGGCGATCAGCGCGCGCGCGCGGCGTTGCGCAAGATTGCGCAAACGATGATCGGTCAAGCCAACAACGCGATGGACGTCGACAACATCGCGCAAGCCGACAAACTCCTTACTCAGGCCGAAAATGCGGCCGCCGACGCACCGGAACTGCAACCGGCGAAAAAACGTCTGCACGAGATGCACGAAGGCATCGACATCGACAACAAGCAGCGGGCGCAAGTCACGCCGGCGGACCAGGCGCGCATCGGCCCGTTGCTGGTGGAAGCCGATCACGCCATGGAAATCGGCGATCTCAACCACACGCCGGGCGACAGTGCGTTCGACAAATACCGCGCCGTGCTCAGCATCGACGGCAACAATGCCAAAGCGCTCGCCGGCCTGCAGCGCATTCCCGCGCGCGCCGAAGAACTGTTCGATGAATCGCTGAAAAACGGCATGCCCGGCAAGGCGCGCGACTATGTCGAGGCCGTGAGCCAAGCCAATCCGAACGACGCCGCATTGGCCGCGATGCGCGACCGTCTCGCCAACGCCTACCTCGACAAGGCCGAATCGAGTATCGGCGAACATCGCGTCAACGACGCCGCGTCCGCGCTCAAGGCCGCCCGCCAGCTCAATCCCGGCAACGCGCGTCTGCCATCGCTCGAAGCCAAACTGCAATCGTCCAGCGGTTAGTATACTTTTCCACAAAGCATCATGTGTCTGATCCTGCTCGCCTTGCATGCCGTGCCGTCACGACCCTGGCTGCTGCTCGGCAACCGCGACGAATATCACGGACGTCCGAGCGCACCCGCGGCGCACTGGCAGGATGCGCCGAATGTGGTCGGCGGGCGCGATCTGGAAGCGGGTGGTTCGTGGCTTGCGGTCACACGTGATGGCCGTTTTGCTGCCGTCACCAATGTTCGTGTCGGATTGCCGCATCGTGGTAAGCGATCGCGCGGTGTGCTCGTTGCCGATTTCGTACGTGGCGACGCGACGGCGCACAACTATGCGCAAACCATCTCGTCCATTCGCGATGAATTCGGTCCGTTCAATCTCATCGTTGGCGACAGGAACAGTGCGTGGGGCGCGAGCACGTTGAACGAATCGGCGTGGCCATTTGCCGACGGCGTGCACGTGCTCAGTAATGGGGCGGTTTCGTCGTGCTGGCCGAAGGCGCGGCGCCTGCGCGATTCGTTCGCGCGCGCGTCGAACATGAACGCGGATGATGCGGCTTTGCTCGATTTGCTTGCCGATGCGGCGCAGCCGGAGGATTCGGAACTTCCGGAGACCGGCGTCGGGTTTGAACTGGAGAAGTTTCTCGCGCCGGTTTTCATTCGCGGTAGTGAGTATGGAACGCGGGCTAGCACCCTTGCTTATGCGCGCGATGATGGGTCTGTGGTTTTGAACGAACGGAGGTATGGGGCGCGCGGATTTTTGGAAGGGGAAATCGAGGTTACTGTTTGATTTATTGTTTGCTTTCTTATTCGTGATGCTCGAAGGCGGGAATCTAGCGCCTCCTTTTGCTGGCTTTTCGAGATAGAAACTTCCGCTGCGAGCGGGGTTAGCTTTCGATGCACACGCGATGAGTTTTTTAGTTTTCTCGCTAGAGCTTCCGCCGCAAGCGGCGGGTAACTTTTTGCTCAACGGCAAAAAGTCACCA
>CAZZYA010000047.1:0-17747 GCA_964658115.1 uncultured Rudaea sp. | reverse complement strand
AGTTAAAGGAAAATGCGGACACGCTGGCGTTGGAGCGATTTTTAAGATTTGCAGCCTTGTCTACCCACCATACGGCGATCGCAGCAGTTTCCATCACCTACTGGCGTTGGCGGCGCGAGCGAATTTGTCTATCGCTCGATTTCCGCACAGATGGCAAGCGTCGCCCATACGCCTGGTGCGCGCCTGTTGTCGCTGCAGCTATCGCCGTAACCGGCGTTTGGTTTTTCCCTGATGTTGCTGCCCCGCGGACTCCCCTCCCCCATCGCAACCGCTAGAATCGTCTCGCCGATCGCGCCGTGAGATGAGCACGCTGTGTCAACAGCCAGTTTGAAAACCCAAATTATTTTGCTTGCTTTGCAAAGCTTGCAGGTTGCCTTTCTATGGACGCATGACTGGATTCCGCTTGGTTCGTTCAATGACGTGCGCGCCGTTCGTGCTCAAGATACCGTTGGACGCCTGATCGTTGTGACCCTCGTCCAGAGCACTCCGTTTACCGTGATCCTTATCTTGAGTGCATGCTACCTAGGGAGCAATTTCCCGGCGTGGCTCGTTACCACGTTGTGGATCGCGTACGTCACATTGCTCGTTGGCCAGATTCGCGCGTGGTGGATTCCGTACCTCGTGCGGCCTGAACCAGAACGCGCCCTGCGCTACCGCGCAATGTTTGGACGTACGCATTCGTTTCTACCGATCCGAAACGGTCTCGTGCCGAACACTGCTCATATTTTTTTGCACGTCTGTACGGTCGCGACGATAGTCACCCTTTGGCTGCTCTAGCGATCTAAAGTGAGCCTAGGCAATGGCGATAAAAACGCCTTGTGGCATGATCGCCACTGCTGCCGTACCGGCCGCTTCCGCTGACCCTGTAACAATTTTCTCGAGAGAGCCGCTTCGGGTTTGCCGAGGCGGTGCGCTGACCAGCGATCAAGTTCTGTTTTCAGCTTGTCGTCGGGACGATGCGAATCTAATTGCAATCCGATGCGCATAACAAACAAATCAGCTCTTCGCTACTCCACATCCGTCAGTCCGATGAAGACCAGTTGCTCTCCCTTGACGACGGACGGCGTCGCGGCGAGATAGAGGACAACACCGGGACTGGGAGTGACAGGCTCAGCCAACGTCTGACCATAGAAATCGACGATGCGACCGAGTCTCTGACCCTTGACCAAGCGATCGCCGCGCTTTATTTCTGGATAAAAAATCCCAGTAGCCTCACTTGCGACTGTATGGCTTCCGGAAAGAAGAACAGGCTGAGTACTTGATGGAACTATCGATTTATCCAAAATTCCCAGTTTTGCTAGCACGCGTTCGGTTCCATCGATTGTCATCCGGAGGTCATCCGCGGTGTAGGTTCCTGCGCGACCCGCTTCGACGGTGATCGTCGGTTTGCCGCGAGCGACGGCCTGCGTCGGCAGCATGTTGGCATTACTTGCCGCCGGTTCTGCGTCGTCGTAGCGAACGATGTAGGGCGCGGCGTACGCCATCAGCATCGCATGCTCTTTGGCGTCGATCGCCTGGTCATGCGTGACTATCCAATAACTGTATGGGATTTGATCCTCGTCGATATCGCCGTTGTGGTAGTCGATAACATAATCGGCGATAGACAGAACGTCGTGCGTCAACATCGCCGCTATGCGCTGGCTCTGCGTGCCGCGCGGATCGCCCGGAAACATACGATTGATGTTCTTTCCGTCAACAGGATTTACGTGGCGAACAAGTCCGTGAAACGATGCCACGTTAATTACGGGAAGAATGATGATCGATCCGCTCACTTTCGCGGGGTCAATTCGATCGGCCAATTGCGACAGGGAAACAATTCCGCCGAACTCCGTTCCATGCAGTCCTGCAATGAGCGCAATCGTCGGCCCTGGCATTCTTCCTCGGATGACGATAACGGGGATATCGCAGGCGTCATCCACTCCTGCAGGTACATGGATGACGCCGTTTGCGCGGATGCTCGGCGGTGCTGACGCCGTGCCAACCGTCAGCGACGACCCGGTAGAGTGCGCAGAAGACGCTTCGATAAACGTCGCGAGCAACGGCAGTAGGAAATGGCGGAGCGACATTGATACATCCCATCGAAGCGATGTTCACAATGCCGGAGAGTACTAACAGGCAGTGAGACGAATTTTTGCCAATGACCGTGCCTTTTCGGCCACTTTTAGTTCGTACCAACTCGGGGAGTCGTACGCGTCGACGCCGAACGAAATTGGCGGCGATAATCCGTTGGGCTTATCCCGAGCCGACGTCGAAAATGCAGACGCAACGTCGCGGAGTTGCCGAAGCCACTGAGGCGCGCCACGTCTTCAATCGAGGTCCCGGGCCGTTCCAACAATCCGCGTGCGAATTCCAATCGCTCGTGCGTGAGCCACGCCGCAGGAGACATCCCCGTCGTTTCTTGAAAGCGCCTAATCAGGGTTCGCTCGCTCATTAGAGCGATCCGGGCGAGCTCAGCGACCGTGAAAGGATGATGCAGTCGTTCGCGAACGTTCGCCAACACGTCGGAAATGCGCGAACGCTTCATCGCGAGTACGGATTTTTCAACGTATTGTTTTTGCCCGCCGTTTCGATGGGCGGGAAGTACCAGGCGGCGCGCCACCTTATTCGCCACTTCGACACCGAAGTCTCGGCGGACGACATGCAGCGCTAGATCCAATCCGGCCGCACTCCCTGCCGACGTAAGAATCTGTCCCGCGTCGACATAGAGAACATCTGGATTAAAAGTGAGCTGCGGATAACGCGACCGTAGCTTCTCCGCATATCGCCAGTGCGTCGTAACGATCTGATCGGTCAGCAACCCGGTCGCAGCCAGAACAAAAATACCCGAACAGATCGACATCAATTGCGCGCCCCGTGCGTGAGCACGGCGCAACGCGTCGAGCAGCAGCGGGGGTGGATCGACATCCGTCCCCTTCCAGCCGGGCACGATGATCAAATCGGCGTCTGACAGCGCCTCCAGACCTTTGTCAGCATGCATCTCAAGTCCGCCGACGGCCCGCATGGGTGACGGATCGACCGCGCAGGTCTGGAACCGGTACCAGTTCGCACCCATCTCCGGTCGCGGCAAACCAAACACTTCCACCGCGATTCCATATTCAAAGGTGCACAGTCCGTCGTAGACCAAAACGGCGACGCGAGGTCCCGTTGCGGCGATCGTGCGGTTCTCGGGCATTGTTTTTTTCGTATTGCGCAGTTCGGCGGGAAACATACGGTGAACGTCATTTCCGCCACTAGTGCAAAAAGTAACCAACGAGAAAACTGCGTCTCCCATTTGGAGAATTTCGCATGTCACATGTAGCGAGCGTCGCAGCGGCTTCACCTGACCAAGCACTTAGACATTTTGGCGAGGAGTTCACCTTCGAGACCGATTGCGCCGACGTTCATGACGCGATCGCTAAGGATCAAAAGGATTTTGTGCTCATCGATGCGCGCAGTCACGATCTCTTCGATCAAGGCCACGTTCCAGGGGCGATCAGCTTGCCCCATGGCAAAATCATCGCTTCGAAGCTGGAGCAGTGGTCGCTCGATACGCTGTTCGTTACTTACTGCGCTGGACCGCATTGCAATGGCGCAGCCCGAGCGGCACTGCGAATCGCTGGATTGGGCCGACCTGTCAAAATCATGGCTGGTGGTATCAGCGGCTGGCTTGACGAGGGGTACAAATTGCAAACCTCCGAGATAGACCGGCGTACGAACCAATCAACATGTGCGGTTTAGTTTCAGCGCACGTCGCACCGAATGTCGTGTGATTCAAACTGCAATCGAGCTGATGCCCACATGCCATTGCTGCCGATTCCAGTCCGACCGTTTCAGCGCGGAGACATTCCCGCTCTACGGAGCTTGATGAGCGCCCTCGCGGAATTCGAGGGGTACGCGGCCAGCTTCTGTGTTACTCCGGACGACCTAGCGATTCACGGCCTTGGCGACGAACCACGATTTCGCGCTTTCGTCGCCGACGGTAAAACAGGCGAGTTGTTGGGAATGGCCGTCTTCTATGTCGTTCCTTGGACTTACGACGTGAAGCCTACCCTCGTATTAAAAGAGATGTTCGTCGTTGAACACGCGAGAGGCCAGCGTATCGGACAAGCGCTGTTCGCCGCCGTCTTCGCCGAAGGACAGCGGATCGGCGCGTCGCGCTTGAACTGGACTGTCTTATCCGATAACACGGCGGCGCAACGCTTCTATCGTCAACAGGGAGGAAGGCACGACTCAAAATGGCAGCCCTGGACGATCGACTTGACGCAATCCGTCGTGTCGGGAGACGTGCGTGACCGATAATCGATAGTGCGGAGAACGTAATAGTCCGAGCGCTCTTGACGCAAGGCGATCGTGGCCGATGCCGCGCCGCGGCATCACGTTCGAAAACAACCAGCGATCGCCTGCGCTCGGAAAAGCAGATCGTCTGGTCGCTGCACTTACCAACGTGCATTTCGGATGCGCGCATTTCATCGCTTGGCTGATTTTCGGCCCATGTCGGAAGGATAGTTGGCCGCGTCTCACCGGCCGCGACGGGCAGCGGTATGATGCAGTTCGGTGAGCGGCCTATTGCTGCGATCGCTGAAAAAAAACAGCGTCTGATGAAGGATCAAAATGGCGGGCTCAGTGAAGACCAAGAAGGCAATTGCAAAAAAAGCGAATGCTAAATCCGCGGTAAAACGTGGCGCAAAATCCTCGGCCGTCGGGAAGCCCAGTGCGCGCAAGCTCAGTCAAGCCGACAACACGCAACTCGATGCCGCAACACTGCCGGCCGCGATGACGGGCCGAGCAAGTCCCGCCAAAGCTAAGGAGGGTGACGAGCCAGTTTTTGCTTACATTCGAAGCTTGCCGCAGCCGCAGCGTGGCATTGCGGAACGCGTCGATTCCTTGGCAGCGAAAACCTTGCCTGGCCTGAAACGATCGATCAAGTGGGGAATCGCCTGGTACGGCATCGGCGACGGCTGGTGTTTCTGCTGCGGCGGCTTCGCCGGTCACGTCAAGCTGACGTTTGGCCGCGGCACTTCGCTGAAACCTGTACCGCCCGCTACGCCGATAGGAATGGGAAAGGATTCGCGAGGTGTCGATCTTGAATCGATTGACGATATCGACGAACGGCTCGCCGCTGCGTGGATGAAGCAAGCGACTGCGCTGCCTGGCTTCGGAGGAAAAAAGCGTTGATATGAGTGAGCCAATAGCAAGCATTCGAGTGCTGGCCAGTTGCCTATGATCGTGCACGGCCGTATCACGAACATCGGATGGCGATAGCGGCATGACTTTGTTTGTCGTGCTGTTGGGTGGCACGCATCCAAACGCAAGGATCGAAGTCCACGATATTGCGTTCGCCATTGGCGATCGCTTGGAGGAAACCTATCCGCAGCTCCTGGCGCAATGGTTCGGCGCAAGCAAGGGCGTTCACATCGATGCATGGATGAAAGTCGACGGCGTCGGCGGTTTTAAGCTGACGTTGAAAGACTGTCCGACCGCACCGGACGCGCCTAAGCTGTATTTTGTGCACCTCGGCGGTTACGACGCCGGTCGGTTTGGCGAGGAGCACGGTTACGAGTTAATCGTGGCGAACTCCGTCCCGGACGCGAAGGCTAAAGCGAAAACACGACATCTTGCTTCGTGGTTCAAACCGCATACCGATGCCATTATGCAGGTCGACGCTTGCGTGGCGATCGAGCGTGTCGGTGACACCTATCTGCACCTGACGAGCGGTGCGCATAATCCCATTCTCTTCGAGAATACGTACCTCGTGATCGGCTGATCACGGGCACATTCGCCAGGCTTTGGAAAACGGTGAAGCAGACGCTTCATGCAAGTCCACGTCGTTATGTGAATTTTGCGCGAGTCGATGGGTGGGCTGGGATTACAGCTTGACGCCAAACCGCGCTGCAAGGATGACCGTGAAAAAATAGAGAACGACGGTGATAAGACAAGAGGCGACAAGAGCGAGCCAGAAGTTTAGACCCGCGCGTAGTAGGTATGGCAACAGAAGGAACATCGGCAGCGACGGTATGACGTACCAGAATGTTGCCTGCGCATGGCTTGCGATCCGCGTCGTATCCCCGGTATCACGCCACAGCCAGATAATCCCCAACAGTGAAACGAGCGGCAGTGACACGATCAGCGCGCCGAACGCGGGGTTACGCTTCGCGATTTCCGACACCGCCATCACGATGACACCGGAAAGCACTGCTTTGAGGATGAGATACAACATCCTTAAATCATACGCTCGATATTCTCCCAAACGTGCTTAGTCCGCGAAGAATGGCAAAGTCTTTCGTCTCGTCCATTTTTTTATATGCTTCCCGTGCATTTCGCGCGTGGATCATTAGATTCGGCCGTATCGTCGGAAGTTGGGGTCACGGCGCGGCGGGTAATGAGTGCAGCACGGTGCGTAATCGATCGCGCTGCGGCTCGTCGAGCTCCATGTTCCTGGCCACGTAATCCAAGGCCGTTTCGCCATTGGAATCCTTCGTTGCTGGATTCGCGTGCGCTTGCAATAAGGCCTGCAAGATTTCAGCGTTGCCATGCCACGCCGCGTACATCAAGACGGTGCGACTACCGGCCTTCAAGTCGCTACAGAACGCGTCGAGCGGCGCGGTAGCCGCGTTGGCGTCGGCGCCTGCACGCAACAGTGCTTGCACAGCGGACAGATTGCGCGCGGCAGCGGCATACATCAGCGGCGTTTTGCCAAAGCCGTTCGTTGCATTGGCATTGGCGCCGGCTTTAAGTAAGGCATCTACCACGTCAGCTCGCTCGACCGCCATCATCAGCGGTGAATCCGCGCTTGCTTCGTAGTCATATTTTTTGTTTCTCGCTGCATCCATCGCGGCGCCGGCTTTGATAAGGCGCTGAATCGTCTCCAGCGGGTAATCATTGACGATGGCAAGACCGAGCAGGCGCCGCAGCACGTGCGCGTCCGACATGTCTGCAAATTCGTGATATGGGCACTCCCTCGCCGGAAGTTTTCCATCCGTTAGATACTGGTCAAGATCACGCTTCTCAAAACATAACGACGGGTACGCGAGTGTCGACGAAAAGCCGGAATGGTCGCGTATATACGCATCCATCATTTGATCGATGTAATAATCGGCTACACGCGTCGCTCCGTGCTCGTCCAGATGAAAGTGCGACATGTAGAAATCGCGCAGGCCCGCACGCGCTAGCGGCTGCGTCCGCCGCACCTCGGCGTAAATTCGTTTTTCCCAAAGACCCTGTTGCGACCAGTGTTCCAGGTCTGGCTGATAGCTCAACTTGTCGTAGCGATGCTCGACCCTGTGTTCGTACGCTGCGAAATCAGGACTGGCATCGACGACCGCCTCGATCCTCGTCAAATACTGCGCGCGAAATTCGCCATACATGATCGTGCCAAAGCAATGCCCCGGCGCCGCGGCCGCTTCCAGCGCTTGAACAAAATCTTTGGTGGCTGGGACCGAATCGAAAATATCGATCGTTCCACACAGCGGCTGGTATCCGTCGCGTGACGAGCCGAAATACGGACGAAAAAGTTCAGCGGCAGCTTTCGGTGAGCGCTCGAAATAGGTACACGACGCTTCGCTCAGGGCCGCCCGGTTCTCACTCGTTGTGAAATTCTGCACATCGTCGGGTGTCATGCCGGCAAACACATGCAGCAGTTGATCTATAGCTTTTTTCGATATCGGCGACGTGCTGCCGATGGACGGCATTGCCGAGAGAATGTCGCCGATTCGTCCGTCGTAGGCCGCACTGACGCAGCTGCTGTCCCCACAGGCATTTCGCGTTTGCAACCAGTCGCGTTGTGTCCGCAGAATGCCATCCTTCTTGCCCTGGTCCGACTCTCGTCGCAACTCGGAAAAGAGAATCGTCATCCGCCGGTCGCGGTCAGCAAGCTCCGCGTCGCCGCAGATCATCTTCTCGACGGCGTTTTGCGCGGCATCGCATTTGAAGCCAGCGACGATGGCAGGCGCAGCCGACGGAGTTTCCTGCGCTGGGGAACTGGTGGCTAAGAACACGAGCAATGTGTAGGCGTGAAAGCTCGCTATTGGAGACTGTATCGGCATAGGTCAAGTGGTGTACGTTGCTAGGTATATAAATTCTCGCTTACATCGATGGCCGGCGAAGGCGCTATTTGAGGCGGATGTAAGGCTGGTGATCACCATCGGGTTTCGGCCCACTGAGTCGCTGCGCTATGAGAAACGGAAGTTCGCGTTCAAGCCGTTGGTCGAACGACTGCGCGCATCGCGGCCGGCCATTGACGCCGATCGATCCAGGTCGGAGTATGGATAGGGTTTGAGGATACGCGCCATGACAGATTGTCCGAAATGCCACGCACTCATGGTTCAGGGATTCATTGTCGATCGCGACCATGGCGGTTCACGCAAAGTGAGCAGCTGGGTCGAAGGCGCGCCGCGAAAAGCGTTCTGGAGCGGCACCAACGCCCCGGACGAAAAGCATGTGCCAATCGGGACTTTCCGATGCTCAGGATGCGGCTATCTTGAGTCTTTCGCCGATCGTCGGTTCGGCGCTGTCTGACGAAATCAGTAATTCAAGGAAGTGGCAGCGACGTTGCCTCCGCACGTCTGACCCTGTCGGCGGCTACTGCGATTGAATAAGTTTCCAGCCGTTGCCCGACGGGTCGCGAAAACTCGCGTCGACTCGTCCGTACCGTTCGATCGGCTCCTGGGTGAATTCTACGCCGCGCTGTCGCAGCGTTTCGTAGCTTGCGCGTACGTCATCGACGGTGAGCACGAGGGGCGGCATGCCACCCTTTGCGAGAATTTCACGCAACGCCTGCACCGTGGCGGCATCCAACGTGGGCTGCTCCGGAGCGAAGAGTCCAAGCTGGACTGATGGCTGTTCGGCATGCTGTACGGTCAGCCAGCGATAGCTGCCGTTGCGCGCATCCGTGTGTATTTTAAAACCAAGCTTGCCGACATAGAACTCGACCGCCTCGTCTTGGTCACGTACATACGAACCCACCACTTCGATACCTTGACTCATAAGCACCTCCTAATCTTCGGATGCGCCTTTTATATCCGTTGTTTCACGCCGCCGCTTCTCCGAAACTGAGGTTGTGAGATCCGGACGCTGCGCTGCGCTGACGAAACACGCAGGTACGCGTTCAAGTTCGTGCAGCTCGGATTTCTGTTGAAGACGCACGTCACCAGGACTTTCGCCGGTGATGTCATGAAACGTGCGCCCAAAGGTGCCGAGACTTTTCCAACCGGTCTGGAATGCGATATCGGTGATCGGCAAATCCGTGTCGCGGAGCAGCGCCGTCGCACGCTCGATACGGCGGGTGAGAAGATATCGATGCGGCGGAACGCCGAATGCGTCCTTGAATGCGCGCGCGAAATGCGCCTGGCTGACGCAGCTTACCTTCGCCAACTGCTGTACCGACCAATTCTTGTCGGATGCGGCGTCAATCCTGTCTCGCGCGCGCAGCAGGCGACGTAAAAGTTCCGGATCGACATGCGTAAGCGACGCCGTCTTCGACGACATTGATAGACCGTAAGTGCGTTTCGATGTCTGCATCGTACAACGCTTCGCCCTATCTTCCGTGGCTGAAGATCTCATCATCGTGTCAGCACACGGCGATCGTTGATTTTTTCGACCGGACGACACCGCGCCTTCGCTGATCCGTACCGCAAGAAGAGACGGCGGCGTCCCGCCGCTGCGGCGTGTGCGTTCTCGAATGTCCAAAAAAAAACTAAACGGCGTTATTTAAAGTCGAGCGAACGCTCAACGCACACGACCGAAACGCCTCAATCTCGAGACGAAACACATCCAAGGAGAAATTCGATGAAAAGCTCATGGCTCATTCTGGCTGTGATGTTGGTCCTACCGGCCTTCGCCGCAGCGCAAAGCGACAAAGGTCCGCCGACCGATATTCTCGCCGTCCGCAATGTCGAGGTGACGTTCCACACTGCCGGTAGCGTTCTGCCCGAAAAGAACCTGGACCTCATGATGAGCGTCTACGCCGACGACGCGGTTCTCACCGACACGGCGCACGACAACAAGGTTTACACCGGCAAGGCCGAAGTGCGCCGCTATTGGTCGGATGTCAGTGGCCCGTTCCGCCCGGAGCATCACTGGATTGGCTACACGCCGGCGATGCGTATGCACGCGGAAGTAAATGGCGACAACGCCACGCTCTATTTCGAATGCTTGTGGATGGACGTGGACAGCAATGCCGTTGGCGCGCACTCGTTCTCGGATATGAAGCTCGCGCGCACACATGGGCACTGGCAAGTCGAAGCGATTCGCGTGGGCAAGATCGACAAGTTATAGGGTGGGATTCCGATGCGGCAGTGCGCATTCGCACTGCCGTACCGCCGCCCGTATGGCTAGTGCTTTGCTCGGGCGGCAGCGACCGTGACTCGTACCCCTTTTACACCTTCGACTGCGCGTGATCCTCCAACGCTCGCTTTTCCGTCTGTGGCAGGGACTTCTCACCGCCGGTGGACGGAACTCTCATGACATGCCTGCGCGTATGTTCGTTGCTGCTGACGCTGTACCTCTTGGCAGTTCACGTCGAGGCGCAGAGCCAAGAACTGGTCATTACGCCGACGCATGATTTCGACTTCGTCGGCGGCGACGGCGATCCTGTCGT
Organism: uncultured Rudaea sp.; assembly: GCA_964658115.1. Classification (GTDB taxonomy): domain Bacteria; phylum Pseudomonadota; class Gammaproteobacteria; order Xanthomonadales; family Rhodanobacteraceae; genus Rudaea. The sequence continues at coordinate 7,174 of CAZZYA010000047.1, read as the reverse complement.
CATTATCGGTGACCTCAAATCCAATCTGAGCAACCCGGCGCTGACCTACGTCGCGCCGCCCACGATTGGAACAAGCAGCGCGCTAAAACCGCATGGCCTTACCATGGTCAGCGCGAATCAGGCGTTGGTGACACATTTCGCTGTCCAGCACGGAGGGCTGTATCTCGGCGCGATCGACATCATCGACACAGTGAATGCGCGTCGTACCGACACCATCGAAATACCCGACTACCAAACCGACGGATTGGGCACCGTTGCGATAAATCCGGCAAAGAATACTGCGCTCGTATTCAGCGGATACAGCAACAACACCTTGTTTGTGATTTCCGGACCTTTCACGTCGACGTCGACCGTCACCGAAGTGACGATGCCGAGCAACGGCGGCAGCGCGCAGACGCACGCCGTCGTATTCGACGATAACGGACGCGCTTACGTGGGACATGGCGCCGGCATCAGCGCGCTCGATCCGCCTTATACATCGATCGCGTTCACGATTTCCGTCGCGCCGTTTGTCGCGCAGATACGCGGTCGCGCTGTGGCCCTGTCTCACGACGGATCGATCATGGCCACCACCGTCGACAATGATGCATTGGTACAAATTCTCCACGCGCCGTTCAGCGCCTCAAGTACTTCAACGACGATTTCGGTGCCCAACGCGCGCGCGTTGAATGCATTGTCGTTCACGCCCGACGACAGTCAGTTGCTGATCACGGACGATCGCGCAGCGTCCGATGGGCCCAAGGTATTCGCCATCGGCGCGCCGTATTCGGTAGCCGCGACTATCGAAACGCTCGCCGCTGGTTCCGCAGAAGTGACGAGCGCATTCGAAGACATCGACATCAGCGCAGACGGAAATTTCGCTGCCTTGTCGGGCGGAACCGAAACATCGGACCCTATCGTGATTCTGCAGGCGCCATTCACTGCGCAGGGCGTGCGCGTCCATCCGTTACCGATTCCGCCCATCGGAAACGGTTCCGATGGCTATGCCGAAATCGGCGGCCGTGGTGCGGGCACTGCCCGGTTCTGGTCGCAAGCGATACCGACGATGCCGCAGATCAATCCAGACGGTCCGATGAGTTTCGCGGAAGGCGACGCGGGCACGTCACCGATGCGGGTGCCGATTCGGCTGACGCGTCCGAGCACGCACGTGGTGACGGTGGATTATGCGACCTCGGATCACGATTTGACCGCACCGTCCCGCTACCTCGCCACGTCGGGCACGCTGACGTTCATGCCGGGCGAAGTCTATAAGACAGTCGCGATTCCGATCGTCGGCAACACGATTGCCGATGGCAGCGGTCAGTTTTTTCTGGACCTCTCGAATCCTACCAACGCAACGCTCATCGAAGCCAAGGCGCGCATCGTCTGCAGCGTCATCGACAACGACAACACGATCATCGTGGCGACGAATCCGCCGCTGGCCGATGCGATCGTTGGTGCGCCCTACTCCATTACGTTCGCGGCAAGCGGCAGCGCTTCCGGGTTCGACAATTGGAGCGCGGTCAACGGCCTGTTTGAAGAATCGGCGATTCCAGGACTCTCGATGAATCCTGACACGGGAGAACTCAGCGGCATCCCAACGACAACCGGTGAGTACTATTTTCTCGTATCGGCGACAACGAAGACGGATCAACCCATCAGCACCGGTTATCGCGGATATCAGTTGAAAGTCGGATCCGACCGGATATTCGCCGACGATTTCGAAACCAATTAAACGCGAGCTGGGAATTGGAGATTGGCGACCGTTCTTCCTCGTCGCTGCCAGCAGTCGCGCCGAAGTACACGTCGATGTGCAAATTTTGCGGATCGATGCGTCTCATCAACATCCAGCGAGCGCCCTGTTGACGACGACGTCATCGTTCCGAACCTCATGAGCCCCCAACGGATCGCGTCTAAGTCCCGGTTCGGCCGATCAGACGGATTTCAGCCACCGATTGTATCTACACGCGGTGACGAAAATCCGCGCGGGCGCTACTATCGAGTCAGGCTCATGGTCTGCCTGGGGCGCACGATGACGCAGATCGCCAACGTCGATGAACTCGGCGCCATCACGTATGACGAGCTGATGGTGATCGCGCGTTCTCAGCTTGGACGCGGCAACACCGTGTCGCTCGATGCGCCGTCGATCGTTCACGAAGCGTATTTACGGCTCGCGCAGCGCAGCGTTCTGAAGTCGCTGGAACGCCGACAGTTCTACGCCTACGCATCACGCGTGATGCGCGCCGTGGTGATCGATTACGTGCGCGAACGCAACGCGCAGAAACGTGGCGGTGGTGAAATGCAGGTCACGTTGACGACAGGAATTCCCGGCGTCGATTTCAACGGCAGCGGTATCGAGGAACTCAACAGTGCGTTGAACGCGCTCGCACAAATCGACGATCGCTCGCATCGCGTCGTGGAAATGCGCTACTTCGCCGGACTTTCAGAACAAGAGATCGCCGACGCGCTCAACGTATCCGTTCCCACCGTCAAGCGCGACTGGCGCAAGGCGCGCGCGTTCCTGTTCGACTCGATGGAATCGTCGACGTGAACGAGCCTCGCGCCGTCGACGACGACACGCGCGAAGCCTACCGCCGTTTCGAATCTTGGCTCGAACTCGACGCGGCTGGCCGCGACGCACTCATCGACGAACTGAAAGACAACGATCGCGTGCGCACGCGCCTGCTCGCGCTGATCCGCGCCGATCAACAGGCCGACAGCTCGGCCTTCATGACGGGACGCGTCGTCGACGTCATCACGCGTGCGCCCGCCAGCGATCGTGCCGGGCAACGCATCGGCAACTGGCAACTCGAACGCCTGCTCGGCAGCGGTGGCATGGGTCATGTCTGGTTCGCGCGCCGCGTGGACGGTCTGCACAAAGGCAGCGCCGCGATCAAGATGTTGCATGCGGCGGTTCCCGACGCGCGCGCTGCCGATCGCTTCGCGCAGGAAGGCCAAATTCTCGCGCGCCTGGTTCATCCGCATATCGCCATGCTGCTCGATGCGGGCGTGACGTCGGGCAGCGAGCGCTATCTCGTCATCGAATACGTCGATGGCGAACGCATCGATCGGTGGTGCGACCAGCGGCAGCTTTCGATCGATGCGCGCCTCGCACTTTTTCTTCAGGTTTGCGATGCCGTGAATTACGCGCACGGCCATCTGGTCGTGCATCGTGATCTGAAGCCGTCGAACATTCTCGTGCTCGACAACGGCGATACCAAGCTTCTCGATTTCGGAATCGCCAAACTCCTCGCAGAAGACGGCGGCGCCGCCGCGTTGACCGGAGAACTCGGCGCCGCGATGACGCCCGCGTACGCGGCTCCCGAACAGATCGACGGCGCACCGATTACGACCGCGACGGATGTCTACGCGCTGGGCGCCGTCCTGCATCAACTGCTCGGCGGCTACGGACCGTATGACACGACGTTGTCGCCGCTCCGATTGGCGCGCGCGGTGATCGAACTCGAACCGCGTCGATTGTCCAACGCCGGCGACGATGCCGCGATGCGCGAAATTTCTGCAGCACGCGGAACCACACCCGAACGATTGGCGCGTGCGCTGCGCGGCGATCTCGAGGTCATCGTCGGCAAAGCGCTGAAGAAAGTGCCGGCTGATCGCTACGCGAACGTGCAAGCACTCGCCGATGACATTCGCCGCCACCGCGATCACTTGCCGATTTCCGCGCGCGGTGACAGCGCGACGTATCGGGTCGGTCGATTCGTGAGGCGTCATTTGATCGGCGTCGCCGCCACCTTCGCTATTTTCTCGGCGATCGCGGTTGGCCTCGGCGCCTCGCTATGGCAAGCCGACCGCGCCGAACGTGAAGCGACGAGAGCGATCGAAGTGAAACGTTTCCTCGTCGGCCTGTTCGATGCGTCGCGCAACACGAATGCGGGTATCGCCAGCCGACAGCGAACCGTCGGCGATCTTCTCGAAAGCGGCGCCAACCGACTGAAAACCGAATTGCGTAATGCACCCGATGTGCGCGACGAGGTTTACACGATGCTCGTGGAAATTTTCGACTCCGCCGGAGAAGAAGACCGTTCGCTGGCCATTGCGAAAGAGCGCGTGGCGGTGGCCGAGTCTGCGTTTGGTCCAAACGATATCCACGTTGCGTCCGCCCTGATTCTGCTCGCCGGTGTCGAGCTCAACCGCGGCGACACCGCAGCGGCATCACCACTTCTGGATCGTGGCCAAAAAATTCTGGATTCGCGCGGCGACGAAACATCGCTGGAGCGAGGTCAGCTATGGATCTGGCAAGGCATGCTGGAGATGGCGCCCGCAGATCCGCCGCGATTCGAAAGCTCACCGATTCTGAAGGCCGTCGCGCTGCTACGTAGCCGCTATCCTGACGAAGACGATCTGGAGAACGCATTAGCCATCTATACCGTGCTCGCCGGACGCACCGGACATTTCGCGGAGGCCGAAGCCGCCGCTGAGGAAATGCGCGAGCGCGCTGTCGCGCGTTACGGTGAAGACAGCACGTACGTGGCCAACGCCGACCTGACCTTATCCACCGCGCTGCTGAGGAGCCACCACTTTGCCAAGTCGCTGGAGCGGGCAAGCGATGCGCGCGACAGACTCATCAAGTTCGAAGGGTACGAGCATCCCGATGTCGTGCTCGCCGAAGACAACGTTCTGAACGCACTCATCGGACTCGGTCGGCACGTCGAGGCGCGCACTGAATTTGCGCGATTCCGCGCGGCGCTGCCGTCCACAATCCGCAACGAGCAAGTGCGGAAGGCACTGTCGGACATTGTCGAGAAATTGCAGTGAGTAATCTTTAGCGGCACTTCGGCTCCGAGCGCGGTTGAGAGTCGACATTCGCTCACGCATAGCCGTGCGCGCGCGTCGCGCTGAATGCTTCGCGTCGAACGCGCATCGTCTCGCAGCAAAAAAATCGTGCGATTCGGCGTTCACCGCGCGGAGAAATACCTAACGCCAGTCTGCCGCGTTCACCGTCCAATGATCCCTTTCGTCGCCGTATCACGTTTGATCCCGTGAGTCCAAAATGCATGGGAGAATTCGTGAGTACAGTCGACAGCGCCGCATGCGATACCTCGCCCCTGAGACGTCCAAAGATTCTGCCGGCGCTTTGCGCGGCTGTCTTCGCGTGCGCAGGACCCCCTGTCGCGTTATGCGCGACGGTCAGCAACTGCAATGATTCCGGGACCGGAAGCCTACGCGCTGCCGTCGCTGCCGCTACGTCGGGGAGCACGATTGATCTTTCTCATCTTGCCTGCAGCACGATCACGCTTGAAGACTTCGAGATCGTCGTTCCGCAACACGACTTGACCATTCAAGGGCCGCGCGGCGGCTTGACGATCGCTCACGACGGCGCTTACGACCGCATCTTCAATCATCAAGGCTCGGGAACGTTGACGCTCAATAAACTGAAATTGACCGGCGGCGATGCCTACAGCACCAGCACCGGTGTATATGGCGGATGCGTTTTCTCGCACGGCAACGTGTATTTATCATCCACGACAGTGAGCTACTGCACGGCAACGACGATTCGCACCGGCGCGCGCGCAGCGGGCGGCGGCATTTACACCGCGGGCGCTCTGACGATGATGCAAAGTAAACTCGAGCGAAACTCCGTCAGCGGCACAAGTGGCTACGGTGGGGGCGCCGCCGTTCACGGCGACTTCGTGGCGACGATGAGTTCGATCGAACACAATGCCGCGCACGGCAAAAACTTTTCCTATTCGGGCGGACTGAATCTCAACGGGTCGCTGACGCTGGAATACTCGACCGTTGCGGAGAACTCCGCCACGATAGCCGGCGGCCTGACGGCGTTCCAACATCCGAACTCGACGGCCCTGATCCGCAACAGCACGATCTCTGGCAACAAGGGAGGCGCGGTAGGCGGCGCGTTGCTGCAGATTCCATTGACAATCGTCAACTCCACCGTCGCTTTTAATCTATCGACGACTCCGCACTCGAGCGGACAATTTTATTTTTCGGCCGGATTAGCGATGTCTGCCCAATACGCCCCGGCCGACGTCGACATGGAGAATTCAGTTTTTTCCAACAATGTTTATTTCAGTGACTTCGGACCGGTCAACGAAGACTTTAGTGTGCCGGTGGGTTACGTCACCGTTACTGGCTCGCACAACTTCATTTATGGAAGCAGCCAGATGCCGCCGGCCGATATCGCCACTGCTGGCGTTTGTCCGCTGCTCGCACCGTTGAGCGACAACGGAGGACCCACGCGAACACACGCGCTGTTTTCGAAAAGTCCCGCGATCGACGCCGCGCCCAATGTCGGAGCACTTCCGTTCGATCAGCGCGGAAACCCGTTCATGCGTTCCGACGGAACGTCGTCTACACCGGTTGATCTCGGCGCGTACGAAGTACAGAAAGCGGACATCGTATTCAGTGCTGGATTTGACGGCTGCTGACGCGTCAGATATTCGGACCTTCGCAGCGTAGGCTTCACACTGACGCACTGCGAGGCGTCACACGCTGCCAGAATTCGTCGAACTCGCGAGTGTCGAAGAACGCGACGGCTTTGGTTACTTTTCCGTCGCTCATCCAGAAATACCGTGTATCGGTATTTCGATAAGGCAACCCGTCCGCGGTAGTTGCAGACGCGTCGAATAGCGTTATGACTGTTTCGCCATCGGCGAAAAAAAATACCTCGGACAAACAAATTTCTACTGAGCGGGGCTCGGTCACCAATCACATACGCGCATGTTTCCCATTTGCCGTCCATTTATTTCGATCGCGCTCCATCGTTCACAATTTGGAAGGCGATCCTATTCAGCCATTTACATTTGATAAAAATCGAACATTAGAAATTGAACCTGCCGTTATCGGATCGGCTTGTGACAATCGGGCATTTCGCAGTCAGCCTTACATACTCGGCTGCATTTTGCCGGTGCACATTACTGAGAAATTTTTCGTAACTCATTGATATAACTGGAAGGATGAGGCTGGCACAAACCTTGGATCGCAAAGAACGTGACTCCTCTCCCCAAGGATCACAGGACAGATAGCAGAGCGTCGTGAGACGCACGATGCAACGACACAAGGAAACATCGCCACGGATTGGCGGCGTAGCAAGCGGAGCACTCCCCACTCCCTTGCTCAACAAAAGGTCGACGCAAGTCGGCCTTTTTATTTTCCGTTTCGGACACGTGATACTCGTGGTTTGCTAAGAAGCTTTTTCATGTCGAGACTTCGTTTGGTG
>CAZZYA010000046.1:0-18423 GCA_964658115.1 uncultured Rudaea sp. | reverse complement strand
GCAGCATCGCTAGTGATGCAAGAATCTCGAAGCACCAAGTTCTAGCAACTTCTCAGCGACGTTTTCTCCGAGGGAGACCGAGTCATCCCCATCGCCACTGGCCCGAATGAGCTCCCCGGTTGCGGCGCCGCCGACCAGTCCCTCCAACTGCAATCCAGCATCCGTCTCGATGCAGAACGCCGCGATCGGCACTTCGCAATTGCCTTGCAATGCACGCGTCATCGCACGTTCGGCATCGACGCAACGTGCCGTCGCTTCGTCGTGCAGCGGTTTCAATAATTCGGCGACGCGCGCATCGTGGAGGCGATGTTCGACGGCAATCGCGCCTTGCGCCGCCGCGGGTAGCCAAGCTGGTGCAATCAGCCGGCTGCGTATGCGCGACTGCAAACCGAGCCGATCCAATCCGGCGCACGCGAGGATGATTCCGTCGTAGTCGCCGGCATCGAGTTTCGCCAGGCGCGTATTCACGTTGCCGCGCAAATCGCCGATGCGCAGATCAGCGCGCACTGCGCGCAGTTGCGCCTGTCGACGCAGCGACGACGTTCCGATATGCGCATGTTCCGGCAACTGATCGATGCGCGCGTAGTTCACCGAAACGAACGCGTCGGCCGGATCGGCGCGTTCGAGCACGGCGCCGATAATGAACTCCGGCTCGACATCCATCGGTACGTCCTTATACGAATGCACGGCGATGTCGGCGCGATGTTCCAGCATCGCGACTTCGAGTTCTTTCAGGAAAAGACCTTTGCCGCCGATTGCCGCCAGCGGACGATCGAGAATGCGGTCGCCGCGCGTCGTCATCGGCACGAGTTCGATATCGATGCCCGAATGCGCGGCGCGCAATAGCGCGGCGACGTGCTCGGCTTGCCAAAGCGCCAGCGCACTCTGGCGCGTGGCGATGCGGATGCGCGAAGTCACAGCGTGCGAACCAGTTTCCGCAGCGCCGGCAGATTGCGCCGGCTGACTTCCAGCGTGGCGCGGTCTCCGATCTTCACGAACACCGTGCCGTCGGCATTACGAGTCAATCCCGACAAACGGTCGCGCGCGACCAGGCAATTGCGATGGATGCGCACGAAGCGTTCGCCGAATTCGGTTTCCAATGTCTTGAGCGCTTCCTCGATCAGCACTTCGCCTTTCACGGTATGGACAAGAACGTATTTGTCTTCGGCGAGCAGATATTCGATATCGCCGATCGGTACGAGAACCAGATTGCCGCGCACACGCGCGCACAGATGACTGCGTGCGCGTGATGCACCGGTCGCTTGCTCCACCTTCTCGACCATCTTCGCCGCAAAACGCTGCGCACGTTCGAGCGCGGCGCGCAGACGTTCCAGACGAACAGGCTTGACCAGATAGTCGATCGCGCTCGCTTCGAACGCGGCGAGCGCGTGTTCGTCGTACGCGGTACAAAAAATCACCGCCGGCGGCGATTCGAGTTGCGCGAGATGCCGCGCCGCTTCGAGACCGTCCATCACCGGCATGCGGATGTCGAGCAGCACGACGTCCGGCGACAATTTTGCGGCAGCCTCGACCGCTGCGCGTCCGTCGCCGGCTTCGCCCACGACTTCGCCGCCCGCCTCGCGCATCAGCGAAGCCAGGCGCTCGCGCGCCAGCGGTTCGTCGTCAACGATCAGCGCTTTCATCGGGCATCTTCAATGTGCAGGCGAAGTAGTCGGTTCCAGCATCGACATCGAGCGAGCCATGTCGACCGAAATGGTACTCGATGCGCGCACGTGTGTTGGCCAGCGCCATGCCGTGACGCCCCGCCAGCCGCGCGCTTTCGGGCGGGCGCGGATTGCGGATGACGATTTCGATCCGCCCGACGTCATGTCTACCGCGAATGACGATGGTGCCGCCATGGGGTAATTGCTGGATGCCGTGATAAACCGCGTTCTCGATCAACGGCTGCAGTAAAAGCGCCGGAACGGGTTGTGAAACGGGCAGCGAAGCAACATCCCAATCGACATGCAAACGATCGCCGAGGCGCAGCTTTTCGATATCGAGATAACGGCGCACCAATTCGAGTTCTTCACCCAGCGTGCTCGGCGCGGTGTCGTTGCCAAGCGCGGCGCGGAACAGGTCGGCGAGATCTTCGATGGCGCGTTCGGCCTCGTTCGGGCGCAACGGGATGAGACTCGCGATCGTGTTCATGCTGTTGAACAAGAAGTGCGGACGAATGCGTGCTTGCAACGCGTCGAAACGCGCCTTCGCTTCGGCGCGAACGCGCGCGCGCCATTGCTCGAACACGTAGAAATAGCGCAGTAGCGCTGCGCCGATCAATGCGCAAAGCAATGTGTTTCGCCACACGAATCGCGCGCCGAATTGCTCGGGCAACGTCAGCCCGAGCTTGAGCGTCTGATCGATCCAGAACACGAGCAAACTACCGAACACCGTCACCATCAACATCAATGCATATGCCCATGCGACACCGACCCACGGCGTCAGTTTTTCGAGACGCGGACGCAGCTTGCACAGGCACACCGCGGAAACGAGCGCGAGCCACTGCACGAACAGACTCGTGGTGGTGAGTCGTGGCAACAGGGCACGCGTTTCGTCGCTCGGCGCGATGAGGATCACGAACACGAGCAATTCGGCGACGACCATCACCGCGAACAGCACCTGCGCGCTGCAGAAATCCGGCAGCCAGCGCGGCTGCGTGAGAGGCGGATCGCGTCGAACCGATGGCGGCGCGGCTGCCATGCGATTCAGCGCAAACGCGCGCCGAGCCAGCGCTTGAGGTCGGAAATTTCCTCCGCGCAGATCTGATGCGCCATGGGATACGGATGCCAGTCGACATGGAAACGGCGCTGTTTGAGGTACTCGCGGCTCATCTCGCCGAGCGCGTGCGAAATGGTCGGATCGAGCATGCCATGCGCCATGAAAATCGGCGTGTCGCGATTGGCGTCGCTCGCTTCGGCATCGGTTTTTTCGGCGATCGGCAGATACGTCGACAGCGCGACGATGCCGCACAGTTTGTGCTTGCTGCGGATGCCGCCGGACAACACGATCGCGCCGCCTTGCGAGAATCCGGCGAGCACGATGTTCGCCGATGGAATCCCGCGTGCGATTTCTTCGTCGATCAATGCGTCGAGCAGCCGGATCGAATCACGGATACCGGCTTCATCCTGTTTTTGCGCGATTTCCATGCCGGAAATGTCGTACCACCCGCGCATCGGCATGCCGCCGTTGATCGTGATCGGCCGCACCGGCGCGTTCGGAAATACGAAGCGCAGCGACGGCCAGGATTTATCGACGAGTTCCGGCACGATCGGCTCGAAATCGTGACCGTCGGCGCCGAGGCCGTGCAACCAGATCACAGCGAATGTCGGATCTACCGCCGTTTCGATGACGATGCTGGGCAGAGGCATGCGCGTCCCCAAGAACAGATGACACGATGGTGCCGCATTCGCTCGGCCGCCGCCATAGCGGCGCGTGACTTTCGACCGCTTGCGACATCGCGTGCGTCGGCTATCCTGCGCGCTGTCGTTCGTTCCGGGAGATTGCCGTGCTTCGTATCGTCGTCATCGTCGCTTGCGCGTCGATTTCATTGCTGGCCGCCGCGCCGACGCGCGCAGCGGAACCCGCGCCGCTGACGCTCGAGCAGATCATGGCCGATCCGGACTGGATCGCCGGCCAGATCGAACTGCCCGAAGGATTCGAAGCGCACGGAACGCCGCCGCATCTCGGCGTCGACGGCCAGTCGGTGTATTACAAACTCAAGCGTTCCGGATCGCCGCTGAAAGATCTGCATCGGATCGATCTCAGAAACGGCGCGGACACCGTCGTCGACGCGGCGGCGATGTCCGGCGCGGACGGCTCGCCGATCGTTTACGACGCGCAAAACAATCTCGCCGCATTCGTTCGCAACGGGGATGTGTATCTGCGCGATCTGCATTCGGGCGCGATCACGCAAATCACGCGCTCGGCGGAAGATGAACGCTCGCCGCAATTTTCCGCGGACGGCCGTGTCCTCAGCTTCCGCGCTCAAAACACGTGGTACGTGCACGATCTCGCCAGCGGCGTAACCGGCAGCGCAGCAGAGATCAAGGCCGAAAAGGATCCCGACGCGACACCGAAAGCCGACGATCTGCGCGACACGCAATTGCGCATTTTCTCCACGCTGAAAAAAGCGCACGACGAAAAGAAAGCCGCGCGCGACTACAACGATGCGATGCAACGCGGCGATGCCACGCGCGCACCGCTGCCTTTCTATATCGGCGACGACGTTAAAGTAATCGATACCGCATTGTCACCGGATGCGCGCTGGATGGTCGCGGTCACCGCGCCGAAAAATCACGATGAGGGCCGCAAGGGAAAACTCACGCGTTACGTCACCGAATCGGGTTACGAAGAATTCGAAGACGAGCGATTGCGCGCCGGCCGCAACGACGCGGCGCCGAACGACGTATGGCTGATCGACATCGTCGCGCACACGCAGACGAAACTCAGTTTCGACGCGCTCCCCGGCTTGCACGACGATCCGCTCAAAGCGATTCGCGACGAAAACGCGAAATCCATCGAAAAAGAAAAACCGGCGGAAAAGAAATCCGACGACAAACCTAAAACGCGCGACGTTCAGATCGCCGGCATCGTTTTCGCGCGCGACGGTTCGGCCGCCGCCGTGCAGGTGCGGGCGATCGACAACAAGGATCGCTGGATCGTGACCGTCGATCCGGCGTCGAAAAAATTCGTTTTGCAGCATCGCCTGCATGATCCGGCGTGGATCAACTGGAACTTCAACGAATTCGGCTGGGAAAACGACAGCCGCACGTTGTGGTATGTGTCGGAAGAATCCGGTTATGCGCAATTGTATACAAAGACCGTCAACGGCGCGCCGCAAGCGCTGACGCGCGGCACGTTCGAGTCAGCGCATCCGCAACTTTCCGCCGACGGCAAATGGTTTTATGTGCTGTCGAACAAACAGGCGCCGTCCGCGTATGACGTTTATCGCATCGCCGCGACGGGCGGCGATCTGCAGCGCGTGACGAACTATCAAGGCGTCGAGCAATTCGAACTGTCGCACGATGGAACGCGGCTGCTCGTTGCGCACTCGGGCAGTTATCTTCCGCCGCAACTGGGTCTGATGAACGCGGACGGCAGCGGATCGCCGCGCGAGCTGACCGACACGCGCACCGCCGCGTACAAGGCGATCACGTGGGTGCAGCCTGACATCCTGCAGGTGCCGTCGACGCATTTCAAAGGTGCGGTTTACGCGAAATTCTACAAGCCGGCGAATTTCGACAAATCGCAAAAACACCCGGCCGTGATGTTCGTACACGGCGCGGGATATACGCAAAACGTGCACGACAAATTTCCGTATTACTTCCGCGAGCAGATGTTCCACAACCTGCTGCTGCAGCACGGCTACCTCGTGCTCGATATGGATTACCGCGCATCCGAAGGCTACGGCCGCGACTGGCGCGATGCGATCTATCGCCAGATGGGCCATCCCGAACTCGAAGATTTGCTCGACGGCAAAAAGTGGCTGGTCGACAACTGGAACGTCGATCCGAAACGCGTCGGCATCTATGGCGGTTCGTACGGCGGATTCATGACGCTGATGGCACTGTTCCGCGCGCCCGGCGAGTTCGCCGCCGGCGCGGCGCTGCGTCCGGTGACCGACTGGATGCAATACGACGACGAATACACCTCCGACATTCTCAATCGTCCGCAAATCGATCCGATCGCCTACCGCCGTTCGTCGCCGATCGAATTCGCCGACGGTTTGAAAGATGCGCTGCTCATTTGTCATGGCGTCATCGACGACAACGTGCTGTTCGAAGATTCGATGCGTCTGTATGAACGCCTGATCGAATTGCACAAAGACAATTTCACGATTTCGCCGTATCCGCTCGATCGCCACGGATTCACCAACGCCGATTCATGGCTCGACGAATACAAACGCATCTTCAAACTGTTCGAAACGAACCTGAAACAGCCATGACGATTCCGAACCACATCAGCGCGATCAGTCTGTTCGTCGACGACGTCGCCGTGTCGAAGGCGTTTTACACCGACGTGTTCGGCGTGACGCCGGTCAACGAAGACGAAGTATCCGCCGCGTTCAAATTCGGCGATGCCATCATCAATCTGTTGCACGTCGGCAGCGCGACGGAAATCGTCGAGCCGGATAAGGTCGGCGCGCGCGGCGATGGCGTACGGTTTCAGTTGACCGTCTGGCTCGACGATGTCGCCGCGATCGTTGCCGAACTCACGCGACGCGGCATCGCGTTCAACGGACCGATCGATCGGCCGTGGGGTTTGCGCACGATCAATTTCGTCGATCCGTCGGGACACAGTTGGGAAATCGGGCAGCGCATCGGTTCGTGATGCGGCACGTTCCGCTGTCGCTCACGCTGCTTCGCGTGCTGCTCGCGCCCGTCGTCGTGGTGACGGCGCTGCGCGGCGGCGATCGTGCGGTCTTCGCTGCCTGTCTGATTGCCGCGTTCGTGTCGGATATTCTCGATGGCGTCATCGCGCGACGCCTCGGCATCGCCACACCAAGCTTGCGGCGGCTCGACAGTGTCGCCGATTCGCTGTTCTACATTTCCGCCACGTTGGCGGTGTGGTTACTGCAGCCGCAAGTGATCGAGCGTCGGATTTCTCTACTCGGCACCCTGATCGTGCTCGAACTCGCGCGCTATGCGTACGACTATGCGAAGTTCCGTCGCGAAGCGAGCTATCACATGTGGTCGTCGAAAGTGTGGGGATTGGCGCTGTTCGTGGCGTTCATGTCGTTGCTCGCGTTCGGTGCGGACAACGCGCTTGTCACGGCGGCGGTGATTCTCGGCATTCTTTGCGACATCGAAGGCCTCGCGGTTTCGATGGTGCTGAAACGCTGGCAAAGCGACGTGCCTAATTTCATCGTGGCGATGCGATTGGCGCGTCGCCAAGGTTGAACGCTACTTTTGTGTCGGCGCCTTGAGCGGCGCTTCGTCGTGCAACTGGTCGACGAGCGATTGCGTTTTGGCGTAAAACGCATCCGTCGATTCCGGCGAACGCAGCCGCCACGACGGCGGTGCGAGCGTCACTGCACCGCGTGGCGCGGGTGAAAAATGCTGCATGCCGACCATGTGCGTCACGCGGAAACTTCCGGCGATGAGCACGGCCGCACAGACGCCGGCGATCAGCGCACTGCGCGAACGTAGCCGCGTCGCCAGTCGAAGATGACCCGAAAACACGAGCGTCATCGCGATGAAGGCGGTGATCGTTCCGATCCAGCCCGCAAACGTGTCGAGCGAGAAGGAAAACGCGAACAGGCTCAGAACGAACGTGAGCACAGAGCCCAGAAACAATCCGAACGAAACGATGGCGACGTGGCCGAGAAAGCGCGCGTGATGCGCGAGCAATCGTCCGACCAGCGACCACAGCGCCGACCAAACCAGGATGACGATAAGCGGCACCAGCACCGCGTTGAGAAACTGCAATCCGTTGAAATGCTCCGAACTGCCGAGCAGTGCTTCGGATGCCGTGGCGATGAGACACGCGATGAGTGCGATCGCCGCCCACGCCGCGGTGTGCGCGAACACGCCGGCGCGGCGCATCGGTTGCGCCGCAGCGGTGGCGTAATTGGCTGGCCGAAAGCGGATCGTCGCGCCACCGATCGCGAACGCGCATTCGCGATCGAGCGTGATCGCTTCGACACGGGCGCGGGCGCCGGCACGATGCAAACCGTTCACGCTGCCGAGATCGCGTACGACCAGTACGCCGTCGTCGCCGACGATCGCTTCGGCGTGATGCGCATCCGCGTGGATGTCATCGACGATCAAATCGTTGTCGTAAGCGCGTCCGATGCGAACCGGCGCGGCACCGACGACGACGCGCTGTTCGACGCGCCCGGCGCGATCGAGCAATTCCAGCGCGCCGCGCACGCTCACGGCTTCCATGCGATCGACTCCTGGAACTTGCGCGCGAACGCTCTTGCGTTGTCCACGCTCACACCAGTAAGCGCGAGCGTGGAAACGAGCAGTTCGCGATCGCCGCGAAGCGCGAGGCTTTGCTGATACACATCGTACAAGCCGTCGAATTGCCGATAGCGGCGCAAGCACAACATCACTTTCGACGTGTCGCCGTCGTGCGCGACGAAATCGGTGGTGCAGCGGAAGTTGCTCATCGCTTCCTCCGTGCCGCCGAACGGATTCATGTTGGCGCCGGCCATCGTTTCCATGAGATGGAAAAAATGCATCGGCGAAAGTTCGTCCGTCGAATACAACACGTGCGAATAGCGAATAGATCCGGATGCGAGCGAATCGGAAAGGAACAGATTTTCATCCGTCGAACAGTGGTACGAAACGCTGTGATACAGCTCGCGCGGTTCGCTGTCGGTGCGTCCCCAGCAATTGATGTAATCGGCGAGCGTGCCCGGCACGGAATAGGCGCCGAGATCCGTGCGCGCAAAATCCTTGGACAGCAGATCGGCGACGTAACGCTGCTGATTGGCCGTCAACTGCTGCGCGATGATGGCGTTGAATTGCGTGGCTTCCAGCGGCGCATCGTGTTTGCGCTCCATCAGCGCGACGACATATTTCGCCGGCACCAGAAAGCTCACTTGATTGCCTGCGCTGGCGACATTCACGCCGATCACGCGGCCGGACGTGTCCAGCGTCGGACCACCGCTCATTCCGTGATTGATCGATCCGGTGAAATGGATGCGCTCGTACAGCGACTTCTGCAGCAGTCCGTTGTAGTTGCCTTCGACGATCGTGAGGCCGAGGTCGTACGGATTGCCCATCGAGTACAACCGTTCGCCCATCGCGGGCAACTCGGCACGGATGTCGAAATGCGCGGGCGGAAGTCCGGCGGCGCGCAGAATCGCGAGATCGTGGATGACATCGATGTCGAGCAGTTCGAGTTTGCCGGTCTGACCCTTTTGATCGAGGAATTCGGCGCGGAAACGCTCGGGATGATTCACCAATCCCGACACGACGTGATAGTTGCTGATGATGCGTCCGTCATCGGAAACGACGAAACCCGAACCGAGCGCGGTCTTCGCGTTGCCCGCCTGATCGATCAGACGTACCTGTACGACCTGATCCTTGACCAGCGCAAATACCGACTGCGCCGATCCATCGGCGGCGGACGCGACTGCGGAAAACGAGAAGGCGAGAACGGCCAGAAGCCGCCACATAAACGACCGTACGGGCATGCCCGCACTACAGCATTTCGGCCATCACTCTGTCCAGACGGCACTGCTTTGCATTTCGCATTGAAACAATCGGTGCTTTTCGCAGATTGCGAACCCGTCCTATCGACGGAACCGCATAGGAATGCGGTTTCTACCCCATCCCAACGTTGGCACGGAGCTTGGATTATAGACAACGTGACTCCTCTCCCCAAGGATCACGGACAGCAGAGCGTCGTGAGACGCGCACTCCAACGACACAGGGACACAATCGCCACGGATGGCGAACACGAGCGGATGGATTCTCCCCAATCCAAACGCTCGAAGGAAAGGCCGGCAGCGATGTCGGCCTTTCTTTTTTCCGTCTCCGCAAACACCATGGCGCGAAGCGCAGGTTCATGCGTCCGCAAATGGGATGGAAATCAGATGGGAACGGCATCAGCATGAATGATACGAAACGAGCAGCGTGGATCGCGCGCCTGGCGCCGGCATTGACGTTGGTCGTCGCCGCGCCACTGATCGCCGAAGTGCTGTCGGGCTCGACGCGATTCCGCGCATTGTTCGTATTTCCGATCGAAATGTGCGTGTGGGGCGGCGGCGCGCTGGTGATTCAAGCAACGGTGCGTCGCGCCGGATTGCGCTGGCCGGGCTTGGTCTTGCTCGGCATCGCACTCGCGATCGCGGAGGAATGCGTGATTCAGCAAAGCTCGCTCGCGCCCTTGGTGATCAAGCTCAAAGGTATCGAGTACGCGCGTGCGTTCGCGTTGAACTATGTCTATTTCCTATGGGCGCTATTGTACGAGAGCGTGTTCGTGGTCGTGATTCCGGTGTGTGTTGTCGAATGGATGTTTCCGCAACAACGGCGAACGCCCTGGCTCAACCGCACCGGCGCGATCGTGACGACGATCCTTTTTCTGATCGGTTGCGGTTTCGCGTGGTTCACGTGGACGCAGATCGCGCGCGTGAAGGTGTTTCATCAGCCGGCTTATTCGCCGCCGATCGCAGCGATCGCGCTGGCGTTGCTCGCGATCGTCGGATTGATCGCCGCGGCGTTTCGCATCGGAGGAAAGCCACCGTCGAGCCGGTCGTCTTCGCCACCGTCGACGTGGCTTCCTTTCATGCTTGCGACGATCTGGGCGGTTGCGTTGTACGGGCTCGTCGTCATCGCATTCGGCATCGCACCGACGTTGCCGCCCGCGATACCGCTCGGCCTCGGCGCCGCGCTCGCAGCAGCCGCGCTTATGATTCCACTGTGGAGCCGACATCCAAACTGGACGGCCATGCACACATGGTCGGCCGCGAGTGGCGCGGTGACCGGCACGATGCTCGCGAGTTTCGTCGGTTTCGTACAGTCGATCGACAGCGATTTCTGGTTCAAGACCATAACCAACATACTGGCGCTGATCGGCCTGATCGCGCTCGGTCTTCGCGTCCGTCGTTCGGCGTCAACTCGATAGAATCGGCCGAGGAGATTCGGCGTATCGTGGCAACCCAGTCCTGCTCGGAGATTCGATATGAAACACAAGGGAAGCTGTCATTGCGGCAACGTGGCGTACGAAGTCGAAGGCGACATCGACAACGCGATGGCGTGCAATTGTTCGATGTGCCAGCGCAAGGGATCGCTGCTGTGGTTCGCGCCGATCGCGAACTTCACGCGTCTCACGCCGGAATCGAATGAAAAATCGTACCTGTTCAACAAACACGTGATCGATCACCGTTTCTGCACGAATTGCGGCATGCATTCGTTCGCCATCGGCGTGAATCCAAAAGGCGAAAAAATGGCGGCCATCAACGTGCGTTGCATCGAGAACATCGATCTCGAAAAAATTCCGGTCAAACACTACGACGGCCTGCACAAGAACTGAGGCGTGAACGATCCGAAACGTCCGCTCGGGTTGTGGAGCGCCACCGCGCTGGTGGTCGGCAACATGATCGGCTCGGGCGTTTTCCTGCTGCCGGCCGCGCTCGCGCCGTATGGCAGCGCGAGCGCGCTCGGATGGCTGCTGAGCACGGCCGGCGCGCTGTTGCTCGCCGTCGTCTTCGCGCGATTGGGACAACGCTATCCGGTGAGCGGCGGGCCCTACGCATTCGCGCACATCGCGTTCGGTGATTTCGTCGGATTCCTGATGGCATGGAGTTACTGGATTTCGACGTGGTGCGCCGTCGCCGCGATTGCCATTGCATTCGCCGGAAGCATGACGTCGCTGGCGCCGGATTTATTCGTGACACCAGCGAATTCGGCCGCGTGCGCGATCGCTGTTTTGTGGCTGTGCACTGGACTCAATCTGATCGGGTTGCGCGCAGCGGGCGTGGCGCAGGTCGTGCTGACCTTGCTCAAACTGCTGCCGCTCGTCGCGGTGATTGTGCTCGGCGCACGCGCGATCCATCTCGACGCGTATACGCCGTTCAATCCGAGCGGCGATTCGCTGCTCGGCGTGACCACGACAACCGCCGCGCTTACGCTGTGGGCGCTACTCGGACTCGAATGCGCGACGATTCCCGCCGAACATGTCGAGAACGCCGAACGCATCGTGCCACGCGCGACGATTCTTGGCGTGGCGATCGGCGCCGTGGTTTCAGTCGCCGCGTGCATGATCGTGCTCGGTCTCGTGCCGTTGTCGAAGCTGGCAACATCGCCCGCGCCCTTCGCGGATGCGGCGCAGATTTTCGCGGGCAATGGCGCATCGATGGTGATGGCCGGCGCGATGGCGGTGTCGTGTCTGGGCGCGCTGAACGGTTGGATTCTCGTGCAAGGCCAGATTCCGCTGGCCGCTGCGCGCGACAAGCTTTTTCCCACCATATTCGCGCGCGTCGACGGCAACGCCACGCCACGCTTCGGTCTCATCATCGGCAGCGTGCTGGCGACGTTACTTGTCGTCGCCAACTTCAACGCGACACTGGTGAACCTGTTCACGGACTCGATCCTGCTGGCGACGGCCGCTGCGCTGTTGCCCTATCTCGTCTGCGCCGCCGCGCTGTTCGTGCTCGAACCGCGCGAAGCCGATGCGCGCAACTGGCGGCGCGTCGCCGCCGCGCTCGCCTTCGTGTTCAGCGCATGGGCGCTGGTCGGCACCGGCGCGCAGGCGCTCGAGTGGGGCGCGGGTTTGCTCATCGCGGGATTGCCGGTTTATTTCTGGATGCGTGCGACGCGTCTGACAACCGTCACTGACAATTCAAAGCGCGTTGCGGCACCATAACCGTCCGCACTCCGGAATTCGACCCATGTCCGCCGTCATGCAACGTCCGAATCGCGCGCTGACCGAAGGCGCGATCGGCAAGACACTGTTGTTCTTCACGCTGCCGATCCTCGCCGGCAACGTGTTGCAATCGCTCAACGGTTCGGTGAATGCGATCTGGGTCGGCCACGGTCTGGGCGAAGCCGCGCTCGCGGCGACATCGAACGCGAACACGATCCTGTTTTTCCTGCTCGGCGCAATGTTCGGCATCGGCATGGCCTCGACCATCCTGATCGGACAGGCGATGGGCTCGGGTAACGTCCTGCAGGCCAAACGTGTTATCGGCACGAGCCTTGTGTTTTTCACGGTGTTTTCCGTGATCGTCGCCGTCTTCGGGCTATTCGCGACGCCGTATCTTATGCGGCTGATGCACACCGCGGACGACGTGCAACCGCTCGCCGTCGCGTATCTGCGCGTGATCTTCATCGGCATGCCGTTTTTGTATCTGCTGTCGTTCTGCGGCATGGCGCTGCGCGGCGCGGGCGATGCGCGCACGCCGTTTCTTTTTCTCGTACTCAACGTCGTGCTCGACATCGGCCTCAATCCGGTTTTCATTTTCGGCATCAGTCCGATTCCCGCGATGGGCATCGCCGGTTCCGCGTTCGCGTCGGTGGTCGCGCAGTTCGTCACGCTGTGCGCGATGGTGCTGGTTTTGTACCGGAAAAAACATTTCCTGACGTTCCACAAAGGCGAAGGCGATCTGCTGCGTGTGAACGGTACGATCCTGCGCGCGCTCGTCGCCAAAGGTTTGCCGATGGGATTGCAGATGGTAGTGATGTCGCTGTCGATGATCGCGATGATCTCGCTCGTGAACGAATTCGGCGCGCATTACACCGCTGCTTACGGCGCGTGTTTCCAGTTATGGAATTACATTCAGATGCCATCGATCGCGGTCGGTATGGCGGCTTCGTCGATGGCCGCGCAGAACGTCGGCGCGGGACGATGGGACCGCATCGCGCGCATCACGCTCACCGGTGTCGGTTTCAATTTTCTGCTCACCGGATGCCTCGTGACGATCGTGTATCTGTTCAATCGCGGCGCGTTGAATTTATTTTTACCCGCGACCGGCGGTGCGATCGACATCGCGCAGCACATCAATGCGATCGTGGTGTGGTCGTTCATTTTCTTCGGCGTGTCGTTCGTGATCGCCGGCATCGTGCGCTCGACCGGCGCGGTGATTCCGCCGCTGATCATTCTCGTCATCGCGCTGTGGCTGGTACGCATTCCGTTCGCGTACGGCTTCGTCGGCCGTTGGGGCGCCGACGCGATCTGGTGGAGCTTTCCGCTCGGTTCGATCGTGTCGCTGACGCTGTCGGTGCTGTATTACATCTTCGGCAACTGGCGCAGCGCACGCATGATGGGATCGCCGAACACCGCAGCGCCTCCGCCGGAAGCGGCCAAAGCCGCCGTCGAACCGAGCGCGACGGGATCGTAAAAAAGATTCTGATGCACGATCGCCTAAAGTTCGATTAACACCGCCGCGGGTATACTCGCGCGCCTGTCATCTTGCGCCGCCGATCATGTTGCGCATCCTTCTTATCGAAGATCAACGCGATATCGCCGCGAACATCTGGGACTACCTGGAACATCGCGGCTTCGTCATGGACCACGCCGGCGACGGCGCGCTCGGTTTGCGCATGGCGCTGGAAGGCATCTACGACGTGATCGTGCTCGATCTCGGACTGCCCAAGCTCGACGGCATCGACCTGTGCAAAGCCGTTCGCGAAGCGCAATCGGACATCCCGATCCTGATGCTCACCGCGCGCGACACGCTCGACGATAAACTGATCGGCTTCGCCAGCGGCGCGGACGATTATCTGGTCAAACCCTTCGCGATGAAGGAACTCGAAGCGCGCATCCGCGTGCTGCATCGCCGACGCCGCCTGCAGCAAGGCGAAGCCATGCGCATCGGCGACCTGATGCTCGATCCGGTCACGCAAACCGTCGAACGCGCAGGGCAAACGCTCACGCTCACACGCGCGGGTTTCGTATTGCTCGAAACGCTGATGCGCCGCGCGCCGCACCTGGTTCGCCATGCCGAACTCGCGCAGGCACTGTGGGGCGAAAACGGCGGCGATATCGCCACGCTGCATACGCATCTGTCAGTATTGCGTTCCGTGATCGATCGCCCCTTCGCCACTCGCCTACTGCATACCGCGCATGGATTCGGTTACCGAATCGCAGAAACGGCCGACGCCTAAAATCAGCTTGCGGGGGCGCGTCGCGCTCACGTTCGCGGGACTCGGCTTCGTCGTCACGACCTGCGTCGCGCTGGTGGCGGTGCATTTTTCCGATTCGTACGTACATCGGCTGATCCTCGAAATGCTGCGCGTCGAAAGCGACTACGTGCGCGAGCGCTATGCGCAGGAAGGCGTGACGCCGCATCCACGCACGCAGCACATCTCTGTTTTCAGCGATGGCGACAACGCGCCACCGCCGGACATCCGCGAACTCGACCTCGGCGAGCACGAGCTTTCCGACAACGGCGGCGAGCGTCACGTGGCAGTGTTCGACGTGAACGGTCAGCATCTGTACGTCGTGTTGAACCTCGGTCTCGAACGTGCGCGCGAACGCCGATTCGCGCGCGACCTCATCGCGCTCGTGCTGTTCGGTACCGGGCTTTCCGCGTGGCTCGGCTGGGCGTGGGCCGGACGCGCGATCGAACCCGTGCGACGGCTCGCCGCGCAGGTCGAAGTGCTGGAACCGTCGCAGGAACCCGCCGCGCGCTTTGCGCCGAATTTCGCCGCCGATGAAGTCGGCGCACTCGCGCAAGCGTTCGATCGCTATCAGGAAAAACTCTACGAATACATCCGCCGCGAGCGCGCCTTTACCGCCGATGCCAGTCACGAATTGCGCACGCCACTGGCCGTGATTCGCGGCGCGCTCGAAGTGATGCTCGACAGCGGCTGCGACACGCCAACCGAATCGCGCCTGAAACGCATGCAGCGCGGTAGCGACGAACTGCGCGACCTGCTCGACGCCTTGCTGTTGCTCGCGCGCAGCGACCAGCGCGAACTCGCCGCGACGAGCGCGAGCGACGCCGGGCATATCGTCGGTCAACTGCTGCGCGAACGCTGCGACGGCTTCAACGAGCGGCATCTGCGTGTCGAACATCGCAACGAATCGCCGGTTTACGTCGCAGCGCCCGCCCGCGTGCTGCAGGTCGTGATCGGCAATCTGCTGCGCGCCGCCACGCAGTTCGCCGACAACGGCACGGTGCATGTCGATGTGGGTGCGCAGCGCGTCCGCATCGAACACCGCAGCTCCGCCGCGCCGCTGACCGCGATGCCGTCCGACCCGCGCATCGGCACCGAAAAAGTACTGGGACTCAGCATGATCCGGCGCGTCTGCGAACGCTGGACATGGCGGCTCGAAGAGAAGACCGCGGACAACGGCGACCGCACGTTCGAACTTCATTTTGCCGTACGGTAAATACCTGCAAATTTTAGGTCGCCCTAACGTTTCGCGAGTAGTGTTGCCCGCGCTGCCCACCCCTCTGTCCCCCAGCAGATCGGCAGCATCCGGCGGCCGCTCTTCCCCAGGAGCGGCCGCTATTTCGTTGGGGCTTTCCTCTGGTGTTTTTGCTGTCGGCGGACAGGTTGCTTGAAGCGAAAGTTTTGCTGTCGGCGTCTCGTTTATTAGCAGAGCTTTCGCTCGCCAGCGAGCGAGTCACTTTCTTTGCTGGTGCGAAGAAGGTAACCAAAGAAACACCTTTTCAATCTGAGCGCCACCCGTTTATACGCCGCTGAGGCATCGAGGTTTTTGCCCTCTAGGAACTGGGACCTATCGCTCATTTCGACGCGACTCTTCGCTTGGTCGAGGCCCGCGAGAGCAGAAAAGCGGTGACAGAAAAAGATGCGTCCGCTTGGCACAGCCAAGCGCTTACCGTCTGAGCGTAACCGTTCTGGGTACTGTCACGCACCGCACCTAGACGTCAGCGGCCTACTCGATTACGTGTGCAACCAACCGGGGCGGCTCAGATCCTAAAAGGTGTTTTTTGGTGACTTTTTGTCACCCGACAAAAAGTTACCCGCTGCTAGCAGCGGAAGCTCTAAAACCCGATCCCAAAAACTAAAGTCCCACACTCCTCGCCATGACAAAAACGACACGTCAGCGAAATCAGTGGCCCACCGCTGAATCATAAAACCGCGCCAAATCAATCTTGAACTGCTTCAACGCCTCAAGATTCAAATAAACCATGTGCCCCGACGGGTAATACGTAAACGATAAATTCTTGCGCAGCGCCGGATCGATATCCATATGCCCGAGGTCGTACTCGGTTGCAAAAAAAGGCGTTGCGAGATCGAAGTAGCCATTCGCCGACAACACTTTCAGATGCGGATTCGCCCGCATCGCATCGCCGAGATCGGAACCCATGATCGGCACGGGAACGGTGCGCTGCGAGCCGCGAATCGCGTGCTTGAAATCCCAATCGCGATTCGCGCCGTTAGCCGACACGTTGTACACGACATCGCTCGAATAGTTCAGCTCGCGCGTCAGGTAATCGTTGAAGGCGCCGGTAAATGCGCCACGGATTGCGGTGTCGGCCGCATCGCTTTCCGGCGTTTCGCCGGCGGCATCGGTGTCGATGCCTTCGAAGCGTCCGTCGTAACGGCCGAGGGTGCGGCGGTCGTCGCGCATCAGTTCTTTGCGGAAGCGCGGCTGGCTTACGCGCAGATTCGCTTCCACCAAATATTTCGCGCTAAGCCCGATGTATTTCGACATGCGCTCGGCGATCGCGTCGCGTTCGGCGGGCTCCAAATCCTGTCCTTTGTTCAGCGCGACGGCGTAATCGCTGCGCGCGAAATTGCGCACGTCGGTCAGGAACGGTTCGAGCGTCGCTGGTTTGTTCGCGAGCTTGCCGTGATACCACGCGATCGCCGCGTACGACGGCAGCAGGTTCACGTAATCGTTATCGAGTCCCGGCAGGCGCGAGGCGTAGTTGATGATCGACGACAACAACACCACGCCGTTGAGCGCGACGCCGTGTTCTTCGAGATATCGTGCCAAACCTGCCGAGCGCGGCGTGCCGTACGATTCGCCGAACAGGAATTTCGGCGAATTCCAGCGCTTGTTCACCGTGACGTAGCGGATGATGAAACGGCCGAACGCGTCGATGTCCTGATCGGTTCCCCAGAAACGCTTGTTCGGATTTTCGTCATCCTTGTCGGGTTTGCCGTTTTCGTCCTTGCCCTTCGGCAGGCCTTTGGAAAATCCGGTTCCGATCGCGTCGACGAAGACAAGATCGGTTTTATCGAGCAGACTCTCTTCGTTCGGCACGAGGTGAAACGGCGCGGGTGCGGTCGCCTCCGGGCTCGCTGTCTGCACGCGCACGGGACCAAACGATCCCATGTGCAACCAGATGCTCGCCGATCCCGGACCGCCGTTGTAGAGAAACGTGACCGGACGTTTGGCGGCCGCATCGCCGTCGACCGTGTAGGCGACGTAGAACACGCTGGCGTCTGGCTTGCCTTTGTCGTCGCGGATCAGCAGCGTGCCCGCCGTGGCTTTGTAGGCAATCGATTTTCCGCCGACGCCGACGCTATGATTCGTCGTCACCGCTTTCTCCGGCGGCGCGTCGTTTTTCTTGTCGTCACCGCCTTTCTTCACCTCGGTTTCGACTTTGACCGAATCGTCGTGTTCGGCGGCGAACGTGGGCAACACGCGAAAGGCGAGAACGAGCGCAACGGCAAACGCGGCGGCGGTTCGATACATGAGCGGATCCCCGATGGACTGGACAATTGGACGCCTAAGCGTCCGAATGCAGAGTATGCAACGCATAGCGAATCCGCGCACCGTGCCAGAAGATGGCCGGCAAGAAACGTTACGCGCGGTCGTAGCGCGTGTAGAACAGCATTACTTTGTGCCGTGCCTGGGCGAAAAATAGCCAGCGCTCGACAAACAAGCCGGCCATGACGGAAATCGACGCAAAAACCGCGAACGCGATCGATGTATCGAAAAGCAACGAAAGGATTGCGCACGCCGCCGGCAGCACCGCGAACAACGCAAACGCGATCGCGCGCAATTCCGCCGCGGGAATGTCGGTCGCGAACCGGTGCAGAAACT
>CAZZYA010000045.1:0-18507 GCA_964658115.1 uncultured Rudaea sp. | reverse complement strand
CAAGAACGCGGTGTCGAAAACCGGCGGAGAATTCCGCTTCGTTGAAATGAAATAGGGCATCACCACTTACCTATGTCGTGCCCGCTCTTCGTGGGCGCGACACCAGGTTGTGAATCGATGGCGCTGAAAATCACCGACGTGTGCGTCAATTGCGACGTGTGCGAACCGGTATGTCCCAATCAGGCGATCTCGCTAGGTCACGTCATTTACGAGATCGCGCCGAACCGATGCACGGAATGCGTGGGTCATTACGATACGCCCCAATGCGTGGAAGTTTGTCCGGTCGAGTGCATACTCGTGGATGCGGAGCGTCCGGAATCGCGTGAGCAGTTGATGGCGAAATATCACGCATTGACCGTCGAGGAGAAATCGTGAAGTTTCGTTTGTTCGTCGTGTGTGTTTTGTCGTCCGTTTCCGTCGCGCACGCGGCGGATCAGAAGCCCGGTCATGCCGCCATCGCGAGTGCGCATCCGCTGGCGACGCAAGCCGGTTTCGAAGTGCTCGACGCAGGCGGCAACGCGTTCGACGCGGCGATCGCGGTGGCGAGCACGCTGGCGGTCGTCGAGCCCCAGAGTTCGGGTATCGGCGGCGGCGGATTGTTCCTGCTGCGCCGCACGTCCGACCACAAGGAAACGATGCTCGACGCGCGCGAAACCGCGCCCGCAGGCGTCGATCCAAAAGATTATCTCAAGCCCGACGGCAGTCCGGATCGCGATCATTCGCTCAACGGACCGTTGTCGTCGGCGATTCCGGGCGAGCCCGCCGCGCTGGTTTGGCTGGCAAAGAATTACGGCAAGCTGCCGCTGTCGAAATCGCTGGCGCCGGCGATCCGCATCGCGCGCGATGGATTCAAACCCGACGCGCGTTTCATCGAAGAACTCGCCAACGTGGCGCCGCGCATGCAGCGGTTTCCCGCAACGGTCGCGTTGTATCTCGACAAAGGCAATCCACCGCAAAACGGCTGGACGTTCCGCTCACCCGATCTGGCGAAGACGCTGCAGAAAATCGCCGACGAAGGGAACGATGGTTTCTATCGCGGCGATCTTGCCAAGACGCTTGTCGATAGCGTGAAAGCGGCCGGTGGTCGATGGTCGCTCGACGATCTCGCGCAGTACACCGCGAAGGAACGCGATCCGATCGCATTTTCCTATCGCGGCTGGCACATCGTCACCGCGCCGCCGCCCTCTTCGGGCGGCATCGCGCTCGCGGAAATGTTCAACATGTTGTCCGGATTCGATCTCGCGAAAATGGATCACGTGCATCGCATCCATATCATCATCGAAACAATGCGTCGCGCGTTTCGCGACCGCGCCGAATATCTCGGTGATCCCGACTACGTAAAAATGCCGGTGGCCGATCTCACGAGCATGGCGCACGCCGAAAAACTGCGCGCCACGATCGAGCCCGACAAAGCCACCCCGAGCAGCAGCCTGCCGGGTTATATGGTGCCGAGCGAAAGTCTGCACACGTCGCATTTTTCGATCATCGACGCCGACGGCAATCTCGTTTCGGCCACACAAACCGTAAACACTACCTTCGGTTCCAAGTTCGTCGTTCCCGGCACGGGTTTCGTGCTCAACAACGAGATGGACGATTTCGCGCTCGTCGCCGGAAAGCCGAACGCGTACGGCTTGCTCGGCAACGACAACAACGCGCCGAAACCGCATCACCGCCCGCTGTCGTCGATGACGCCGACGTTCATCGACAACGACGAAAAAACCGCCGCGCTCGGCACGCCCGGCGGTAGTTTCATCATCACGATGGTGCTCGAAGGTGTGCTCGCTTATATCGATGGCGAAACGCCGGAGAAGGTCGTCGCCGAGCGCCGCTATCACCATCAATACATGCCCGACAGCGTGTCGGCGGAGAAAGGCGCATTCGACGACGCGGAGATCCAGAAGCTGCAAAAGATGGGCTATCAGCTCGACATCGCGCCAGACGTGTGGGCTTGGGGCTTCATGAACATGGTGAGCTGGAACCGCCAAACCGGCGAGATGCACGCGGGATCCGACCCGCGCCGACCCGGCGCGAGCGGAAAGGTGAAGTGACGTGAAACTCTGGTCGATCCTCGGAAACTCGCAAAAACTCGACGGCGGCGCGATGTTCGGCAACGCGCCGAAAGC
This sequence comes from uncultured Rudaea sp., assembly GCA_964658115.1. Classification (GTDB taxonomy): domain Bacteria; phylum Pseudomonadota; class Gammaproteobacteria; order Xanthomonadales; family Rhodanobacteraceae; genus Rudaea. The sequence goes on along the minus strand of CAZZYA010000045.1, from coordinate 16,384 downwards.
GCTGTGGTCGAAGTGGCTTGCGCCGGACGAAAACAATTGCGTTCCGCTTGCGTGCCGCGCGCTGCTCGTCGACGATCTCGATGGCAAAACCGTATTGTTCGAAACCGGCATCGGCGCCTTTTTCGAGCCGAAGCTGCGCGAGCGTTATGGCGTAATGGAAGATCGCCACATCCTGCTCGATTCGCTGAAGTCGGCTGGCTTCTCGCACGGCGACATCGATGCGGTCGTGATCTCACATCTGCATTTCGATCACGCCGGCGGATTGCTCTCGGAATGGAAACCCGACTCGGCGCCGTCGCTGCTTTTCCCGAATGCGACATACATCGTCGGCAAGACTGCATTCGAACGCGCATCGCATCCGCATCCGCGCGATCGCGCGTCGTTCATTCCGGAATTGCCGGCGTTGTTGCAGCACAGTGGACGTCTCGAACTGGTCGATAACGAATATTCCACAGCGCTCGGTAAATCCGTGCGCTTCTCCTTCAGCAACGGTCACACGCCGGGATTGATGCTGGCCGAAATCGTATTGCCGAATGGTGGCGTAGCGTTTTGCGCCGATCTGATTCCGGGACGTCCGTGGGTGCATCTGCCGGTGACGATGGGCTACGACCGCGCGCCCGAAACCCTGATCGACGAAAAACGCGAATTCCTCGACGACAAACTCGCGCGCGACGTGCGCTTGTTCTTCACGCACGACGTCGACTGCGCGATGGCCCGCGTGACACGCGACGATAAAGGTCGCTATTCAACCGCTGACGAACGCGGCGAACTCGTCGGCGTGGCGGCCTGACCGTGGCAAAGCGTGCGCGCCGGCGCAATCCGTCGCTTCGCGTCGGCCTCGCGTTGTTGTTCCTGATCGGCGTAATCGCATACTACGGAATCACACAATTGGGCTGGCGTGTGCAGAGCGACGCTCCCGAACAGCATGCGACCGAAACCACGGCAACGCCGGTCGATCCGGCGAGTGAAGGCCGGCGCGTGACCGTCAGCGGCAAACTTTCCACGCCATCGGCCGTTCGCGACGTCGAACTCGGCCTTAGCGTCGACGCGATTGTACTTTTGCGCAATGTGGAAATGTATCAATGGCGCGAGCAGTGCGCGGGTTCCGACTGCAAGTACGACACCGCATGGTCTTCGGTGCCTATCGATTCCTCGAAATTTCGCACAGCCGTCGGTCACGAAAATCCGCGCTTTCCGTTTGCCTCGGCGCGTTTCGCGACGGGACCGGTGCGGATCGCGGGTTACATCGTCGATGCGGACGTCGTGGCTGAACAAATTCCGCTCGAGAAATATCCGGCGCACACGGCGAACCTGCCGCCGAATCTCGCCGTGAATTTTCATGACGCCGACGGCGATCTTGTCACTGCCGACGACATGAACCATCTCAAGGTCGGCGCGCTGCGCGTAAGCTATCGCGTCATTCCAGCGCGCGCGGCGAGTCTCGCCGGCGTGCAGCACGGACAACGGTTGAGTCTGAACTGAGCGAGGGGAACGATGAAAATAACGGGACTTTATGCGGCGCTGATGGCGCTTTTGGTCGTGCTGCTAGCGTTACGCGTGGTGATGTTCCGGCGCACCGCGCGCGTCGGCCTGGGCGATGGCAACAATCCGGATTTGTTGAAGCGCATTCGCGTGCACGCGAACGCGGTCGAATACGTACCGTTCTATTTGCTGTTGATGCTCATCCTCGAGCTCAACCAGACCGCGCCGATCCTGATTCACGTGTTCGGCATCGCACTCGTCGTCGCGCGCCTGCTGCATGCCTGGGGCGTGTCGCGGCACAGCGGCGTCAGCTCAGGCCGCGCGCTCGGCGCGGGATTGACCGTATTGATGATGGTGCTGATGGCGCTGCTATTGCTGTGGCAATTCGTCGCGATGGCGATCATTTCGGCGCGGTGAACAGCACGTCGGCGTGATCGAGAAAGTAGAGGCCGGCGAACAGTTTGGGATCGATCGAATAGCCTTCGCGCGATTTCTGCAACAGCCACGCCGCCGCATCGTCGCGCGGGATTTCGTGCACGACGATGTTTTCCGTCGCATCGCCGCCGCCGGCGTTCACGCGCGTAAGTCCGTGCGCGCGCACGAAGGCGATGATCTCATTGCTCATGCCGGCCGATGACGGGCCGGCCATGAGAAATTCCACGCGCGCTGCGCGATAGCCGGTTTCCTCGACGAGTTCGCGCTCGGCCGCGGCAACGGCCGATTCGCTGGCGCTGCCGGCGATATCGCCGACGAGTCCGGCCGGCATTTCGATCGTTTTGGCTTTGACCGCTTCGCGCCATTGTTCGACGAACACGATGCGGTTCTCGGGCGTCATCGCGACGATGATCACGCCGCCGCTGGGATTCGTGCGCTCGGCATATTCCCAGCGGCCGCGCTTCATCAGGCGCAGCCAGCGTCCTTCGTACAGCGTTTCGGTGACTTCGGTTTCGGGCATGCTCGTTTCCATGTTCGTCGCGCCGGACGGTGAAATCGGCGATAATAGTCGGCTTGCTGCGCGCGATGACGACGCGCGTACGATCGCGTGCGCCGAACTTCACCGTCGCGGTGCGGTCCCAGCTCCGTTCATTCAATCAATCATCATGGATTCGGGCATGAAAACTCAATCGTGGATGTTGGCGGCTGCATTGATGGCGGCCACATGTGCGCACGCGCAGCCAACTAAACAGCCGACCGCGACGCCGGCGCCCGTCGCGCAGCGCGCCGAAGCGCTGACGCAAGATCAGATCGAGCAATCGCGCGACGTTGCCGCGCTGACGCGCCTCGCTCAGCTTTATACGCAACAGAACGACTACGAACGCTTGTCGTGGGTGCTCAAGCGCGTGAGCGAACTGCTGCCGAATTCGGGCGAGATCAAACTGCAGCTCGCGCTCGTTTACGCCAAGCAGAACGACAAATCGCGCGCCTACGACACGCTGATGCGCATGCAGATGCAGGGTTTCGGTTACGACATCTCAAAAGATCCGCGCTTCGAGCCGATTCACGGCAACAAGGTCTGGGATTACATCGTCGCCAATCTCAACGTGAATTCGAAATCGTTCGGCGAGGGCAAAGTCGCGTTCGATTTGCCGAAAGCGGACAACCTCATGAATGCGCTTGCGTGGGATCCGAAGCGCAAGTCGCTGCTGATCGGCAGTGAACGCGATGGATCGATTCATCTGCTCAGCGAGAAAGGAAAACTCGCCGATTTCATCGCGCCTGGATCCAATCCCAATCTGTGGGGCGTCGATGCGCTCGGTGTCGATAGCGCGCACGACAAATTGTACGTAGCCACGTCGGCGTCGCCGAAGTTCGTGAAGTTCGCCGCCGACAATGCGAACAAGGCCGCGTTGCTCGAGTTCGAATTATCGTCGGGCACGTTCGTCAAGAAATACACGCCGGCGCAGGACATGCTGCGCACGTTCAACGACATCGCGGTCAGCGCCAACGGCATGGTTTTCGTCGCCGACGGCGCGCATCGCGAAGTATTCAAACTCGAAGGCGATGCTTTGAAGCCGGTCGTGACGAACTCCAAACTGACGACGATCAGCGCCATCACCGTCAGCGCGAACGGGCGCGTGCTTTACATCGCCGACTACGCACTGGGAATTTTCGGTTTCGATCTGGCGAAAGGCGAAGCATTCGAGCCGTCGTACAACGCCGACCAGCTCGTGCTCGGCGGCATCACCGGCATGCATTATTACGACGACACGCTCATCCTCACCGAAGACGGCATGGTTCCCAAGCGCGTCATGCGGCTTGGCTTGTCGCAAGATGGAAGAACGATCAAGACCGCGATGCCGATCGATGTGGGCAGCCAGGACTTCATCGCTCTGGGCAAGGGCGCGCTGGCCGGCGACACGCTGTACTTCATCAGCAATCAGCAGGAATCGCTGTACGATCACAACGGCGTGCTCACCGATCCGTCGCAAGCGGAACCCGAACAGGTTTTCGCAAGCAACGTCCGATTCGCGTGGGGACAGAGCGGTGCGATGGCGGCGCCGATTCCGATCAAGCAAGGCGATCCATCGATGTTGAAGGAAGGCCCCGGTTTCCACACCACGCCGCCGGACCAGAAAAGTCACTAGGCCGTGGCGAAGCTGCGCAAGCGGCTTCGCGTTAACGGTCCGAAGCGGAGTTTTTCGATCAGGTCGTCGATCGCTGCGAGATCCGGCGTTCCGCGGCACATACCATCGGCGTGCGGCGGCACCGGAGCATCGAGCGCGATGGCGCTGAGCATGCGTGACAGCAACGCCTGCTCGCGATGTTCCTTGAGCCGCAGATAAGCCTGCGCCGAGCCGCGCATGCGCAAGAACGGCACTTCTTCAACGCGGCGCAGCAGTTCGTCGAGCGAGTTGAAATGGGCGAGTAGCACGGCTGCCGTCTTCGCGCCGATGCCGGGCACGCCGGGGATGTTGTCGATGGCGTCGCCCGTCAGCGCGAGGAAATCCACGACTTGATCGGGCCGCACACCCAGACGTTTTTTCACGCCGTCGGCGTTCCAGCGCAAATCGCGTCCGAAATCCCATTGTTCATCGTGCACTTCGATGAGCTGGCCGAAATCCTTGTCGGCGGAAATGACGACCGAGCGAAAACCGTGTTTGCGCATGCCGATCATCGCGCTGCCGATAAGATCGTCGGCTTCGTAATGCGCGTGCGAAAGCACGCATAGCCCGAGCGCGGCGGCGACCTGTTTGCAGTAAACGAACTGTCGCCGCAATTCGTCCGGCGGCAGTTCGCGGTTGGCTTTGTACTCGGGATAGATCGTGTTGCGGAACGAACTGGTCAGCGATTCGTCGAACGCGATGACTGCGTGCGTCGGCTTAGCGTGGTCGAGGAAATCGCACAGGAATCGCGTGAATCCGTAAACCGCGTTGACCGGCGCGCCTTCATGATCGTGAAACGTCGGCGGCACCGCGTGCCACGAACGGAAAACGTAAAGGCTCGCATCGACCAGATACAGCGTTTGGTTCATGACTATCGTTCGCGCTCTACGGTTTCCACTCGCCGACGACATCCGCCAGCAGCGGCCGCGTGCGTTCCGGTGCGCGTTCGCGCGGCGTGCCGATGTGCATGAAGCCCACCACGCTCTCGTTTTCCTTCAATCCGAACAATGCGCGCGCTTTCGGCTCGTATGCGGCCCAGCCCGTCAGCCATTGACCGGACATGCCCAGCGCTTGCGCGCCGATCAAAAGGTTGTAAGCCACGCATCCGGCCGACAGGATTTGTTCCTGCGCCGGCACTTTCTTGTGCTGCCCGTCGACGACGGCGATGACGACGATCATCAGCGGCGACGCCGCCAGTCGGGCGCGGTCCTTCTCGAGTTTCGCCGGCGCCACTTCCGGATCGATTTCCGCGTGAAGTTCGGCCAGCGCCTGGCCGAGTTTCACGCGCGCTTCGTCGCGCACCAACAGCAGCCGCCAGGGCGTGAGCTTGCCGTGATCGGGCACGCGAATGGCGGCGCTGAGCAATCGATCGAGCTGTTCGGCGGTGGGCCCGGGTTCGCCCAGTTGCAAGGCCGGAGCGGAGAGTCGCTCGTTCAGCGCCGCGAGCGGATCGGCGTAATTCGGTTGCATCGTCATCTGTGCATACTAGCGGTGGCGCGAAAGCTCGGCTAGCATCGGGGATCGCGTGGCATCACATAGCGTTCAACCTGGGAGGGGAGGATGGCGACGACCGTAGGCGTGGTGCGCGAAAGCGTGCCCGGGGAGCGCCGTGTAGCGCTGACTCCCGACGTAGCGAAAAAGATCAAGGCGAAAGGCGCCGACATCGTGATCGAAAACGGCGCGGGCACCGCTGCCAGTTTTCCCGACGCCGCGTTCAAGGATGTTTCCACGGCCGCCGCGCACGAGGTTCTGTCACGCAGCGACGTGCTGCTGAAAGTGCAACCGCCTTCGCTCGACGAAATCGGCGCGTTGCGCGAAGGTACGGTCGTCATCGGCTATCTCGCGCCGCATCAGTCGCCCGAACGCACCAAGGCGCTGCGCGACCGCAAGATCACCGCGTTCGCGATGGAACTGCTGCCGCGCACCACGCGTGCGCAAGCGATGGATGTGTTGTCCTCGCAAGCGAACATCGCGGGCTACAAAGCCGTGCTGATCGCGGCCGAAGCGAGTCCGAAATTCTTTCCGATGCTCACCACCGCGGCCGGCACGATCCGTCCGAGCAAAGTGCTGATCGTCGGCGCCGGTGTGGCCGGCTTGCAGGCGATTGCGACGGCGCGTCGCTTGGGCGGACAAGTCGAAGGTTTCGACGTGCGTCCGGAAACAGCCGAACAGATTCGTTCGCTCGGCGCGAAATTTCTCGATCTCGGCGTCAGTGCAGCGGGCAGCGGCGGTTATGCGCGCGAGCTCACGGCCGAAGAGCGCGCGCAACAGCAGACCGCGCTCGCCGAACATCTCAAAGGTATCGATGTCATCGTGACGACGGCCGCCGTGCCCGGTCGTGCCGCTCCGAAAATCATCAGCCGCGCGATGGTCGACGGCATGAAGCCCGGTTCGGTGATCGTCGACATCGCCGCAGAAACCGGCGGCAACTGCGAATACACGGAAGCCGGCAAAACCGTCACGACACCGAACGGTGTCACGGTAATCGGGCCGGTGAATCTGCCGGCGACCACGCCGATCAACGCGAGCGAGTTGTACGCGAAGAATCTGTACAACTTCCTGGAACTGAGCCTGAAAGACGGCGCGATGAACCTCGACTGGACCGACGAGCTGATCGTCAAGACGTGCCTCACGCATGCGGGCGAGATCAAACATGAGCCGACGAAAAAACTGGTGGAAGGCGGTTGAGTCGTGATTCCCGCGAACGCGGGAGTCCAGCGACTTTCAGGCATTGAACTAAACAAGACACTGGATTCCCGCTTTGGCGAGAGTCACAGTCAAAAGCAAAACGGGGTAACACTATGATCGACGGATTCCTCGCACTTTATCTATTCATGCTCGCCGCGTTCACCGGCCACGAAATCATCTCGCGCGTGCCGGTGATCCTGCATACGCCGCTGATGTCGGGCTCGAACTTCGTGCACGGCATCGTGCTCGTCGGAGCGATGGTTGCGCTCGGTGAAGCGACCACGCCACTGCAGCAGATCATCGGCTTCATCGGCGTGTTCCTCGGCGCCGGCAACGCGGCCGGTGGTTATGTCGTCACCGAACGCATGCTCGAGATGTTCAAGTCGAGCAAGAAACCCGCTGCTGGCCAGCAAGGGGCGAAGTGATGAGCACCGATTACATCGTCGCGATCCTGATCCAGGCGAGTTACTTCATCGCCGCGGTGCTGCTCATCATGGGCATCAAGCGGATGTCCTCGCCGGTCACCGCCCGCTCCGGCATTCAGTGGGCGGGCGTGGGCGTGCTCGTCGCCGTGGTTGCCACGTTTTTTCACGGCGCGGGGAATGGTCACATCTTCATCGAGAACGCCGCGCTGATCTTCATCGCGATCGCCACGAGCACGGCGTTGGCGTGGTACAGCGGCAAGAAAGTCGCGATGACCGACATGCCGCAGATGGTCGCCCTCTACAACGGCATGGGCGGCGGTTCGGCGGCGGCGATCGGCGCCAGTGCGCTGCTCGGTGCGGCATTCTCGACGGCGCCCGATCTGGCAATGACGGACACGCAAAAAGTCCTCGCCGTCATCGGCGCGCTGATCGGATCGATTTCGTTCACCGGCTCGTTGATCGCGTTCGCGAAACTGCAGGGCCTGATGGACAAGACGTTCCGCTTCAAGGGACAGAAGCTGCTCAACGGATTGTGTTTCCTGCTCGCCGTGATCGCAGGCGCGGTCGTCGTGCATCACATGTATCCGCACGCGATCGTCCTGTTCTTCGTCTTCGCGCTGCTGTTCGGCATCTTGATGACGCTGCCGATCGGCGGTGCCGACATGCCTGTCGTCATTTCGCTGTACAACGCGTTCACCGGCCTTGCGGTCGGTTTCGAAGGTTATGTGCAAGGTAACGTCGCGCTGATCATCGCCGGCACGGTGGTCGGTGCCGCGGGTACGCTGCTCACGCGTTTGATGGCGAAGGCCATGAACCGTTCGATCAGCAATGTGCTGTTTTCGAACTTCGGCAGCGGCGGGGGCGCCGCGCAGGAAATCAAAGGTTCGCTCAAGCCCATCGAAGCCGATGACGCGGCATCGCTGCTGTATCTCGCCGAGAAAGTCATCATCGTGCCGGGCTACGGCATGGCGGTGGCGCAAGCGCAGCACAAGATTTGGGAATTGTCGAAGGATCTCATCAAGCGCGAGAAGGACGTGAAGTTCGCCATCCATCCCGTCGCCGGGCGCATGCCAGGTCACATGAATGTGCTGCTCGCCGAAGCCGGTGTTCCATATGATCTGATCGCCGACATGGACGACATCAATCCGGAATTTCCGAATTGCGACGTCGCTATTGTCATCGGCGCGAACGACGTGGTGAATCCCGTTGCCAAGACCGATAAGTCATCGCCGATTTATGGCATGCCGATCCTCGATGTCGCCAACGCGAAACAGGTGATCGTGATCAAGCGCGGCAAGGGAACAGGTTTCGCCGGTATCGAAAATGCGCTGTTCTATCAGGACAATTGCCGCATGCTTTACGCCGATGGCCAGGAAGCCGCGACGAAACTCATCTCCGGTCTCAAGGCGATGGACGGCGGCGGCGGTCACTGACGGCGCCAGTGCTGTTTCTTTATAAAACGGCCAGCGGCGACTTCCATCGCCGTGCCGTCGAGCTGCTCGACGAAAGCGGCATCGAAACATACACCAAGGAATTGCAAGGATCGTCTTTCCGCGGATTCACCCGCAGCGTCGAACACGACATTTACGTCTGCGACGATTCGGACTTCGACCGCGCAAAACAATTGCTGATCGGAATCGGTGCCGACAATCCGCCACCCATTCCGATGCCGGATCGCTTCGCGACGACGTTGATCATCATCGGCGCGCTCGCGTGTCTTATGGTCGGCCTTTATTTTTTCGACGGCGATTTCCATTGAGTCGCGACCACGGCGACGACACAAGCCATCAGCACGAAGCCTATTTCCCACCACGTGACGTTGTCGCGGGCGATTCGCCACGCATACGGCAAGTCCATGCGGAACAGCGTATCGCGTAGCGGAAAACCGAGCAGATTCGCCATGCGCACGGCCGCGAACAGATACTGCGCGTAGACGAACGCAATCAGCGTCGCGATGACGGCAGCGATCGCGCCACGACGGTCGGCGTAACCCTGCCAGCGCATGAACCATCCGGTCAGGCACGCGAACGCGATCAGCACGACGGGGGTGTCGCTGTCGATGAAGATCGAGATCAGGCACCACAACGCGCCGACCGCCAAGCCACTGAGCAGTGTGGCGACGATGAGCATTGCGATGCCGCCGCGCTTTACCGGCGTCGAAACGGTTTCGATGGTCATGCGATAGTTTCGCACGTCGCCACGTTTCGCGCGGTTGAGGGTCGGCTATGACGACGCGCCGATCAATCGCTGCACGGACGGCGGCAGCGGCGCGTCGCAATCGTCCGATGGAATCGGTGTGCCGTACGCCGCGCGGATGGGAACGAGGCCGGCCCAGTGCGGCAGCGAGATGTCGGCCTTGTCGTCCTTGACACCCACGTCGCGAACTTTCGCGGTGATGTCTTCGATGTCGAATCGCAACACCGACGTCGCAGCGAGTTCGTTGCGATCCGGCGCGCGCGATTCCGCCGCGCGGCCAGGCAGCATCGCCTCGACGAAATGCGCGAGCACGTCGATTTTTTCCGCGACATCCTCGATCGCATGCGCTTTTCCGAACGCGACCACCGATCGATAATTCACCGAATGATGGAAGTGCGACCGTGCGAGTACGAGCGCATCGACGATCGTCACCGTCACGCATGCGTCGATGCCGCTGCCGACGTTCCGCTGCAAGCGGCTGGCGATCGAGCCGTGCAGGATCAGCGAATCGCCACGCCGCGCATACAGCATCGGGATGACGAAAGGCTGTGCGCCGTCGCTGAAACCGACGTGCGCGAGCCACGCCGCATCGAGAATTCCGTACGCCGTCTCGCGGTCATAGTGCGCGCGTTCCTTGATGCGCTGGACGTAATGGCGCGCTTTCGGTTTGGTCGGCATCGTTCTGTCGCTATGTTGTGCTTGACGCGAGCAGACTAGAGCCGCAAATTGGCCGCCGCGAGAGCCAGTTTCCGTGGAATTTTAGGAGCCGCCTTGTTTCTCCAGCTCGACGACCAAGGGCCGCGTTATCTGCAACTGGCGCGCGCGCTCAAGCAGGCGATCCTCACGGGCCGCTGCGCGGCCGCCACGCGCCTGCCCGCAACGCGCGTGCTCGCGCGCGAACTCGGATTGTCGCGCAACACGGTACTCGCCGCGTACGAGCAACTTTCCGCGGAAGGGTTCATCGAGGGACGCATCGGTTCCGGTTGCTACGTCGCCGCGCTGAGCGCGGTCAGCACACCTGAAACGAAACCGCCGAAACGCGGAACGCCGAATGTCGTACTCGCGCGTCGTGGAAAGCGGATCGCCGACGTATACGACCGCGCCATTCCCGGCCGTCAGCATCGCGGGCTGCGTTACAACTTGCAGTACGGCTTGCCGATGACGAACACGCAACTCGCCAGCGCGTGGCGGCGCGAACTCAATCACGCCGCCGCGCATGCGCAGACGGATTATCCCGACCCGCAAGGTTTGCTCGAACTGCGTGAACAAGTGTGCGGCTATCTCGCACGGCGTCGCGGGATCGTCGCGCCGCCGGATGACGTGCTGATCGTCAGCGGCACGCAACAGGCATTCGCGCTCACGGCCGATGTACTGCTCGATTCCGGCGATCGCGTCGTCATGGAAGATCCGCATTACCAAGGTGCGCGGCAACTGTTCCAGGCGCATGAAGTGAAAATCGTGTCGTGTCCGGTCGATAACGACGGCATCATCGTCGCCGCCTTGCCACGAAATGGCGCGCGTCTCGCGCTCGTCACGCCATCGCATCAATTCCCCACCGGCGCCGTGCTCAGCCTCGCGCGCCGCATGGATTTGCTCGCATGGGCTGAACGCCACGACTGCTGGCTGATCGAGGACGACTACGACGGCGAATTCCGTTTCGATGCGCGACCGCTCGCCGCGCTGAAATCGCTCGATCGCGCCGACCGCGTTGTATATTTTGGTACTTTTTCCAAAGTACTGTTTCCGTCGTTGCGGCTCGCGTACATGGTCGTGCCGCCGGGATTGCGTCAGGCGTTCGTCGCGGCGAAATGGCTCAACGATCGCGGTTGTCCGGCGATCGAACAGGCGGCGCTGGCGCGCTTGATCGGCAGCGGCGCGTTCGAGCGGCATCTGCGTTCAGCGGCGAAGGTGCTGAAATCGCGCCGCACAACGCTGCTGGATGCGCTCAAGAAACACGCCGGCGAACGCGTGCAGATCGCCGATTCGAGCGCCGGCATGCATCTGCTCGCGTGGCTGCCGCGCTGCGATCATGCTCAGGCGGAAAAACTCGTCGAGCGCGCGCGCGAACGCGGACTCGGTTTGTATCTCGTCGCGCCTTACTGCATGAAGAAATTGCCGCGGCCCGGACTGCTGCTCGGCTATGCGGATCTTCCACCGGCGGACCTGCACGCGGCCGTAAAAATCCTCGGCGACTGTCTGCGCGACTAGCTGGCGTCGTCGCCGGTGCCAACCAGACGAAGATGCCGCGCGCCTGGCGGCCGCAGCCAACGCAGAACACCCGCATCGACCAGCGCGTCGATGTTGGCGAGTTCCTTGCTCCAGCGCATGCGACCGCGCGGAGCCACGCGGCCGGCCACGATGCCCGCGCATCCATTGCGGCCACTTTGCTTCACGCGATACAGCGCGGTGTCGGCGAATTCCAGCGTCGTGGCCCAATCGATGTTGGCATCGGCGAACGGCGGATGCAGCGCGAAGCCGACCGACGCGCTGACTTCGATTTCGCGCCCGTCGGCCAAACGGAATCCATGCGTGGCCACGCTTTCGCGGATGCGCTCGGCGATCTCCAGCGCCTGCTCTTGCGTCACACGCATCGCCAGAATCAGGAATTCCTCGCCGCCCCAGCGCAGCAACTCATCGTTGGTGCGGCTGAGGGTTTGCAGCAATTGGGAAATCTGCACAAGTATACTATCACCGGCGGCGTGCCCGTAACGGTCGTTGATCTGCTTGAAATTGTCGAGATCGAGCAACAGGAACGCCGGCCGTAAGCCATCGCCCGTGCCGCGGGCGAGCAGTTGCGCGATGCGTTCGAGCAGAAAACGACGGTTGCGCACGCCGGTCAGCGGATCGGTTTCGCTGGCTTGTTCGAGCGCCATGTTGGCCTGACGCAAACGCTCGTTGCTGTGACTGAGCGCCTGCGTGCGTTCGTCGATCAGTCGTTCCAGCCGCTGCTGGCGCAGTCGGAAATAATGCGTTTGCATCCACAGCAGCACGGCGATGACGAGAAGCGCGGCGCCCAGCATCAATGCGCGCACCCAACCGATTTCATACCAGCGCGGCTGCAACGCGAACGGCAGGGCGCCGTCGCCACCGGCGCCGCCGTCGGGTTGCATCACCTGCACGTGAAAACGGTAATCGCCGGCGGGCAGATTCGTGTAGAACGCGACGCGACGCGTGCCGGCATCGATCCAGTTTTCGTCGTAACCTTCGAGACGATATCGGAAACGCAAACCGCGCGGATCGCGGAAACTCAAGCCGGTGTAATGGATTTCGATGTCGCGGTTCTCGTTGTCGAGCGCCACGCGCGCGCCGCCGGGAAACCACGTACCCGCATTGCGCAGACCTTCAACGACCACGGAGGGCGGCTCGCTGCCGGCGAGAATCGACGTGGTATCCAGACGCAGCGCGCCGGAAATCGTAGGCAACCAGATGCTGGTGCCGTCGAGCGCCGAGCGCGCGGACGCGCCGCCGTTGCAGCAGCGAATGCGCTGGCTGCCCGGCTCGCGGCCGCTCGAGCTCAGAATCATTTGCGCGTTGATCATGTCCGTGTTGCCGCGGCTGAGGCCGGGAAAGGCATCGAGTGGCGCGCGCCAGACGCCGTCGATGCTCGACACGTATAGCCATCCGTTTACAACGCGGAAACCCCAGCCGTTGTCGCTCGGCAAACCGTTGTTGTGCGTGACCACGCTGAGTTTGCCGTCGACAAGTACGCCGAAGCCCGCGTCGAGCGTGGCGAAACCGATGGCGCCGTCGCGCAGCGGCGCGATCGCACTGACGAAGCGGCCTTCGAACGGCGCGGCCCACGTCGGCGTCTCCATGACGTTGTTGCGCACCTGACGTACGCCGGCTTCGGTGCCGACGAACAATGTCGCGTCGTCCATGCGAAACAGCGAACGCACGCGCGCACGCGTGCCGCCCGGCGGCGGTCCGACAAGCGCGATCGAACCGTCGCGATAGCGATACAAGCCACCCGTCGTGCCGATCCAGAAATCGTCAGGACCGTTCTGCACGATCGCGTCGATCTGGTAGCCGTCGAGCACCTTCAATGCGGCGGGCCGTTCGAGTTTTTGGTCGGCATAAATCGCGATACCGCCGCGCGTGCCGATCCAGATACGGTTGCGGTCGTCGACGAAAAGGTCGTAGACGGACGGATTCGGCAATGATTTTCCGCTGACGAGCTCGTGCACGCCGTTGGCGTCGTACGCGCTTACGTCGGAATTGGTGCCGATGATTATGCGTCCGCGCTGATCGCGCGTGACGCTCCAGACGAACGGATCGCTCAGCCCATCGCGCTCCGATACGCGTCGCGCCCAGCCGTTCCACAACCGAAACAGACTTTCGGTCTGGCTGCCGATCCATAAGTTGCGCTCGCGATCTTCGAACACGGCGAGTACCCACGAATCGCGCGTGAAATCGTCGGCTCCGATGCGTTCGAGATGATCGTCCGGGCGCAATCGGAACAACACCGGCGCGGTACCGATCCAAAGATTGCCATCGCTGTCGCGATACAGGCTTTCGATGTTGCGCGAATCCAGTTCGCCACCGAGATTGGCGGCGACGACATGGCCGTCGACGAATTTCATCAGGCCCGCGGTCGTGCCGAGCCAGAGACCGCGGGCATCGGAAGCGATATGCGTGATGCGCACGGCGCGCGACGCTGCCGGAAGCGCATAGCGTTCGATGCCTTGCGCGTCGATGCGGACGAGGCCGCCGGCCACGCCGACCCATTGCGTCGTGCCTTGGCGTAGCAAACTGAAGCTCGGCTCGCCTTCGAGCAGCGCGGGAACGATGTGGCCGTCGTCGTAGCGCATCACGCCGAGCGACGTCGCGAATAGCAACGATCCATCGACAGCTTCGCCAATGTCGAGAATGGCCGCGCTGTCCTGTCCGGCGTGCAGCAATTCGAAGTGACCGTCATGTTCGTGCAGCGCGCCGTGCGGCGTGCCGAACCAGACATCGCCACGTTTGTCCGTGTGCGCGACGCTGCCGAGTGTCGTATCGACGCCGGTCGAATCGCGATCGAATACGGTAAAGCGCACACCGTCGAATCGTGCGATCGCGTTCTGCGTTCCGATCCAGATGTAGCCGGTGTTGTCCTGCGTGATGCTCAGCGCGGAGGTTTGCGGCAATCCACTTTCGGTGTTCCAGTTGTCGCGCACGTAGTCGGCGAAACGCGCTTGCGGATCTAGCGCGCAGACAGCACCGCTCCATAAAAGACAAAACAGCAACGACGCGTGGAACAACGCGCGCAGCGGGATTGCTTGCATTTGTCGGATCACGGCCTGATTTATACGTCTGACGCGCTGTTATTGCGATAGCTTACTGAGATAATAACGGCAGTTTTTGTGCCGGCTACCGGGTTTCCGAATTTTCTGATGAGCGGTTACAGCCAAACTTCCGAACCGATCGTGTTCGCGCGCGACTGCGTTGCCGTCATGGTGCCGCAAGGCGAGGAAGTGACGCTGCCCGCCGGGCAGAACGGTTACATCACGCAGGCGCTAGGTGGCAGTTTCACCGTGTTCGTCGACGGCAACCTGTTCCGTATCCGTGGCGAAGATGCCGACGCCATCGGCAAGGAACCGCCGGCGCCGTTAACGTTGGGCGAAGGCGCGGACGACGCGGCGGTCGAGAAATTGGTATGGCAGCAGCTTCGAACGTGCTACGACCCGGAAATTCCGATCAACGTCGTCGAGCTGGGGCTGGTCTACGATTGCTCGCTCGATAAAACCGAAGATGGACAACGGCGCGTGAAAGTTCAGATGACGCTGACGGCACCTGGTTGTGGAATGGGCGATATTCTTGTCGACGATGTGCGCAACAAACTCGAAGCGATTCCGACGGTCGCGGAGGCGGATGTCGAGTTGACGTTTGACCCGCCTTGGAATCAGTCGATGATGTCGGATGTGGCTAAGTTGGAAACGGGGATGCTTTGAAAGGCTCTTGTGGGTTGTTTTAGTTTATGAGCTTCCGCTCGGCTCCTTGCAGCGGAAGCTTTGCTCGTAAAAAACCCAACACCAAAAACATCAAAACAGTGGCCGAGTAAAATCAAAGTCGGGCTGCGGCTGCGGCCGCCCAAACGCCGACCCACACCCATAATCAACCCCTAACCGCAACAAGAGCTGCGCCCGCTGCATATTGTCGACCTCCGGCGCGATAACCCCCGTCGATACCGCGTGCGCTTTGCGCACCAATGCAAGCAACGTGTCGCTGATCGACTTCGCACTGCCGAGCTCCGCGACAAGTCCCGCTGAGAGCCGCACGAAATCGACATGGAAGTTCTTCAGCGCATGCACCGCCGCCCAGTCGCGTCCGAAATCGACCAGACAGAAACGCACGCCGAGCTGGTGCAAGATCTTGAGTTGATCGGTGCCTCGCGCACCCGCGTCGATCAGCGATGAACATGCGAGTTCAAGCGTGAGACCGGTGCCCGAAAGACGTCGCTCCTTCAGTTCGCGTTCGAGCCACCACAGAAATTCCGGCTGCAACGCACTCGTTACGCCTTGCGGCACGAACAGACGGAGTTGTCGGCCGCGCTTGAGTTGTTCCTGCCGCACTTCGAGCGCGTGCTGCAACAGCCAGCGGTCGACCGTGGCGATCTGGTTCGAATCGGCCGCCGCGGGCGCGATGTCGGAATAATCGATCGTCGTGCCCGGATGCTGCACGCTTTTCACTTTGAAGCCGAGTTCGTATTGGCCGGTAAGTTTGCCGGCCAGCGGCACGATCGGCTGGAATTCGAAACGCGTCTGTTCTTGCGACAACGGACGGCTGAGCACCGCGCGAACCGCGAGAATCGGATCGACCGGAAGCAGCGCTGCCTCTTTCGTCTCGAACCACAACACGCGGTTGCCGCCGAGATGGGCCGCGGCCAGCTGCGCGGCTTGTGCGTTGACGACGACGGAATCCACCGTCGCGTTATCGCCGCCGAGCAAACCCATACCGCCGCTCACGCTCAGCGCGTAGGACTTGCCGTTGAACTGCCACGGTTGTTCGTTG
>CAZZYA010000044.1:0-18534 GCA_964658115.1 uncultured Rudaea sp. | reverse complement strand
GGCCGACCTGTGGCTCGACGCGGGCGAACCGTCGTCGGCGGGCGACGCCGCGGCGAAGGCCGAAACCCCGAAGTGAGCGCGACGCTCGCGAGTTTCCTGAAGCACATCGCTGGCGGCGAACTGAAGCCCGCCTACCTCATCGCCGGCGACGAACATCTACTCGTGCTCGAAGCCGCCGATGCATTGCGTGCCCGCGCTCGCGCGCTCGGCTACAACGAACGCGACGTGCTCGACGTCGAAGCGCATTTCGACTGGGATGCATTGGCGCGTGCCGGCGCATCGATGTCGTTGTTCGCCACGCGCCGTCTGATCGATCTGCGCATGCCGACGGGCAAGGCGGGCAAGGAAGGCTCCGACGCCATCGTCGAATATTGCGGAAACCCGCCGCCCGATACCGTGCTCATGATCGTCTGCAATGAATGGAGCCGGCAGCAGCAAAGCGCGGCGTGGGTGCAGGCGATCGAACGCATCGGCATGGCCGTGCCGGTGTGGACGATGAAACCGGAGGAATTGCCGGAATGGATCGCGCAGCGCATGGCCGCGCGCGGACTCAAGCCCGATCGTGCTGCGATCGATGCGCTGGCGGAGCGCGTCGAAGGCAATTCGCTCGCGGCCGCGCAGGAAATCGACAAGCTCGCGTTGCTGCACGGCTCGCAACCGCTCGACGCGGCCACGCTCGAAGCGCTGGTCGCCGACAGCGCGCGCTTCGATGTGTTCAAACTCGTCGACGCCGCGCTCGAAGGCGATGGCGCGCGCACCGTGCGTATCGTGCACGGCCTGCGCGCGGAAGGCGAAATGGTGCCGGCGATCATGGGCTGGGTGCTCAATCAATTGCAGATGCTCGCGCGTATCGCGGCCAATCCGAATCAGTCGGCCGCGTTTCGCACCGAGCGCATCTGGCCCGCGCGCGAACGTGTTTACAAGCAAGCGCTCGCGCGTGCGGATCGCAATCACTGGGAAAAATGCCTGGTGCAAGCTGCGCGCGTCGATCGTTTGAGCAAAGGACGCGGTTTCGGCGACGCATGGATCGAACTCGAACGTCTGATGGCCGCCGTCGCGATGCCACGCGCCAAGCTGCTTGCGGCCGGTTGATGAAACGTCGCCGATGAAACCGGTCGTCCTGTTCGGCGGCACGTTCGATCCGGTTCACATCGGTCACTTGCGCGTCGCGCTCGAAGCCGCGGAAATGGTCGATGCGAATGTGCGCTTCATGCCCGCGAACTCACCGCCGCACCGACCCGCGCCGATGGCGAACGCGGTCCAACGCACGGCACTGCTCGAACGCGCCATCGCAGGACAACATCGTTTATCGGTCGACGCGAGAGAGCTGAAGCGCAGCGGGCCCTCGTACACCGTCGACACACTCATCGAATTGCGCAGCGAACTCCCGCGCGAGCAGCCCATCGCCATCCTGCTCGGCGATGACGCTTTTGCCGGACTTCCGACATGGAACCGCTGGCGCGATCTGTTCGAGCTGGCGCACGTGGTCGTAATGACGCGTCCTGGACACGGCGGTCCGTTGTCGCGCGAACTCGCCGATGAGGTGAACCGGCGCAGCGCGACCATCGACGAAATCTCGCAATCACCATCCGGCGGCGTGTTACGCATCGGCGTCACTCCATTGGAAATTTCCGCCAGCCGCATCCGCGAACTTCTAGGCGACGATCACGACGTCAAATGGCTAGTCCCCGACACAATCCTGGACGATGCATCGCTACTCGCGCCATACCGCGACAAGTAAAAGACTCTTGTCCGAACATCAAATTACGAAAATCATTGCGGCCGCAAGCAGGATGCCGCGATTCGCTGTCAGCACACGAATGTGCCGTCAGCGAACAATGTCGTGGCGAACGAAACAAGAAACGTTTTTTGGTGACCTTTTGCCGTTGAGCAAAAAGTTACCCGCTGCTTGCAGCGGAAGCTTCGAGCTTCGAACGTCGAACGAAAAACAAAACGACTAGCGAAAGTCGAGTTCCAACGTGCGAAAGCATGACAAATCGCGCATTGCTGAACGACACACACCCCCGCCACTAGCACGACCCAAATTTCGTCTTATACTGCTTACGACGGTTGCTACCGTCATGTAATGGAGTTGCACCCATGCATCTGATCCGAGGTATCGCGCTCGCCGTCGTTTCGACGTTCCTGCTGACGTTCTCCTCGATCGCCATCGCGCTCGCCGCGCCGACGCGCGCGGATAGCCGCGACGTGCTGGTCGTATCGCTATTCGCCGCCGGCATTGGCTTCGCACTGCTTGCCGCGCTCGAACTGCGTCGGCTGAACCAGGTACTAAGGATCGCGGCCGCTTGATGCGTCAGGCTGCGCTGGCAACGAGGACGCTCCGCTTCGGCGACGCAGCATCTTCGATCATCGTTGATTTTTTCTCCTCTCGCGACGGGACGCCCGCGCGGGATTTTTCGTGACTACCCGAGGACTTCGCCACTTTGGCTACCGCATCTAAAATCGCTATCAAATCCACCGCTGTTCGCAAGACCGCTACTGCAAAGAAAGCGTCGTCACGGCCCGCTGCCAAGGCCGATCCGGTCGAAATGCTCCGCACGCAAGTCATCGCGGCGCTCGAAGGACTGAAAGCGAAAGACGTCCGCGAAATCGATGTCCGCGGTAAAACCAGTATCGCGGATCTGCTTATCATCGCCAGCGGCACGTCGACTCGCCATGTGAAATCGCTTGCCGACGACGTCGTGAAGTTCGTGAAGAAGGCGGGCATGATGCCACTCGGCGTAGAAGGTCAGCGCGAGGCCGAATGGGTGCTCGTCGATCTCGGCGATATCATCGTGCACGTCATGCTGCCGCGCATCCGCGAGTTCTACGGGCTCGAACGCCTATGGACGGTGGAAGACGCCCTGCCGGTCGCGGCCAACGCCGAATGACGATGATGACCTGATACCACCGCATGCGCGCATCGCTCATTGCGGTCGGCGATCGCATGCCGTCGTGGGTGAATGACGGCTTCGCCGAATACGTCAAACGTTTGACACGAGAGTTGCCGCTCAAGCTCGTCGAGGTGTCGGCGAAATCGCGCGACCCGGCCCGCGCGAAAGACGAAGAAGGCCACGCGTTGCTCGATGCGATCCCGAAAAATGCTTATATCGTCGCGCTCGATGGTCGCGGCCAGTCGTGGAGCAGCGAGGAGCTGGCAAAGGAACTCGCCCGCTGGCGCATGCTGGGCAAGGATATTGCCTTTCTGATTGGTGGTGCCGACGGTTTGGCGGCGGCAGTGCTGCAACGCGCGGATCAGCGCTGGTCGCTCGGCCCGCTGACGCTGCCGCATCCGCTGGTGCGGATCGTGGTTGCCGAACAGCTCTATCGCGCCGCCAGCCTGTTGAGCCATCATCCCTATCACCGCGCCTGACGCCACGTCGACGCGCAAGTCTCGTCAGCATGATGTCGATTAGCGCCCGCAAGGAAGTTTCGATTGTCGTCCGCAACAGCGTGATCCTTGCGATCGTGGTGGCGACGGCGGCGTGGATATCGCTCACTTACACGCGCGCATCGGGCAGCGTGTCGACGATGTGGCTTCCGAGCGGATTTCTGTGCGGTGTGCTGCTTACCTCGCGCAAATCGCGCTGGCCGGTTTTCATCGTCGTCGCCTTCGCGGTGAATGTGCTGGTTCGTCTGCAGCGCGACATTTCGCCGTATTCATCGATATCGCTCGCGCTCGCCAGTACGTTCGAGGCGTGGTTCGTCGCCGCGTGCGTCATTCGCTATGCAGGCTCGGCGACCAATCAGGAAAAAATCGCGCTGATCGGCACCGTCGCGACCGCGAGCACGATCGTCGCCTGCATCGCGTCCGGTGTCGTCGCCGCCGGTACGCTGGTGCTGGTCGCGCACGCGCATTTCTGGCAAATCCTGGCGACGTGGCTGACCTCGCACGTGCTCGGCATGGTGGTGTTCGCGACGCTCACCGTGGTCGGCTTGGCGCAAGGAAAACGTCTGTTCGGCAGTCGCGAGCGACGGTTCGAATACGTGCTCACGGTTTTGCTTATCGCGATGACAGCCGCGGCGGTTTTCTCGCAGACGCAAGCGCCGTTGCTGTTCGCCGTGTTCCCCGTGATGTTGCTCGCGACGTTCCGTCATGGATTCGGCGGCGTGATTCTCGGCGTGACGGTTACCTCGATCATCGCCATGGCGGGCACGTTCAGTGGACACGGACCGCTGCTGTTGAATCCATCGGCCTCGGCCGAGCAACGCACACTCGTGCTGCAGCTTTTCATCGCGTGCATGTGCTTGACGACGTTGCCGGTCGGCGTTGTCCTGGCGCGTCGCCGCTGGCTCGAGCGCCGCCTGGCGGCGAGCGAAAGCGATTACCGCATGCTTGCCGATTATTCGCGTGACATGGTCGTGCGCATCGACGCGCAGGGCAATCGCAAATACATCTCGCCGGCCGCCACTGAAATCCTCGGCTGGCCGCTCGATGATCTGCGCGAAGAACGCTGGGACCTGATCCATCCCGACGACGTCGCCGATCTGATGGTGGTGATATCCAAATTACGCGTCGAAGGCGGCCGCACCACGGCCGTGTATCGCGTCAAGAATAGCAATGGGCATTACATCTGGATCGAGGCGCACGCCCGCCTCGTGCCGAGTTCCGATCCGACGCGGCCGTCCGAAATCATCTATGCCGGACGCGACATTTCACGCCGCGTCAAAGCCGAGCACGATCTGGCGCGCAACCAGCGCCGGCTGCGCGCGATCACCGACAACACGCCCGCGTTTGTCGTGCACATCAACACCGAGGAACGCTATACCTTCGCCAATGCCTACACCGGAAAAATGCTCGGCGTGCACCCGGCCGCGCTCGTCGGTCGCTCGATGCGCGAAGTCGCGGGCGACACGATCTACGTGGAAATCAAACCCTACATCGATCGCGCATTGCACGGCGAAACGGTCACGTTCGAGACCGAACGCAAGTACGCCGACGGCGAGCATTCGTATCAGTGCACGTACATTCCCGACCGCACGCCTGAAGGCGAGGTGGTCGGTTTCTACGGCATGATCTTCGACATCTCCAACATGAAGAATGCCGAGCGCGCGCTCGCCAAACTCGCGCGCAACGATTCGCTCACGGGATTGGCGAATCGTTTCCAGTTCAACGAACGGCTCGGTCTCGCCGTCGCTCGGCGGCAGCGCAAGCCCGCGCCGATCGCGCTGTTGTTCCTGGATGTCGATCACTTCAAAGACATCAATGACACGATGGGCCACGCCGCGGGCGACGCATTGCTCATCGCATTCGCGAGCCGTCTACACGAATGCGTGCGCGAAACCGATCTCGTGGCGCGGCTCGGCGGCGACGAATTCGTGGTGCTGATCGAAGATCTGGATTCGGCCGACGTCGCCGAACGCATTGCGCGAAAACTGATCGAACGACTCGCCGAAGGCATCACGCTGCCGGAAGGCCGCATCTCGGTGACGACCAGCATCGGCATCGCTTTCCGCGCCGATGCAGTAAAAACGGGCGACGAGTTGATGAAACTCGCCGATGATGCGCTGTACGCCGCGAAAGCGGGCGGCCGCAACACGTACCGGGTTGCGCAGTGAGGTTGTTTCTCGCTTCGCAATCGCCGCGGCGGCGACAATTGCTGGAACAGATCGGCCAATCGTTTGAGGTGATCACGCTCGATCTTCCCGAAGTGCGTACGCCGAACGAAACGCCGGATGCGTATGTGCGCCGGGTTGCCGGCGAGAAAGCGCGCGCGGGTTTGCGCATGCTTCAATACAAACGCGACGGTATCGTGCTCGGCGCGGACACCGAGGTGGTACTCGGCGACGACGTGTTCGGCAAACCGCGCGATGCCGTCGATGCGGCGGCGATGCTCCAGCGTTTGTCCGGCCGAACGCATCGCGTGCTGTCGGCAGTGTGGTGCGTGAGCGCCGATCGCGAAGAATTCGCGATGAAATGTCCGATGCCCGGATCGCCGCGTACGTAAATTCCGGCGAACCGCTCGGCCGGGCCGGCGCCTACGCGATTCAAGGACTCGCCGGTGCATTCATCAAACATCTCACGGGAAGCTATTCCGGCGTGATGGGCTTGCCGTTATACGAAACGGCGCAGTTGCTGCGCCGTTTCGCGTGAACATCGTTCAGTCGGTCAGAGGGTGAGCTGGAATTCGAAGTCACCACCGAAAATCTGATCGTTCGTGTAGTTGACGCACTTCGAGAATTCGGACGTGTTACCCGTGCTGTCCGTCGCCGTGACCGAGACTGCGGTATAACCGAAAACGAACGGCGCGCTGCCCGTGATGCTGAAGTCGCCGATGCCCTGGCCCTGCACGAGGATGTTGCCCGGTACGGTGATGTTCTGCGCGCCGATGAGATATTCGCCTTCGCCGTAACCACTCGCGTCACAGCTTTCCGACACGTACGCCTGGATGGTGTAGTCGCCAGGCGTGCTAGCCAAGTAACCGGTGACCGTTCCCTTCTGCGCTTCGCCAATCGCTGTCTGGATGAATGGGAAATTCTGTTTGCGGTTGGGCTGTCCGGAAGAATCCTGCGAATCGTTGTCGTCGAGCGTGACGCCGTCATTGCCAAGATCGATCGCAAGGCCGCCATTGCCGTAGAACAGCGTTCCCCGCACGTCGTTGCCGAAACTCGCGTCGACGATCGCCACGCCGGCGCCGGTGTTGTCGGAAATCACGTTGCTGGTGAGATCGTTCAATCCCGCGCCGCCCTCGGCGTAGATTCCGATGCCGTTGGGCGCCGCCACGCCGTTCAACGTGAGGCCGATCTGGTTCTCGTTGATGCTGTTCTGCGCCGACAGCGGATTGGTCAGGTGAATGCCGTAGGTGGAAAAACCGATGACATTGTTTCGCACGGTGTTGCTGAAGCCCGCCACCGAGATGCCATCGCCGCCATTGGCGTTGCTGCTCATGGTCGTGCCGACGTATTTGACGCCGATGTAATTGCTGACGATTTGGTTCGTGTTCGCCGCGCCGCTCGATCCGCTTTCGCCGTCGATGTGTACCGCGTCGTCCATTGCGCCGCCGAGAACGTTACGCTCGCTCGGATCGTCGCCGCCAACAGTGGTGTTGGTGACATCGGGACCGATGATGACGCCGTAATCAACCGGCGTGAGTAGTTGCGTTCCGACCGTTCCGCCGGTGCGGATGCCGGTAACCACGTGTTTCGAACTGCCACGAAGGTTCACGGCCGAATGCGTGAAGCCGCTGAAAGCGATGCCGCTGACATTCAGCTTGGCGGCGGCGGGCGCGTTCGAAGCCACCACGAAACCGTCGTCGATGGAATGCGTCGCGCCGTCGAGGATGATGCACGTCGTCGAGTTGTCGCCGACGCCCAATGTGTTTTCGGACGAACCCGATTGGCTGAATCCCTCGATGTGCACGGGCGCGGTGATCGCGGGTAATGTCGTTGCCAGCGAGATCACGTGCGGGCACGCACCCGGGATGGCGAACTTGATCGTCGCTCCTGACGAGCCGTTGGCGTTGGCACCCGCGATGGCGCTACGAAGAGACCCGAGTCCTGAGTCGCTCGTTGTGGTCACCGTCTGGCTGCCGGAGTCATCTACGCTCGATTCGTATGCGCCGAGATCCGGTTCGCTGCCGATTTCACGGTCGCGGCCAGGCAGATCGGTGGAGGGCAGGCCGCCCACAACGTTATCGGTACCCGCATTGATTACCGGCGAGGCAGGTGATTCGATCGGTTTGAAGCTGCTGTCGAGTTTCGGGTTGCCGCTCAGAGTTCCGACCGGCGCGGTGGTGGGATGTGGAATCAAGTAACTGCCAATGTCGTTGTCAACCAAAACGGTGCTGTCGCCTGTCTGCACGAATAAATCCAGACCCGCATTTCCATAGAAAATATTGTTGTAGGCATAGACGTCGACATCGTTCGCTGTCTCCACCGCTACGCCTTGCATCGTTCCGTTATTGTCGACGACCGTATTGTTCACCAGTTCGAATTTAGGCGAACCTCCGAAATGGTAAAGCGTCACCGCGCCGAAACCGCCATGACTCAGATCGGTGTTGTCGTGAACGAGACAATCCACGAGGCGCACTATTCCCGACGCCGCCGCGTCGTCGTTCCATTCGACGAACAACGCCTCGCCCTCACTCTTGCTGGTTCCCGTGACGACGTCGCGCCTGAAAAGGATTTCCGAACCCGATTTGTTGCCGTGCGTGAGCACACCAAAACCGCTGGGCGCTTTGAACGTTATTCCTTCGAATGTTGCATCGCCGAGCGCCACGATCTCCGCCGTGTTGGTGCTTGTGTTGGTGAGCGTCGTGTTGTCGACGTCGATGTTTCGGCCCGCGCAGTTTGCGGTGTATCCGCCGAGCAGGCTCGAGCCGTCGTGAAATTTCGCCGCTTGAGACCCCGAATTATTCCAGACCGAACTCTTCAGGTCGTAGGTTCCCTGCACGACTTCGATCGTTGTCGCTGTGCCTTGTGCGTCGTCCAGCGCGAGAGCAAGCTCTGCGTTGGTGTTCACGCACACCGTTCCCGAGCCCCACGCCACTGGGCTAAACGCCAGCCCGGCTATGCTCGCCAAAGCAAAGCGCGTCGCCGCGCATCCGATGTTTCGCACTTTCATGTTCACGCTCCCGATGGGAAATTCGCCCTGTGATGGCTGATACGCAGACGGCGGGAAAATCATGGCGTCGTCCGTCAAGGACTCGGTCAAACCGGGGTGTTATGCTGGAAAAATGAGCGAACAGGCCGACATAACCGAACTCCTGAACGCCGCCAATTCCGGCGACGAAGCCGCGCAGGAAACCGCTTATTCGCTGGTTTACGACGAGCTTAAGCGTTGCGCGCAGCGGCAGCGCGCGATCGTGCCGGGTTCATCGCTGACGCCGACCGCGCTCGTTCACGAGCTTTTCCTGCGCCTGAACAGCCAGCGCGCGACGCGCATCCATAACCGCGTGCACTTCTTCTCGCTCGCCGCGCGCGCGATGCGGCAGATCGTGGTCGATCACGCACGGCGACGTGCCAGCATCAAGCGCGGCGGTGGTGTGGATGTCACCGATATCGATAACGCGTTGGACATCGGCGAACGCGTTGCGGAAGAAGCGCTCGACCTGGATGCCGCGCTCACACGATTGAACGATCGCGATCCGGATTTGGCGCGCGTGGTCGAATGGCACTTTTTCGCTGGACTTACGTTCAAGGAAATCGGCGAAGAACTCGGTCGGCACGAGCGCACCGTCTATCACGATTGGGAACTCGCGCGCGCGGTCTTGCAGGATTCGATGCGCGAAGCGGGACGATGAGCCGCAAGGTCGACTGGCTGCGCGTGCGCGAACTGTTCGCACAGAGCCTCGAACAGACCGACGAAGCACGCGAAATGTGGCTGCGCAACGAATGCGGCGCCAATTCCGAACTGCTTGCCGAAATCTCGCGCTTGCTCGCGCAGCGCAATGCGCCCGCGTCGATTTTCCGCGAAGACGCGCAAGCCTTGTTGGCGCGAATTGCCGTGGAACCCGCTGCCGATGCGCTCATCGATACGGACATCGGTCCGTATCGACTGCGTCGTTTGCTCGGCGTCGGCGGCATGGGCCAGGTTTATCTCGCCGAACGAACCACGGGTGAATTTCGTCAGGAAGTCGCACTGAAACTGATTCGCAACGAGTTCGCGACGAATGAACTGCGTCAGCGTTTTCTGCGCGAGCGCAACACGCTGGCGCGGCTTGCGCATCCCAATATCGCGCAATTGCACGACGGCGGCGTCACCAGTGACGGCACGCCGTATTTCACGCTCGAGTACATCGACGGCGAGCCGATCACGCGCTGGTGCGATGCGCACCAAAGCGACATCCGCACCCGCGTGAGCCTGATGCTGAAAGTATGCGACGCGGTGCTGCACGCGCATCGTAATTTGATCGTGCACCGCGATCTGAAACCGTCGAATATCCTGGTCAGCACGGACGGCGAACCAAAGCTGCTCGATTTCGGCATCGCCAAGCCGCTCGACGAAACGGTCGCCTCGGAAAATCTCACGAACGCCGACGCCCGCCCGATGACGCGCGACTACGCCGCCCCGGAACAACTATTGGGCGATCCCGTAA
Source organism: uncultured Rudaea sp. (assembly GCA_964658115.1). Classification (GTDB taxonomy): domain Bacteria; phylum Pseudomonadota; class Gammaproteobacteria; order Xanthomonadales; family Rhodanobacteraceae; genus Rudaea. The sequence continues at coordinate 8,497 of CAZZYA010000044.1, read as the reverse complement.
CGACCGCGACCGACATCTACTCACTTGGTGTACTTCTATACTTGTTGCTGAGTGGGCACATGCCGTACCGGCGTGCCGAACTCGGCGAGACGAGCTGGATCAAGGCCATTCTCGAGGATGCGCCGGAGCCGATGGAGCGCGCCGTTGCCCGCAGCGATGCCGAGCCGGTGGCCGCGTCGCGCGGAACGACGCCCGCCGCACTGAAACGCATGCTGCGTGGTGATCTCGAACGCATCGCGCAGCGTTCGCTTGCGAAAACGGCATCGGCCCGTTATCCGACCGCGGACAAATTCGCCGACGATCTGCGTGCATGGCTGGATGGACGCGCCATCGCCGGAGGCACCCGGACGTATCGCGCGCGAAAATTTCTACGACGACACTGGTTGCTGCTGACGGCAAGTGCGGTGGTGCTCGCATTGATCGTCGTCGGCTCGGCGGGCATGGCGTGGCAGGCGCATCGCATTGCCGCGGAAGCTCGCACCACCGAGACGGTCAAGGATTTCCTGATCGGACTTTTTCGCGACGCCGATTCGACGCAGGTCAACGGCAAGGAAGTCACGGCGCGCGAGCTGGTGGACCGCGGCGCGACGCGGCTGGACAAAATGACGAACGAGCCGCTGCTGCGCGGACAGCTCGATGGCGTGCTGGGCGAAATCTATAACGACCTGGGCCGCGTCAAAGAAGGCGAAGCGATGGAAAGCGACGCCGTGCGCAGCCTTGAGGCGGGCGGTGCCGAAGGCGTTGCGCTGGCGGCCAGCGAGCGGGAACGTGCGCGCGCTGAACTGACGCTCGAGCGCTACGACGATGCCTTGCGCGACAGTTCTCACGCCGTGCAGCGGCTTCGCGATACGTACAACGTGCCGTCCAACGAGATGGCGCGGGCGTTGGCATTGCTGGCGAACGTTGACCTGATCCGTCATCAGTTTGCCGAAGCGAAAGCGGTGATCGACGAAGCGCGGACGTTCGCGCGCAAGCCGGGCGCGACGCCAGTGACGCTTGCCGGGTGCCTTGACTTGGCTTCTGAAATCGCATGGGCGCAGCACGACATCGAAGGCGGCGCCGCGCTGGCGCGCGAAGAAATCGCAGTATTGCGCTCGGCGCTGGGCGACGACGACCCCGCGGTCGCCGATGCCGAATCCAATCTTGCCGACATCATCGAATACACGCGTCCGCGCGAAGCGGCGCAATTGAATCGTGATGCGCTGACGCTGCTTGAACGAACACTCGGACCCAACGATCAACGAACGATCTGGATCGAGATCCGCAGCTTGCCAGTCCTTGCGCGAAGGGGCGATTTCGATGAAGCGGAACGATTGCGACAGCAGGCGGAAGCGATCGTGCGCGCCGCGCCGAAACCCAACGAGCAGCAACTGGAGCTGCTGATCAACCACCACGCTTTGATTGAGTACATTCGCGGCAATTACGTGTTGGCGGAGAAACTGTTTTCGGAACTCGTCGACGATCAGGAGAAGCTCTACCACGGCGGCCCCGCGCCGAGCATGGATTCCACGCGGCTGATGCTGGCACTGTTGCACGCGTTGCTTGGCGATCCGACACGCGCGAAACGCGAATTGACGGAAATCGAAGCGCGCCATGTCGGCAAGCAGATGCCGACGAACTGGATGCTGTCGAAAGGCCTCATCGAATTTCGCAGCGGTGATTCCGATGCGGCCGAGAAAACGCTGCGTGACGCGCTGGCCCGCGATGCGGGCATGTTTCCGGGCGGATCGTTGTGGACCGAACAGATAAAAGAGGTGCTGTCGCAGGTTCTGCTCGCGCAGCATCGCGACAGCGAAGCCGAGTCGGAGGCGCGCGATGCGCTGGCCAGGGCGCGCTCACTCCTCGGTGACGACACCATGGAAACCGGCGATCTGCTACTGATTCTGGCGCGTTCACTGGAACACCATCCGGAACGCTACGCCGAGTTCCATGCGGCGGCAACGCAGTCGGCTGATCTGCTGCGGAAATATCTCGGCGAAAACAACGCACGCACCCAGCAGGCGATCGCGTTGGCTCAAGCCGCCGTCGCCCGCTAGGCCGATTTGCCTCGGCACGGATAACGTTAGTCGACAGCGGTGGCTGCGCAGGCTATAAATCACCTGAGAAAATTTGGCCAACTCCCTTTGTGACCGAAGAAATCCTTATCAACGTGACGCCGCGTGAAACACGCGTCGCGGTGGTCGAAAACGGCATGCTTCAGGAAGTGCACATCGAACGTGCGCACCGGCGTGGTTACGTCGGCAACATCTACAAAGGTCGCGTCAGCCGGGTCATGCCGGGCATGCAGGCGGCGTTTGTCGAAATCGGTCTGGAGCGCGCGGCGTTTCTGCACGCGTCGGACATTCTCCGCGCGATGCCGGCGTTGCTCGCCGAAAACGGCGACAGCAACGGAACCCCGCCCGCTGCCGCCACGCCGATCAGCGAACTGGTGCGCGACGGTCAGGACATCGTCGTGCAGGTGGTCAAGGACCCGATCGGCAGCAAAGGCGCGCGGCTGACGACGAACCTGTCGGTGCCGTCACGCTATCTCGTGTTGCTGCCGTACGTGAAAGTGGTCGGCGTGTCGGTGCGCATCGAGGACGAAACCGAGCGAACCCGGCTGAAGGAAATGCTGCAGGCGCTCGCGGCGGAAAGCAATGTCGGCTACATCATGCGCACGAATGCCGAAGGCCAGCCGCGCGAAGCATTGAGTGAAGACGTCGATTATCTGACAAAACTTTGGCAATCGTTGCAGGAACGCATCGTCACAGCCAAGGCCGGCGAGCGGATTTATGAAGATCTTTCGCTGCCTCTGCGAGCATTACGCGATCTGATGCGCCGCGACGTCGAGAAGGTTCGCGTTGATTCCCGCGAAACCTTCGATCGCATGCTCGGATTCGCCGAACCGTTCATGCCCGACATGGTCGATCGCATCGAACATTATCCTGGCGAACGGCCCATCTTCGATTTGTATGGCGTCGAGGACGAAGTTCAGCGTGCGCTCAAGAAGGAAGTGCCATTGAAGTCCGGTGGTTATCTGGTGATCGACCAAACCGAGGCAATGACGACGATCGACGTGAACACCGGCGCGTTTCTGGGCCATCGCAATCTCGAGGAGACGGTCTACAAAACCAATCTCGAAGCCGCGCAGGCCGCCGCGCGTCAACTGCGTCTGCGCAATCTCGGCGGCATCATCATCATCGATTTCATCGACATGACCGATGAGGAGCACAAGCGCCAGGTCTTGCGCATGCTGGAGAAATCCCTCGTACGCGATCACGCCAAAACCACGGTGTACGACATAACGTTACTCGGACTCGTGCAGATGACGCGCAAGCGCACGGTGGAAAGTCTGGAGCGGCAACTGTGCGAACCGTGCTCGACATGCGAAGGCCGTGGCAGCATCAAGACATCCGAGACGGTGACGTACGAAATCTTCCGCGAGATCACGCGCGCGGTGCGCCAGTTCGAAGCGAAAAAACTGCTCGTGCTCGCCGCCCCGAAAGTCGTCGCGCGCATTCTCGACGAGGAATCCGCCGCCGTCGCGGAGCTCGAGGAATTCATCGGCAAAACGATCCGCTTTCAGCCTGAGGAGCATTACGCGCAGGAGCAGTACGATGTCGTATTGCTTTAGGACGCAGGAAATCACGCCGTGAGTTGGAAACGCGGCGCGCATCACGTGCGCCTTTTCGTGCAGGCGCTGTTCGCCGTGTTCGTGATCACTGCAGCCGTTGTCGTCGGACTGGGACAACTTGCGTTGCCGTGGATCGTCGGCCATCCGGAAAAGATCAGCGCATTCCTGAGCGACAAACTGCACCGTGCCGTCAATCTCGATCACGTCGAAGGACAGTGGGAGCACGACGGTCCCGTGCTGACACTGCATGGCGTTCATATCGCCGCCGCCTCGCCGGAACAACTTCCGCTGACGATTCCGCAGGCGCAACTCAAGATCAATTTTCTCGGGCCCTTCCGGCACAATCAGGCGTGGAACGAATTCCGCGTCGTCGGCCTCGATCTGCATCTGGTGCGCAACGCCGCCGGCGATTGGCGTCTGCAGGGTCTCGACACCGCATCGACGGGTGGTGATGATGAATCCTCACCGTTGTTCTCGCTCGGCTCGATCGTGCTGCGCGATGTCAAGTTCACCATCGACGACAGCACCGCTGGACGCCACATCGCGCTCGGTTCGGATGAAATCCGTCTGATCAACTCCGGCGATTACCATCGCGTGCTTGCGCGCGTTAAATCCGCGCAGACGCCGGATGCCGCGCCGATCGACGTCGTGGCCGAATACGATAGCGGCAAGAAAGACGGCCGCATTTATCTCGGCGGCGCTGCGCTCGATATCGCCGCGATGGTGCGCGGCACACCCGTCGCCGGCTGGCAGCTCGAACGCGGTGAAGGTCGCGTGCAGGTGTGGGCCGACCTGATGCACGATCAACTGCGACAGCTCCGCGCGGAAGTCGACGTGCGCAATGTCGTGATGACCACACCGCAGCCGATTTCCGTTTCGAGCAAACAGGCCATCGTGCCGCGCACCGCGTTCGACCGCATCGCCTTCGGCGCGCGCTGGCGACGTGACGATCACGGCTGGAACGCCGACGTCGGCGATTTCACGGTCGCCCGTCAAGGCGTCACCGCGCCGGTCGCGAGTATACATGTGGACAAAATCGATGGCGACGATCCCGATCTGCCAACGTTCAACGTCAGCGCCGATAACCTCGACCTCACCGCGCCGGCGAGCGTGGCGATGCTCAGCGACGCACTGCCTGAGGTATGGCGGCAATGGCTGTACGAAGCCGATCCGCTTGGCGATGTGCGCAACTTTGAACTGCGTTATGTCAACGGCAAGGATTTCGACGTAAAAGGCACCGCGAGCGGTATCACCTGGCATTCGGTCGGCGCGATTCCGGGCGTGAGCAGCCTGACGGTGTCGCTGCTTGGCGATCAGGATTCGCTGTCGTTGTCGCTGCCCGCGAAAACTCCGTTCGGATTCGACACGCCGAAAGCGTTCCGCCAGCCGTTTGAGTTTTCCAACTTTGCCGGCGACGTGGCGATCTACCGAGGCGACGAATCATGGCGCATCGAAACCGACGCCATCGATTTCGACGGATCGAATTTCGGCGGCCAGCTGCGCGGTACCGTCGAACTGCATGATGACGGATCGAAACCTTTGCTCGATATCGCCGCCGTCATCACGCATGCGCAGGCGCAAGCGTCGCATCTGTTCTGGCCGATCAGCTCGATGCCTCCGCAGACCGTGAACTTCCTCGATCGCGCGATCGAATCGGGCACGGTCAGCGTCGGCCGCGCGGTATTTCGCGGCGATCTCGCCGACTGGCCCTTCCACAATTTCGCCGGCCGTTTCGAAGCGCGCGCCGAAATCGAGGACCTGCGTTTTCCATACTTGCCCGAATGGCCGGTCGCCGAGCATTTGCGGGCGAGCGCGGATTTCGTCAACACGAGCTTGCGCGTCGAAGCGACGGGTGCGCAAGCGATGGGCGTGAAAGTCGATCACGCTGTTGCGAACTTCGCCGATTTCGCTGACGCCGTGATGGAACTCGATGTCAGCGCGAGTGGCGCGGGTAAGGATTTGCTTTCGTTCCTGAAATCCACACCGGTCGGACAGCATTTTGGGGCGCAGCTCCTCGGTGTCGGAATGACCGGAAACGGCGTTATCGATTTCCATTTGCAGGTTCCGCTCAAGCACACCGAAGCGATGGAACTCGACGGCAAAGCGCAGCTCGCCGATGCCGATTTGTCGGACGCGAAATACAACATTCATTTCAAAGATGCGAAAGGCGAAATCCACTTCAACCAGCGTGGCTTCGTCGCCGACAATCTCGCCGTCACCATGAATGACAAACCGGCGAAATTCCGTCTTGCCGTCGGTGGATTCGCTGCCGATCCGCATCATGGCGCCGAAGGCTCGCTGCAAGCGAACCTGCCTGCGCGCGATCTGCTCGCGTATGCACCGATGCTCGAAGGCTACAGCGATCGCGTGACCGGCAATGCCGCCTGGAACATTACGTTCACCGCCGATAACGACACCGTGAAATCGCCGAGCACGCGCATCGCGGTCAAGTCGGATCTGCGCGGTGTCGCGCTCGATTTGCCAGCGCCGCTCGCGAAATCGGCCGAGATGGCGATGCCGTTGTCGCTCACGCTCGATCCTCCCACCGCCGGCGGCAAGGTCGATCTCACGCTGGGCAGCGAACTGTTCATGCACGGACGCCTCGTTTCCGCCGCGCAGCCGTTCGCCGCCAACATCAACATCGGCGCCGACACCACCGCACCGCTTCCTCCCGCCGGGTTGATGATCCGTGGCGTCACCTCGCAACTCGACGTCACCGGCTGGATGGATTTCGCCACCAGCGACGCCTCGCCGGACAACGGCGGCAGCGGCAGCGACGTCCTCGCCGGCATCGACGTTCGTACCGATGCCTTGCTCGCCTACACGCGCGACTTCGGTCCAGCCGCATTCACGCTGACGCCGATCAAGGACGCGCTCGATCTCAAGTTCACCGGCGATACCATCGATGGCACGTTGCACATTCCCACGGTCGAGCTGAAACGTCGCGGCATCACCGCCGAGTTCGCCAAAATGTACTGGCCCGATTCGAAGGATTCCGACGACGACGAAAACCAGGTCACCACCGAAAATCCGGCGTCGGTTCCGCCGCTGCACATCCGCATCGACGATTTCCATCTCGGTCAAAGTGAATTCGGCAAGACCACGGTCGAAAGTTATCCGGTTTCCACCGGCGCGCATTTCGAGCAGGTGAGCACGCATTCGGCCAATGTCGAAATGCGCGCGCACGGCGACTGGCTCGGCCGTCCCGGCAGCGACCGTTCGACGTTTTCGATCGACATGAGCGCGCACAATCTGGGCCGCATGCTCGGCTCGTTCGGCTACGCCGGTGTGGTCGACAACGGCGAAACCGTCGCGCACATGGAAGGAAGCTGGTCCGGCGCACCGTCGAATTTCGCGCTGGCCCGGCTCGACGGCACGCTCAATGTGTCCGTGAAAAGCGGCCGGATTCCCGAAGCGAGTCCGGGCGCCGGGCGCATTTTCGGTCTGTTCAATTTCGCCTCGCTGCCGCGCCGGCTCACGCTCGACTTCGGCGACTTCTTCAAATCCGGTTTCAGTTTCGACGCGATCACCGGCAATTTCACGCTGAAAAACGGCAACGCCTACACGAGCGACCTTCTCGTCAAGGGCCCGGCGGCCGACATCGCCGTCAACGGCCGCACCGGTTTGAAATCGAAAGATTACGACCAGACCATGGAAATCACGCCGCACGTCGGCGGCACGCTCGTCGTCGGCGGCATGCTGCTCGGTGGTCCGGTCGGCGCGGCGGCCGGCGCGGCGTTGCAAGGCGTGTTCAAGAACGTGACGCGCAACCGCTACAGCGTCACCGGAAGCTGGGACAAACCCGTGATGACACTGCTCGCGCGCGAAAAAATCGGAACGCCGCGCAAGGACGCCAAAACGAGCGTCACACCGGCCCAAGCCGGGTTGCGTTAGCATTGCATCCGTAGCATCGCGTCACCATTTCGACGCACACATCATTCGATTTTTCAGGCGGTAAATTCAAGATGAGCGTACTTGCGTTAGCCGAACGGCAATTGCTGCAGCCCGGTGGTCTTTCCAACGGCGATCTCGATCGTGTTTTCTCGCAGTTGATGGGCCCGTCGATCGACGCGGCCGATCTGTATTTCCAGCATTCTCGCAGCGAGTCGTGGGTGCTCGAAGACGGCATCGTCAAGGACGGCACGCATTCGATCGAGCAAGGCGTCGGCGTGCGCGCGATGAGCGGCGAAAAAACCGGCTTCGCGTATTCCGACGAAATCGTCTTGCCGCAACTGATCACCGCCGCGCAAAGTGCGCGCGCCATCGCGCAATCCGGAAACGCCGGCGGCGGACACGCGCTTGCTTCGAAGGAATCGCGCGCGCTGTACGCGCCGATCGATCCCGTCGAATCGCTCCCCAACGACGAGAAGATCGCGCTGCTGCGCGACGTCGACAAATTCGCGCGCGGGCTCGATCCGCTGGTCAGTCAGGTCATCGTTTCGATTTCCGCCGCGCTCGATACCGTGATGGTCGCCGCTGCCGACGGCACGCTGTCGGCCGACGTGCGGCCGCTCGTGCGCATGAACGTGCAAGTGATCGCTGAACGCAATGGTCGCCGCGAACAAGGATCCGCTGGCGGCGGTGGGCGTTTCGGTTACCGCGAATTCCTGGCCAACGGTCGCGCGCATGCGCTCGCGCGCGAGGCCGTGCGCCAGGCCATCGTCAATCTCGATGCGGTCGCCGCGCCCGCGGGCACGATGACCGTCGTGCTCGGTTCCGGTTGGCCCGGCGTGTTGCTGCACGAAGCGATCGGCCACGGCTTCGAAGGCGATTTCATCCGTAAAGGCACCAGTGCATTCGCCAAAAGCATGGGCGCGAAAGTGGCGTCGGAATTGTGCACGATCGTCGACGACGGCACGTTACCGAACCGTCGCGGCAGCTTGA
>CAZZYA010000043.1:3328-18583 GCA_964658115.1 uncultured Rudaea sp. | reverse complement strand
GTGGTGTTCACGATTTCGGAAGACGATCTCGGCGACGTGGTGCAGCAGATGCAGGCCGGCCATCGCTTGAAGATCGAAGCGCTCGATCGCAGCAAGCAGAAAAAAATCGCCGAAGGCACGCTGGAGACGATCGACAACCAGATCAACACGACGACCGGCACCGTGCGCGCCAAAGCGACGTTCGACAACGCGCACAGCGAGCTTTTTCCGAATCAGTTCGTCAACGCGCACCTGACGGTGAAAACGCTCGAGAACCAGAATCTGTTGCCGCAAGTGGCCGTGCAACGCAACAGCGACAAAGTAACGGTGTACGTCACGCAGCCGGATCAGACGGTCAAATCCAAGGAAGTGAAAATCGTCGCGACCGACGGCGACACCGTGGCCGTCACCGGCGTGAATGCCAACGACCAAGTTGTGACCGACGGTTTCGACAAACTGCAGGACGGCACGAAAATCCGCGTGCGTAAACCCGGTGAGGAAAACCAGGATCAGACTTCTTCGCCGAACGACAAAAAAGACGGCGACAAGAAAAAAGACGACGGCAAAAAGAAGGACGACGACAAGAAGAACGACAGCGGCAAAACGCCGGCGCAGAACTGACCATGGCGCTTAATCCGTCGCGCCCGTTCATACAGCGCCCGATCGCGACGTCGCTGCTGATGGCAGCGCTACTGCTGGTCGGCATCATCGGTTACAAACAGTTGCCGATTTCCGCGCTGCCCGAAGTCGACTACCCGACCATGCAGGTGCTCACGTTCTACCCCGGCGCGAGCGCCGACGTGATGGCGTCGGCGGTCACCGCGCCACTGGAACGGCAGCTCGGCGAAGTTCCGGGTTTGAACCAGATGCTGTCGTCGAGTTCCGACGGCGCGTCGGTGATCACGCTGCAATTCAGTCTCACGCTCGACATCGACGTCGCCGAACAGGACGTGCAGGAAGCGATCAACGCCGCGCAGAATTACCTGCCGACCGGCCTGCCGATGCCGCCGGTATACAACAAGGTAAATCCGGCCGACACGCCGATCCTCACGCTCGCGCTTACCTCCGAGACGATGGCGCTGTCGAAGGTGGAAGATCTTGCCGACACACGCATCGCGCAGAAGATCTCGCAGCTGCCCGGCGTCGGCGCGGTGACGATCAGCGGCGGACAAAAACCGGCCGTGCGCATCCAGGTCAATCCGACGCAGCTCGCGTCGTACGGACTGAACATGGAAGACGTGCGCACGGCACTTACCTCGGCGAGCGTGGATGCGGCGAAAGGCAGCTTCGACGGACCCGACCAAAGTTACCAGATCGGCGCGAACGATCAGATCACGACCTCCGCCGATTATCGCAAGCTCGTCATCGCCTACCGTAACGGCGAACCGCTGATGCTGACCGACGTCGCGAGCGTCGTCGATGGGGTCGAGAATTCGGAACAGACCGCGTGGATGAACCGAACGCCGGCCGTGATCATGAACATCCAGCGCCAGCCGGGCGCGAACATCATCGAAGTCGTGCAACGCATTCAAGCGTTGCTGCCGAAACTCAAATCGACGATTCCGCCCACCGTCAAGATCGCCGTGATCACCGACCGAACGACGACAGTGCGCGCATCGGTGAAAGACGTCGAATTCGAATTGCTGTTGTGCATCTCGCTGGTCGTCGCTGTGATCTTCGTGTTCCTGCGCACGCTTGCGGCGACGATCATCCCCGGCGTGGCGGTGCCGCTCGCGCTCGTCGGCACGTTCGCAGCGATGTACGCGATGCAATTCAGCCTCAACAATCTCACGCTGATGGCGCTGACGATCTCCACCGGCTTCGTCGTCGACGATGCGATCGTGATGATCGAGAACATCACGCGTTACGTCGAGAACGGCGAGGATCCGTACAAGGCCGCGCTCAAAGGCGCGCAGCAGATCGGCTTCACGATCATGTCGCTGACCGTGTCGCTGATCGCGGTGCTGATCCCGCTCTTGTTCATGGGCGATATCACCGGTCGGCTATTCCGCGAATTCGCCGTCACGCTAAGCGCGACGATCCTGATCTCGGCGTTCGTGTCGCTCACGCTTACGCCGATGCTGTGCGCGCGCCTGCTCAAGCACAAAGACGAATCGAAGCGCGGACGTTTCTTCCGCGCGTCGGAAAATGTGTTCAAGCGCGTAGTCGACTTCTACGAACGCACACTCGACTGGGTGCTCGAACGCCGCACGCTGACACTGATCGTCGCGGTTTGCACGCTGCTCGTCACGGGTTTGCTGTTCCTCGTGATCCCGAAAGGATTTTTTCCGGTGCAGGACACCGGCATTATCCAGGCCGTGTCGGAAGCCGGACAAAGCATCTCGTTCGGCAAGATGGCCGACCGGCAACAACAACTCGTGGCCGCGATCCTCGCGGACCCGGCCGTCGACAGCGTTTCATCTTTCATCGGCGTCGACGGCACCAACACGACGCTCAACAGCGGGCGCATCCAGATCGGCCTTAAACCGCTCAAGGATCGCAAGAACGTCGTCGATGTCATCCGTGACTTGCAGGACAGAGTGAAGGATATCGACGATGTCAGCCTGTATATGCAACCGGTGCAGGACATCACCGTCGAGGACGTCGTTTCACGCACGCAATACCAGTACAGCCTGCAAGATCCCAACGCCGACGAACTCGCGAACTATGTCGACAAGTTCGTCGCCAAGCTCAAGCAAAGTCCCGAACTCGTCGATGTCGCCACCGACCAGCAGAATCAAGGTCGCCGCGCGCAACTCGATCTGGATCGCCAAACCGCCGCGCGTCTCGGGGTGAACACGCAGAACATCGACGATCTCCTGTACGACAGTTTCGGGCAACGCCAGATCTCGACGTTGTTCACGCAGCTCAACCAGTATCACGTGATCCTGGAAGTCGACCCGAAATTCAGGACCGGTCCGCAAAACCTGAAAGACGTCTATCTGCATTCGGGTACCGGACCGCCGGTGCCGCTCGACACGATAACGCACGTCGACGAACACGCCGCGCCGTTGCTGATCAGCCATCTCGGTCAGTTTCCGGCGACGACCGTTTCGTTCAACCTCGCGCCAGGCGCCTCGCTCGGCGAAGCGGTCGAAGCGATCCAGCAAGCGCAAAAAGATTTGCCGGTGCCGGCCGCGATGCAGGTTTCGTTTCAAGGCACCGCGCAAGCGTTCGTCGGATCGCTCAGCAACGAACTGGTGCTGATCCTGAGTGCGCTCGTCACCGTCTACATCGTGCTCGGCGTGCTCTACGAAAGTTATATCCATCCGATAACGATCCTGTCGACGTTGCCGTCCGCCGCCGTCGGCGCACTGCTCGCGCTGCTGATTTTCGGCATGGAGCTAACGGTCGTCGCCATCATCGGCATCGTGCTGCTGATCGGCATCGTGCAGAAGAACGCGATCATGATGATCGACTTCGCACTGGACGCCGAACGCCGCGAGAAAAAGAAACCGCTCGACGCGATTCGCGAAGCGTGCCTGTTGCGTTTTCGTCCGATCCTGATGACGACGATGGCCGCAATGCTCGGCGCATTGCCGCTCGCACTCGGCACCGGCTTCGGCGCGGAACTGCGTCGCCCGCTCGGCATCGCCATCATCGGCGGACTGATTTTCAGTCAGTTGCTGACGCTGTACACCACGCCCGTGATTTATCTTTTCTTCGACGGCCTCGCCGACAAACTGAGCGCGTGGCGTGGCAAACCGCGTCGCAAAACTGCGCCCGGCGATGAAGATGACGACGAAAGCGAAGACGACGAGGGTGCAGAAAAAGACGACGACAAAAATCAAGGCGAAGACAAAGACACCGATAAAAACAAGCGGAAATCCAAACCCAAAATCAAACTCAAGAATAAAGACAAGAACCACGACGACACCACGAAGCGCGACAACGCAAAATCGGACGCGGACCAACATCGCGGCGAACCGAACCCGAGCCAATGAGCTTTTCTGCCGCCTTCATCAAGCGACCCATCGCGACGACGCTGCTCACCGCCGGTGTCGCGCTCGCGGGCATCGTTTCGTATCGTGGCTTGCCGGTGTCGCCGCTGCCGCAGGTCGATTTCCCGACGATCTCCGTCAGCGCGTCGCTGCCCGGCGCGAGTCCGGAAATCATGGCCTCATCGGTGTCGACGCCGCTCGAACGCGAGTTCGGACGCATCGCCGCCGTCACCGAAATGACGGCGCAAAGTACGCTCGGCCAAACCAGCATCACGCTGCAGTTCGACTTGAGCCGCAACATCGACGCCGCTGCGCGCGATGTCGAATCCGCGATCAACGCGGCGCGCAGTTATCTGCCCGCCAACCTGCCGAACAATCCGACATATCGCAAAGTGAATCCGGCCGATGCGCCGATCATGATCATCGCGCTCACTTCCGACAAACTCACGCCTGCCGCGCTGTACGACGCGGCATCGACTGTGTTGCAGCAGCGATTGTCGCAGATCGGTGGGGTCGGCCAGGTAATCGTCGGGGGCAGTTCGGCGCCGGCAGTGCGCATTGACGTCAACCCGACGCAGCTCAACGGCTACGGCATCAAACTCGACGACGTGCGCACCGCCGTCGCCGGGCAAACGGCCAATCTCGCCAAAGGCAGCCTGACCAGCGATAGCGGCCGCATCGATATCGGCGCCAACGACCAGCTCATGAAAGCCGCCGACTACGCGCCGATCATCGTGAGCTACAGCAACGGCGCGGCGGTGCATCTGTCCGATGTCGCGAGCGTGGCCGATTCGGTGCAAACCGTGCGTTCGGTCGGACTCGTCAACGCCAAACCGTCGGCAGTCATCATCGTTTTTCGCCAGCCGGGCGCGAACATCATCTCGACCGTCGATTCGGTGCAGGCGGCATTGCCGCAACTTCACGCAAGCATCGACCCGGCGATCGAACTCACCGTGGCGCTCGACCAGACACAAACCATTCGCGCGTCGGTGTCCGACATCGAACGCACGCTGCTCATTTCCGTGGTGCTGGTCGTGCTCGTCGTCTTTTTGTTTTTGCGCGATCCGCGCACAACGGCCATTCCCGCGGTGGCCGTGCCGGTGTCGATCCTAGGCTCGATCGCCGTGATGTATCTGTGCGGCTACAGCATCGACAACCTGTCGCTGATCGCGCTGACGATTTCGACGGGCTTCGTCGTCGACGATGCGATCGTCGTGCTCGAGAACATCACGCGTCATCACGAGAACGGCGAAAACCGCCGCCGCGCCGCATTCAAGGGCGCGGCGGAAATCGGATCGACCGTGCTGTCGATGAGTCTTTCGCTGGTCGCGGTGTTCATTCCGATTTTGCTGATGGGCGGCATCATCGGACGACTGTTCCGCGAGTTCGCGGTGGTGCTTTCGGTCACCATTCTCGTCTCGCTCGCCGTGTCGCTGACGACCACGCCGATGATGTGTTCGCTGCTGCTCACCGAAGGCGAGAAAAAACACGGACGTCTCTACAACTGGAGCGAGCGCGTGTTCGAACGCATTCTCGGCGGTTACGAACGCAGTCTGAAATGGGTTCTCGACCGTTCGCTGCTGGCGCTGATCGTGGCGCTGGCGACCATCGCGCTCAGCGTGTTCCTGTACGTCAAAGTGCCGAAAGGATTTTTCCCGCAGCAGGACACCGGCCGACTCAACGGCACCATCATTGCCGACCAGGACATCTCCTTCCAGGCGATGCAAAACAAGATGCGCACGCTCGCGCAAATCGCGATGAAAGATCCCGCCGTAGCGACGGTCGTCGCGTTCACCGGCGGCGGTGGCGGCACGACGACGAACACGGGTCGTGTCTTCATCGCGCTCAAGCCGCTCAAGGATCGCGACGCCAACGCGACGGACATCATTCAGCGCCTGCGGCCTAAACTCGGACAAGTATCCGGTGCGACCTTGTTCCTGCAAGCCGTGCAGGACGTGCGCATCGGCGGTCGCCAGTCTGCGGCGCAGTATCAATACACGATCACGAGCGAAAATCTCGACGATCTCAATAAATTCGGCCCGAAACTGCTCGCCTCGATGAAGAAGATCAACCAGCTCACCGACGTCAACAGCGATGCGCAAAATCACGGCATGGCGGTCAATCTTGTTATAGACCGCCCGACCGCGATGCGGCTCGGCGTCTCGCCGCAAGCGATCGACGACACGCTGTACGATGCGTTCGGTGAGCGACAGATCGCGCGAACGTACACTGCGCTCAACCAGTATTTCGTCGTGCTCGAAGTCGAGCCGCAGTTCTGGCAAAACTCCGACGCGCTGAAAACGATTTACGTCGGGTCGACGAACGGCGGACTGATTCCACTGTCGGCGTTCACGAAGTATGCGCCCTCGACCGCGCCGCTGACCGTGAACCACTCCGGCGTGTTTCCATCGATCACCTACTCGTTCAACCTCGCACCCGGCACCGCGCTCGGCGATGCGGTGAACCTGATCAATCAGGCGCGCGAACAGGCCGGCTTGCCGGGCACCATCAATGGCGCGTTCAGCGGCACCGCGCAGGCGTTCAACGCCTCGCTCGCCAACGAACCGATGCTGATCGCCACCGCGATCGCGGCGGTGTTCATCGTGCTTGGCATGCTGTACGAAAGTTATATCCATCCGATCACGATCCTTTCCACGCTGCCGTCCGCCGGCGTAGGCGCACTGCTCGCGCTCCTCATCACCGGCACGGAACTCAGCGTGATCGCACTGATCGGCATCATCCTTCTGATCGGCATCGTCAAGAAGAACGCGATCATGATGATCGACTTCGCGCTCGACGTGGAACGCCGCGAAGACAAACCGCCGCGCGAGGCGATTTTTCAAGCCGCGCTGCTCCGCTTTCGCCCGATCATGATGACGACGATGGCCGCACTGCTCGGCGGTCTGCCGCTGGCGGTCGGAACGGGCTTCGGCTCCGAATTGCGTCGGCCACTCGGCATCGCCATCGTCGGCGGCCTGATCG
This sequence comes from uncultured Rudaea sp., assembly GCA_964658115.1. Taxonomy (GTDB): domain Bacteria; phylum Pseudomonadota; class Gammaproteobacteria; order Xanthomonadales; family Rhodanobacteraceae; genus Rudaea. The sequence continues at coordinate 11,681 of CAZZYA010000043.1, read as the reverse complement.
TCAGCCAGGCGCTGACGTTGTATACGACACCGGTGATTTACCTTTACATGGATCGTCTCAATCTATGGATCGGTCGCTTCGGCCTCGGCGGCAAGCGACAAACCAAGACACACAAACCCGCGGAGGCCGCGTCATGATCACGCGCACGTCGCGCATCGCGCTCACCGCTGCGATTCTCACCGCACTCGCCGGCTGCAACTTCGCGCCGCCGTATCATCGGCCCGATAGCGTCAATCCGTCGCAATTCAAGGAAGCCCAGACGCCGGACGCGGACGGACACTGGAAACCCGCCGAGCCGCGCGACGATCAGCTCGGCGGCAAATGGTGGGAAATATTCAACGACGACACGCTCAACGATCTCGAATCGAAAGTTGCCGATGCGAACCAGAACGTGATCGCAGCCGAAGCGAATTTTCGTGCCTCGCGCGCACTGGTCGATCAGGCGGAGGCAAGTCTGTTCCCGACTCTTTCCATCAATCCGTCGGCGACACGTTCGCGCTCGAGCGCAGCCGTCGCGCAGATCGGCGGCGGCGGATCGAGTCTAGGGATCAACAACGGAACCGGAACCGGAACTAACACGGCCACAGGCACCGGAAGCACCGGTTCCACGGGCACCGGCAGCACGACCACGCAAGTCGGCAGCGGCGGATCGACCAAACCGCACACCATCTACACCGTTCCGCTCGAAGCGACGTATCAGGTCGATCTGTGGGGCAGCGTACGCAACGACATTGCGCAAAACCGGTTCAACGCGCAAGCGAGCGCCGCGCAAGTCGGCACGGCGATCCTGAGCAATCAAAGTCAGCTCGCGCAGAATTATTTCGAGTTGCGCGTCACGGACGAACTGCGCCGCGTACTCGCCGCCTCGCTCGAGGATTACCGCACGAGTCTGCATCTCGTCGAAACGCTGGTGAAGAACGGCATCCAGTCCGAAGAAGATCTGGCGCAGGCACAAGCGCAACTGCATTCCACCGAAGCCCAGGCGACCGATCTTGGTATCGCGCGCGCACAATACGAGCACGCGATCGCCGTGCTGATCGGTGTGCCGCCCGCGCAGTTCTCGATTCCGTATGCGCGCGTGCCGTTGACGCTGCCGCAAATTCCCGTCGGCCTGCCGTCCGATCTGCTCGAACGCCGTCCCGACATCGCCTCCGTCGAGCGTCAGGTCGCCGCGTCGAACGCGCAGATCGGCATCGCCCGCGCGGCGTTTTTTCCGACGCTCACGCTCGGCGCGAATGCGGGTTTCGAATCCACCTCGCTGAAAAATCTGTTCGACTGGCCGAACCGGTTCTGGTCGCTCGGTCCGCAAATCGCACAGACGATTTTCGATGGCGGCGCGCGCAGCGCCGAAGTGCGCCGCGCCTGGGCGCTCAACGATCAAGCCGTTGCGAATTATCGGCAGACTGTGCTCACGGCATTTCAGTCGGTCGAAGACAATCTCGCGAGCCTGCGCATCCTCGATCAGGAAGTGACCGAGCAACGTGCCGCCGCGCAAGCGTCGCGTCGCGCGGTGGAATTATCGGTGGTGCGCTATCGCAATGGCGTCGACAGCTACGTCAACGTCATCACCGCGCAGAACGCGTTTCTCGGCAGTCGCCAGGCGGAGCTGCAAGTCGAACTGCGCCAGCTCGTCGCGAGCGTTTCGCTGATCGACAATCTCGGCGGCGGCTGGCGGGCGTCGGATTGGTCGAAAGTCGCGACCGGAACGCAACCGTTGGCGGCCGATCACGGCGGAGAAGGAAAAACGAAAACCGCGGCACCCGCTGCTGCGGACGCGCCACCAAATCCGCCGCCGGTCGTGCATGACTTCGAGCCGGACGAAATCCTCAAGCTCGACGGCGACCAGATGCGTACGCCGCCGTCGGGTCATCCCTGATCGTCACGGCTTCGACGGATGTTCCGGACGCGCGAATGTGCCGACCAGTTCGCCCTTTGCCAGCACGTGGCCTTGCATTGCCTTGACGAGGTCGTCGCGCGTTGCGCGCACCGGAATGGCGAGTTTCGTGTCGAGGGCGAACACCTGCACGTGATAGTGATGCGGCGGATCGCCCTGCGGCGGACGCATGCCCTTGAAACCGATCGCACCTGATTGATTCGGCCCCTGCCGCATGCCGGCGATATCGGGAAGCTGATCCTGCTTGGCGACGGCCTCGTGCAACGCCGTCACGTTCGCTGGAATGTTCCACGCGACCCAATGGATCACCGGCAGCGGAGGGGATTTGCTGTCGGGATCTTCCATGATGAGCGCGTACGACTTCGTGTTCGCCGGCCCCGCCGACCACGCGACGGGAAAATTCGCGTCCTGTTCGTACGCGGAATAAATCGCCGGCATCGGCTGGCCATCGGCGAACGCGCCCGAACTCACCGATAGCGATCCGCCGGTTTGCGTTTCCGCGCGCTGCGACGCGAGTTTGCCGACGTTGCCTTGCAGCGATTGCGTCTTCGCCGGTTCACTCGGTGGCGGCGCGTTCATCGCGGCGCCGGGTTTGTCGTGACCCGCATACGACACGCGATAAACGACGCCGTTGCGATCGTCGGTGAACAACAGCGCGCCGTCTTTCGCCATCGCATTGCCGCACGGACGCGCGGACTCGCCTTGCGCGGTGAGAAATCCGGTGACGAATGGATTGATTGAAACCGGCTTGCCGTGATCGAAGTGAATCCGCACCACTTCGTAACCCGACGCCGGTTTGCGATTCCATGAACCACGCATCGAAACGAACGCGTCGCCCTGATATTCAGCGGGAAATTGCGTGCCGGTGTAAAACGACATTTGCATCGCGGCCGCGTGCGCGGTGTAGCCCATCGTCATCGGCGTCACGCGGGCGAGCATTTCTTCACGCGAAATACCGTTGGGCGGAAACACATGCGGGTTCGGCGTGCCGCTGCCGTAAAAATAAGGCCATCCGTAGTGCTTGCCCTTTTCGATCTTGTTGAGTTCCTCGGGCTGCTGATCGTCGCCGAACCAGTCCATGCCCTGATCCATGCCCCACAGTTCGCCGGTTTGCGGATGCCAGCCCCAACCGATCATGTCGCGCAATCCGGCGGCGAAAATGCCGCGCGACGCGCCGTCCATGCTGAGCCGCAACAGCGTCGCGTTTTCGGGATTGGGTTCGTTGCAGTAATTGCACGTCGATCCGACGGATACGTACAGCGCGCGATCCGGCCCCACTTCGATCATGCGCGTGTGATGCTGACCCGCGTCGGGCAAATCATGCACGAGCATCGTCAGTGGGCCGAAGGTACCGTCCACGTTCACGTCGCCGACAAACACTTCGTGCACCGTTACCAAATAGACCTTGTTCTCGAAAAACGTGATGCCGTGCAAACTGGCTCGTCCGGCGACACGAACGGGCGCGCCGGCAGCGTGACCGTGACCATCGTCTTTGATCATCAGCACATCACTGCTGTCTCGCCGCGTCACGTATACATTTCCCGCTGGCGACACTGCGAGCACGCGCGCGTTGCCCAGATGCTCGGCGTAACGCTCGATCTTGAAACCGTCGGGAACCTTGAGCTGATCCAGCGGCGGCGCCGGCAATTCCGTCGGCTGGAAAATGTGGCCTTCGATGGTGACGTCCGCCGAATGCTCGGCGACGATGTCGGGCGGTGGCGCGGAAATCGGCACGCCACCGTCATCGGCGGCGGAAACGAGAAGACTCAATACACCGGCGACGGCGTGCAGCATGCGTGAATTCCCTTTTTTTTTGGGGCTTACTTCAAACCTTGAGTTGATCCGGCTTGACCGGCGGCTCGTTCGGATCGACGCTCGCTTCGAGCAGCGCGGTCTTCGGCGATGCGAGAAACGCGTCCATCGCGGACGGCAAATCCGACGGTGTCGAACAGGCAAATCCGTCCGCGCCGCACGCTTTCGCGAACGCGACGAAATCGATCGGCGACAGATCGCAACCGAATTCCGGATTGCCGAGATCCTTCTGCTCGAAACGTACTTCGCTCAACGAATTGTTTTTCAGCAACACGATCTTGACCGGCAATTTGTTCTGCACCGATGTCGTCAGTTCGGCCATGAGCTGCGCGAAGCCGCCGTCGCCGACGACCGCGACGCATTGCCGACCCGGAAAACACAACTGCGCCGCGTTGGCGAACGGCAAACCCGGCGCCATCGTCGCGAGCATGCCGGTTCCGGTGAGTTGTTGGCCCGCGCGAAGCCGTAAATGACGCGCGGCGAAATGCGTGTTCGCGCCGCAATCGAGCGAGATCACGGCGTTGTCGTTCAAGCGATCGCTCAACGCGCGAATCACGCGTTGCGGACGCAGCGGGGTCCGATCGCTTTTCTCAACGGAATCGAGCAGTGCATACCAGTCGCGCATCTTCGCTTGCGCCTGCTTCAGGAACGCGCGATCGGACTTTCGCTTCAGCAACGGCAACAGCGCGCGAAGCGTCGTGCGAACGTCGCCGACGAGCCCGATCTCGACCGGATAGCGCAAACCGAGACGATCCGCGTTGATGTCGACCTGGACGCCGCGGGCTTGTCCCGGTTTGGGATACGAGTCGATCCACGGCATTGTCGATCCGAGGATCAGCACCGTGTCGCAGTTGTGCATCGTCCACTCGCTCGGCAGCGTTCCGAGATGGCCGATGCCGCCGGTCGTGAACGGCGAGTCATCCGCCAGCACGCCTTTGCCGAGCAGCGCTTTCGCGACCGGAGCGGACAAGGTGTCGGCAAGTTGCGTGACTTCCTCACGGGCGCCGAGCGCACCCTGCCCGACCAGGATCGCAACGTTACTTCCCGCGTTCAACAGATCGGCTGCGGCACGCAATTGCGTAGCGTCCGGCGCGTCGGCGACCGGCAAGAATGACGACGATGTTCGCAGTCCGTGATTTTCCATCGACGGTTTGTCGTCGGAAAGTTTTTTGAGCTGCACGTCTTTCGCGATCGTAAGATGAGCAACGCCACGATTGCCCAATGCGGCGCGGCACGCGCGATTCGCGACGATCAGCGCATGGCCGGGACTGGTGATCTCGACGTTGTATAGCGCGACGTCCTTCATCAACGCGGCCGTATCGACGCTTTGCATGAAGCGTGTGCCGACGAGATCGTGGAACGTCGTGCCGGTGATCGCAAGCACGGGCGCACTATCGAAATGCGCGTCGTACAAACCGTTGAGCAGATGCACGGCGCCCGGCCCCGTCGTGCCGACGCAAACGCCGAGCTTGCCGGTATGTTTGGCCACACCGCCCGCCATGAACGCCGCGGCTTCCTCATGACGCACAGGAATGAAGCGAATTCGATCCTGTTTTTTACGCAACGCTTCGATAAGCGAATTGATGCCGTCGCCGACGACGCCGAACACGAACGGCGCGCCCCACGCGATCAGCGTATCGACGACGATGTCGGCGCTTGACGCGTCGCCCGACGGCAACGGATCGGGCTGTGCCGTCACCTTTGCGGCGTTGGGCATTGCCATTGTCGCGGTGGGCAACAATGAGAGGGCTGCCGCGCTCGCGCCGAATGCGCCAGCGGCCGCGAAAAAATCGCGTCGCGAAGATCCACTCATTTGCTGCGCTTCCTGCGCTCCGGTCAATGCGGACCGCTGCAGCGCACGTGCCAGAGAAAGCGCCGCGAGCTGCATAGGAATCGCGCGCCGTTCACCCTAACGCACAAAAGCAAAATGCAATGTGCGGGTTTGTCGCCCGCTCAAAATGCGCGCGAACCGCTACTTAAAGAACCGCGCAAATACCTGACGCGCGGTTTCCTTGATGATCGAGCCGGCGTGTTTTTCTTTCGGCAACGCATGCAGGTAGTGTTTGGCTTCCTCGAACGTGATATGCGGCGGCAACGGCGGCACGTCCGGATCGGCGATAAACTCGATCACCGCGGGTTTCGTCGCGGTGAGCGCGCGTTGCCAACCGTCGGCGATGTCTTCGGGCCGTTCGATGCGAATTCCTTCGAAGCCCAGCAGTTCCGCATATCGCGCATAGGGAAACGATTCCACGTTTTGGGCGGCGTCGAATTTCGGATCGCCGCTCAGCGCGCGCTGTTCCCAAGTGACTTCGTTGAGATCGCCATTGGCCAAAACCATTACGACGAACGATGCGTTCGACCAGCGCCGCCAATACTGTTTCACCGTGATGAGTTCGGCCAGTCCGTTCATTTGCATCGCGCCGTCACCGGCGATGGCGATGACCGGTCGATCGGGAAATGCCATCTTCGCCGCGATCGCATAAGGCACCGCGCTGCCCATGCTGGCGAGTTTTCCCGACAGCGATGCCTTCATCCCTTGCCGGATTTTCACGTCGCGCGCATACCAGTTGGTCGATGAACCGCTGTCCCCGCACAGAATCGCGTGTTCCGGCAGCGCCGCAGATAATTCCCAGAAAATGCGCTGCGGATTGATCGGATTGGCGGGTTCCTTCGCCTTCGCTTCGAGATCGCGCCACGTGTCGGCGACATTCTTGCGTACGGCGTGCAGCCAGGAGCGATCGTCCTTGCGCCTCAGCAACGGCAAAAGCCGGCGCAACACTTCGGCGCTATCACCGACGAGATTCACTTCCGTCGCGTAGCGCATGCCCATGTTTTTTGGATCGATGTCGATCTGCACCGCGCGCGCCTGACCGGGCTTCGGCAGATATTCGGCGTACGGAAACGTCGTGCCGATCAGCAGCAAACCATCGCATCCGGACATCAGATCCAGACTCGCCTTGGTGCCGAGCAAGCCGATCGAACCGGTCACGAAATCATGGCGATCGTCGATCGCGGATTTACCGAGGAGCGCTTTCGCGATACCGCAACCGAGCACATCGGAAAGTGCGATGAGTTCCTTGTCCGCGCCGATCGCGCCCGCGCCGACGAGCACGGCGATCTTCGAACACGCATTGAGCACATCGGCCGCGAGACGCAAATGATCGTCGTCCGGAATTGCCCGCACGGGAACGTAGCCGACACCGGATTGCGCGAATCCGTGTTTGTGCGGCGGCACGGGCATCGCGTCCATAAGTTGCACGTCGTTCGGCACGATGATGCATGTGACGGTGCGTTCGGCCGCCGCGATGCGGATGGCGCGATCGACCACGTGCGCCGCCTGAGCGGGTGTCGTAACCGTTTGTGTATACGCCGAGACATTCTGAAACAGCGCGTGCAGATCCACTTCCTGCAAATAATCGCTGCCGATCGCCGTCGTCGGTTGTTGTCCGATCAGCGCGACGACGGGAACGTGATCGAGCTTCGCGTCGTAGAGTCCTGCCAGCAGATGAATCGCACCCGGACCGGATGTGGCAATGCACGCACCAACCTCGCCGGTGAACTTCGCATGCGCGCAGGCCATGAACGCGGACATTTCTTCATGCCGGACGCGGATGTAATCGAGCGATTTGCTCGCGCGATCGACGGCGCCCATGAGTCCATCGATGCCGTCGCCCGGATACCCGAATAGTCGGCGGATGTTCCATTGACCGAGCCGTTCGATGATGAAATCGCTGACCGATTGACTCATGGCATTTCCTGCGCGTTGAACGCGCGATCCGAGCAAGTGTCGTGCCCGATGCAGTATGCGGCGCGCGACGTCCCATCGCAGTCGGCGATGCGCGTTGCACGACGTCACACACGTTGCCGGGCGATTCGCGGCGCCTTCAATCCAGGCGCGGCACGTCGGTGAGAATATGGATCTCTGCCGGCGTGACGATGACGGCCAGATGCAGACTGACCGACGCCTCGCGAACCGCCGCGGCGACCGCGCGGTGATTCCTGTCGAGCAGCAGATATCGATCATGCGGAAACGCGACGGCGGGCGCTTCGAAATCCCTGTCGCGATGACGCTCGAGATGCTCGCGGATGGCGCTGCCGTGCTCACCGAGCAGATCCAGATCGCTCGCGGCGCCCAGCACGGACAACGGCGCCGCGGATGGATCGGCCGGATGATGCGAACCGCCGCCGGGAAACCAAGGCGTCCACAATCGCGACAAATCGCGCGGGAGCTGCAACGTCAGCGGGCGCAGCACGATATCGTCGTCAGCCATGAAGCGCTGCCAGTCGACGTTGACGCGAATCTTCACGCCGTAACGCGCCCGAAACTCGTGTTTGTTCAAGGGAAGGTCCGGAGTCATGCGCATCGCCTCACGACGCAGTGTCGACCCTCATTCTGACACTGCGATGAAATCGACGTGTGACGCGGCGACGCGTTCAATTGCGCATCAACTCCCTCATGCGCCGCGCATCGAACGGCGCGTGGACTTTGGCGTCGTTGTCGAAGTAGACGTACACGTCGCGCCATCCTTCCGACCCATTCGCGATGCGGCGTTTCCAGTGGCGCAGACTCGCATCGTCATAGCCGCTCGTGTACAAGACCTCGCCGCCGTGCAGACGCACGTAAACGAAGTCGGCCGTGATTTCGGT
>CAZZYA010000043.1:0-3228 GCA_964658115.1 uncultured Rudaea sp. | reverse complement strand
ATTTCCGGATCGAACGCCAGATTCGGCGGAAACTGCCAAAGCAATGGTCCGAGTTTTCGACGCAGCAACAGCACGCCCGAGGCGAAAAAATTCGCCAGCGGCGCTTCGATATCGCGCAGCCGTTTGATGTGCGAGATGAAACGCGGGCACTTCACCGCGAATACGAAATCGTCCGGCGTTTCGTCATGCCAGCGTTGCCAGCTCTGCGGGGTCTGCAGCGAATAAAACGAACCATTGATTTCGATCGAATCCAGTTGCCGCGAGGCGTATTCGAGTTCGCGACGTTGCGCCCAATCTTTCGGATAGAACACTCCGCGCCAACGCGCGTACCGCCAACCGGAAATGCCGATGCGTGTCGTGACCGATGGCGTGGTGGAGCGCACGATTGGCTTCCGTCTTCGATGACGCGCCAGCATCGGTCACTGCGGCTGAGCAGCGGATGAAAACGGCGCGGATTTGTGAGAAAGAGACTACGTACCGTCCGTGGCTGGAGGATTTGGACGCAGGCCGCTTTCGAGCGCGGCGATGACATCGAACACCAGCTCAAGCTTCACCGGCTGCTCGAAATCGATCGCGATGCGCTTCAGCACTTTCACCACACGTTCCGGATCGGCGCGTCCGTCGGCGGCCATCATCGCGCGCGCGAACGCAACCATCACTTCGCTCGCGGTGCGGCGAAAAATAGTCTCGTCTTCGGCGGACTCGACGGGCTTAAGCGCGGCGAGTTCACGGGCGATGTGTGGTTTTATCGACACGGCACCCGACATCGAGCAAACGCCATGCCGCCTCTCGAATGCGCGGTTTGCGACCCGCGCATCCTATTTCACTCCGCGAAGTGACCGACCACGTCAATTTTGAACGTCGTCTCAGGCGACTTCTGAAATCGCTCGCTCGCCGCAATCCAGCGCCGCCGTTCCGCTACGCGCCACTTCCAGAATGCGTGCGGTCGAACCGAGTTCGATCAGAAATGCGGTGAGTTCCGCGCCGGTGCCAGTGATCTGGATGGTGCGCGTGCTTTCGGCTTCATCGAAAAACAGCGCACGCGGATGTCGACGAACGCACGCAGCGACCTCGCGCGCCTTGGCGGCCGTCGTCGCGACCTTCACGATCAACAACTCGCATTCCAGATGATCGCGGCCGGTGAGATCGGCGATCTCGATGACGTCGACGAGTTTTCGCGTCTGCTTGATGATCTGATCGATCACCACGTCTTCGCCCGCCGTCACCATCGTCAGACGCGATACGGATGGCACGTGCGTCGCCGCGACGGTCAGCGAATCGATGTTGTAACCGCGCGCCGAAAACAGGTTCGCCACCCGCGCCAGCGCGCCGGCTTCGTTCTGCAACAGCATGGAAATGATTCGGCGCATCAGAACATTTCCGATATTTCGGTCGGCTCGCGCACCACGTCCTTGCGCGACGGAATGAAATCGCCGGTGATCATCTGCGCGTAACTCTTGCCCGGGCCGACCATCGGATACACGCACGCGTCCGGATCGATCATCACTTCGAGAAACGCGGGACCATCGAACGCGATGAAGTCAGCGATCGTCTGCTCGACGTCCGCAGGCTTTTCCAACCGCCGCGCCCACTCGAAGCCGTCGGCCTCGGCGGCCTTGACGAAATCCTTCTTGTGCAAACTCTTGTCGCTCGCCGAAAAGCGTCCAGCGAAAAACAGTTTCTGCCACTGGCGCACCATGCCGTCGCCCATGTTGTTCATCACGACGATCTTCACCGGCAGGTTGTACGTCGTCACCGTTTCGAGTTCGCCGAGATTCATGCGGATGCTGGCGTCGCCGTCGATGTCGATCACCATCGCGTCGCGCCGCGCGAACTGCGCGCCGATCGCCGCCGGCAATCCAAAACCCATCGTGCCCATCGATCCGGAAGTGAGCCATAGCCGCGGATCGCGGAAACCGAAATATTGCGCCGCCCACATCTGGTGCTGGCCGACGCCGGTGCTGATCACCGCGCGGCCTTTCGTGCGCCGATTGATCTCTTCGATCACCGCATACGGCTGGATGAGCGATGCGTTGCGATCGAAGTTCATCGCATGAGTTTTCTTCAATTCGGCAATATGCGAATGCCACGCGGCAAACGTATTCTGTTGCTGCGGTTTATAGCCGCGCTTCGCGCCGAACGCGCGCAGACGATCGAGCGACGGCGACAAATTTCCAAGATGATGCCAGTCGGCATGCTTGACCTTGTTGATCTCCGCCGCGTCGACATCCAGGTGCGCGATATACCGCGCACGTTCGGCGAATTTGCTGGGCACGCCGGCGACACGATCGTCGAAACGCGCGCCGATGGCGATGAGGAAATCGCAATCTTCCACCGCGTAGTTCGCGTACGCCGTGCCGTGCATGCCGAGCATGTGCAGTGATAACGGATCCGTCGTGTCGATAGCGCCGATGCCCATCAAGGTGGTCGTTACCGGAATGCCGAACGCGTGCGCGAAATCGCGCAACGCACGCGAGGCATTCGCCGCGATCACGCCGCCGCCCGCGTAAATCAGCGGGCGTTTCGCGTGCCACAGCAACTCGAAAAATTTCGCGCAACTGGTGCGATCCAGATGCGCCGATGCTATCGCTTCCAGCCGCGCGCGATATCCCGGCACGGGCAATGAACTGGCACCGTCGAACGTCAATTCCGCATTCTGGACATCTTTCGGGATATCGATCACGACTGGACCCGGCCGTCCGCTCCGTGCGATCTCGAACGCGGTGCGCAGCGTCGCTTCGAGCTTCAACGCGTCGGTGACGAGAAACACATGCTTTGCACACGCCGCCATGATGCTGCTGACCGGCGCTTCCTGAAACGCATCGGTGCCGATCGACGCGGTAGGCACTTGGCCGCAGATGACGACGATCGGAATCGAATCGGCCATCGCATCGCGCACCGGTGTGACGGTGTTCGTCGCGCCCGGACCCGACGTGACCAACGCGACGCCAACCTTGCCCGAAGCCCGCGCATATCCTTGCGCCATGAAGCCCGCGCCTTGCTCGTTGGCGGGCACGATCAGCGGCATCGGTTCGCTACCGTCGTCGTGCACGTTATCGTGGTTGTAGCGAAACACGGCGTCGTAAACCGGCAGGATCGCTCCGCCGGAGTAACCGAACACGACGCTCACGGCTTCGTCCGCGAGCACCTGCACGACGATATCGGCGCCGCTCAACCGCGCGCCCGCGCGCGGATGCACGGGACTATCGCCGAGCGTTTGCAATTGTG
>CAZZYA010000042.1:0-18738 GCA_964658115.1 uncultured Rudaea sp. | reverse complement strand
GTTACGGCCAATGGCAGAATCCGGGCGTGTTCGGCAAATTGCGCGAACCGATCGTCAAGATGATCCATCTTTGGCGATCGATGAACGCGACGTCGGCGAACGGTCGCGTGAACGGACTGGCACCGTATCCGCCGATCGAGGAACAGATCGGCGAAGCGCCGTTGCGATCGCCGACCGTGTTCAACTTCTTCGTGCCGAATTATCAGCAGTCGGGCGAAGTCTTGTCGCGCGGTTTGTATAGTCCAGAATTCCAGATCCTCACCGATTCACTGGCGGTCGCCACGCCGAATCTCCTTTATCACCAGGTCTTCTGCAATTACACCGGAAGCGAAGATTGCTATGGCAGCGACGAGGACGGCACGCTGCAGATCGCTGCGCCGGCCGATGCGTCGCTGGCGATGAGCGATCCTTCGATGTTGATCGACAAATACAATCTGCTTTTCATGGCGGGACAAATGTCGCCGTTCATGAAATCGATTTTGCTCAACCGTCTGAATGCGATCACCGACGGCAATCGCGGCGCGAGCACCGGTACGTTCCGCGTGCAGCACGCGCTGTATCTCATCCTCAATTCGCCGGAATATTCGGTGCAGAAATGACGGAGTTGCGACCATGCGCGTGAACCGCCGCGAATTCCTGCGCAAAAGCGTCTGCGCCGCGCTCGGCGGCGCAAGTCTGTATTCCGCGCTCGGCAATCTGCGATTGGTGCACGCCGCGACGCGCCAATCATTATTCTCGGATTACAAAGCGCTCGTTTGTATATTTCTATACGGCGGCAACGACAGCCTCAACACCATCGTGCCGACCAGCGGCGCGCCACTGACGAATTACAAAACCCTGCGCGGCGGTCTGGCGCAAACGACCGGTTTGCACGCGTTGACGCCGACCGCCGGCGGTGGCGCGAGCGACGGCGCGAACTACGCACTGCATCCGGCGATGCCGGAAATGGCGACGCTGTTCAACGCCGGCAAAGCCGCGATCGTCGCCAATATCGGAACGCTGTTGTTTCCGACATCGCAATTGCAATTCCAGAACGGAACCATCGCGGTGCCGCCGCAACTGCTTTCGCACAACGATCAGCAGTCGCAGTGGCAAACCTCGCGACCCGATGACGCGAGCGCCAACGGCTGGGGCGGACGCGTGGCCGACCTGCTGCATTCGGGCAATTCCGGACAAATACCGATGAGCGTCAGCGTGTCCGGCACGAATCTGTTTCAGCGTGGCAGCATCGTGAATCAGTATGGCATCGATCCTTCCGGCGTCAACGCGATGAACTATCTCGGCAACGGACCGGAAACCTGGATCATCGGCGACGGGCCGATCGACGACGACACGACGGCCTACAACGCATTGGTGGCGTCGGGCACGCAGAGCCACGTGCTCGAACGCGCGTTCGCCGACGTAAATTCGCGCGCGATCACGAACTACACGCTCGTGAGCGCCGCGTTGCAAGCGGCGCCGACATTGACGACACAATTCCCGAACACCGATCTCGGCAACCAGCTCGCGATGGTGGCGAAACTCATCAGCGTGCGCGCCGCGCTCGGCATGTCGCGCCAGATATTTTTCGTCTCGACCGGCAACTACGACACGCACAGCAATCAGATCGACGATCAGCAAGACAATCTTTCCGAGCTGTCGCAGGCGGTTTCCGCGTTCTACAACGCGACCAAAGAACCCGGGCTCAATGTCTCCAACAACGTCACCACGTTCACCGCGTCGGATTTCGGCCGTTCACTGGAAGCCAACAGCACGGGAACGGATCACGGCTGGGGTGGTCATCACTTCGTCGTCGGCGGCGCCGTGCGCGGCCAGCGGTTTTACGGCACCATGCCCAGCCTCGCCAGTGACAACAACCCGGACGACACCGGTTATGGACAGATCATCCCGACGCTCGCCGTCGATCAATACGCGGCCACGCTGGCGAGCTGGTTCGGTGTCGCTTCCGGCGATCTCGCGACCGTGTTCCCGAATCTCGGACGATTCTCGGCGGCGAATCTGGGTTTCGTCTAGTGCGATTTTCGCAGCGCTGTTCGGCGTCGGCGCGCAAGCGGCGACTTACGTCGTCACCGCTAACCCGGACCGCACGTTCACCCCCGCGGCGATCACGATTTATCAGCATGATCGCATCACCTTCAGCAATGCCGGCGGTGTGCACAACGTTCGCGCCGACAACAACAGCTTCTGGTGCTCCGACGACTGCAGCCTGAACCGTTCGCCGAGCAGCGACGCGTGGCAAGACACCGTGCCGTTCAACACGCTCGGCACCTTCGGCTACTACTGCGAACAGCATGGCGATCTGAGCAGCGGCATGCGGGGCACGATCATCGTGATCGATCGCATTTTCGTGGACGGATTCGAAACGTCGATGGATTGATTCGACAGCGCGCAACGCGAAATTCCGCGCATCTCCTCGGTTTCTCCTTATTGTCTGCGACACGTCTGCACAATCCTCCGCGAGCATGCATGGGCATCAACCACGGAGGCTTTATGTCCCAGCGCACGCTGCCCGTTCTTTCCAGCACACACGCGACACTTTCCGAAACGCTGCACGTAGTGCGACGACGGCGCTTTCTGCAAAACCTCGTCGGCGTAGCCAGTGTTGCCGCACTCGTTCCCGCGCGATCGTTCGCGTGTTCTCTGATTCCGGAAGAAACCTCCGGCCCTTTTCCCGCCGACGGAACGAACGGTCCAAACGTGCTCACCGAAAGCGGCATCGTTCGTTCGGACATCCGCTCGAGTTTCGGCAGCGCGGGCAGCAATCCGGCTGCGGGAACCTTGAACACGATCGCGCTCAAGGTGGTCAGCAGCAGCTCGGGCACGTGCGGCGCCGTTGCGGGCCTTGCCGTCTACGTCTGGCATTGCAATCCGGGTGGTGGCTATTCCCTGTATTCGAACGGCATAACGACCGAAAATTATTTGCGCGGCGTGCAAGTCACCGACGCGAACGGCGAAGTAAACTTCACCTCTGTTTATCCCGGCTGCTATTCCGGACGTTGGCCACATATCCACATAGAAGTCTATTCATCCGTGGCCGATGCAACCAATGGCGCTGAAGCGATCCGCACGACGCAGCTCGCGATGCCGGAAACCGAAAGTCGCGCCGTTTACGCACAGTCGGTTTACGGCAACAGCACGTCGAACCTCGACCAGGTTTCACTCACGACCGACCTCGTGTTTTCCGACGACGGCGGTGTGACTCAGATTGGAACCGTTACGGGCAGCAATACGGATGGCTGGACGACGTATCTCGAACTCGGTGTCGCCGCGGACGCAACGGCGAACACCGCGTTCGCCATTTCCCCGGCGATCAGCGGATCGTGGTACGACCCGGCGCAATCGGGGCAAGGCTTCAATGTCGAAGTGCTCGCCAACAATCAACTACTCGTATACTTCTACACATTCGACGCGGCAGGCAACAATGTTTGGCTCGGCGGAGTCGGCACGATCGATGGCGCCACGGCAACCGTGGCGCTGTACACGACGAGTGGCGGATTTTTCGCGCCGAATTTCGACAAAACGAAAATCGCGCATGCGGTGTGGGGAACGCTGACGTTGACGTTCACCGACTGCAATACCGCAACGGCCTCGTGGACGAGTACGCAGTCAGGCTACGCGAGTGGAACGTTGCCGATTACGCGCCTGACGCAAATCTCCACGTTGTCGTGTACAACGTGATCATTCCTTCTTGATCGGATGCCCGCCGAATTCGTTGCGCAGCGCGGCGAGCATCTTGTCTACGAAGGAATCGTTGTCGCGCGAGCGCAAGCGCTCGAGCAACGACAACGTGATGATTGGTGCCGGAACGTCGAGTTCCAGAGCGGCGTCGACGGTCCAGCGACCTTCGCCGGAATCCGCAACGTACGGCGCAATACCGTCCAATTGTGGATTTTTGGACAATGCGTCAACCGCAAGATCGAGCAGCCACGAGCGCACCACGCTGCCGTAACGCCAGATCTCGCCGATCTGATGCAGGTCGAGATTGAATTCCGTTTTGTGCTTCAGGATCGAAAAGCCTTCGGCGTAGGCCTGCATCATTCCGTACTCGACGCCGTTGTGAATCATCTTGGTGAAATGTCCGGAACCGATCGGACCGACGCGCCCCCATCCTTTGTCTTTCGCGGGCGCAAGCGTTTCAAAAATCGGTTGCAGTTTTCCGACGACGGCTTCATCACCGCCCACCATCATGCTGTAGCCTTCCTGCAATCCCCAGATGCCGCCGCTGGTACCGGAATCGACGAAATCGATTTTCTTGGCGCGCGCTGCTTCGGCGCGGCGAATCGTGTCCTTGTAGTTGGAATTGCCGCCGTCGATCACGCAATCGCCGGGTGACAGGATCGCGATCAGCGAGGTAACCGTGTCGTCGGTGATTTTCCCGGCCGGCACCATCAGCCACACCACGCGCGGCGACGGCAATGCCTTGACCAGGTTCTGCAGCGAATCCGCTGTCGTCGCGCCTTTCGATTCCAGCGATTTGCGCGCATCCGCGTTCGGATCGAAACCGGTGACTTGATGTCCGCCGCGCACGAGCCGCTCGGCCATGTTGGCGCCCATGCGGCCGAGGCCGACCATGCCAATCTGCATCACATTTCTCCTCGATTATTTCTTGAGCAACTTCTTCGCGCGAGCGACGACGTTGTCTACGGTGAATCCGTATTTTTCCAGCAGCACCTCGGCCGGCGCCGATGCGCCGTATTTTTCGACACCGAGCATGTCGCCGCCCGCGCCGATCCAGCGTTCCCAGCCTTGCGAGATGCCAAGCTCGACGGCGAGACGCGCGGGAACCGAAGGCGGCAATACATCGTCGCGATAGCTCTGCGATTGCTGCGCGAACAGTTCCCAGCTCGGCATCGATACGCAGCGCACAGCGATGCCGTCGGCCTGCAATTTTTCGGCGGCGCTCACGATCAATCCGACTTCCGAACCGGTTCCAATCAAAATCAACTCGGGCTTCTTGCCCTTGGCGTCGCTCAGGACATAGGCGCCTTTACGCACGCCGTCCGCGCTCGCGAACTGTTTGCGATCCAGCGTTGGAATGTTCTGGCGCGACAGTACGAGCAGCACGGGCTGATCGCGCGATTCGACAGCCACGCGCCATGCTTCGATCGTTTCGTTCGCGTCGCCCGGGCGGATGACGATCAGGTCACGGATGGCACGCAAACTCGCGAGCTGTTCGACGGGCTGATGCGTGGGACCGTCTTCGCCGAGTGCGAGACTGTCGTGTGTATAAATGTGGACGACGTGCAGTTTCATCAGCGCGGCGAGACGAATCGCCGGGCGCATGTAGTCGGAGAAAATCAGGAACGTCGAGCCATAGGGAATGAATCCGCCGTGCGCGGCCATGCCGTTGCTGATCGAACCCATCGCATGTTCGCGGACGCCGTAGTGAATGTTGCGTCCGGCGTAACTCCAGCCGCCGGTGTCGCCGCCCTGATCGTCGTATTTTCCGGTCGGCGTCGGATTGAAGTCGCCGAACGTTTTGAGATTGGTGAACGTCGATGGATCGAGATCGGCCGAACCGCCCATCAGTTGCGGCAGGTGCTTCGCGATGGCGTTCATGATTTTGCCGCCGGCCACGCGCGTCGACACGCCTTTTTTGTCAGCCGGGAACATTTCGATGTCCGCGTCCCATCCTTTCTTCGGTATCGCGGCTTGGCGATCAGCGAATTCCTGCGCTTCATCGGCGAACGCTTTTTTGTAGGCACCGATGCGATCAGTCCATTCGGTTTCGGCTTTCTTGCCGGTCTCGACGGCCTCGCGAAAATGTTTTTGCGCCTCATCGGGAACGAAGAATGTCTTGTCCGCCGGCCAGCCGAGTTTCTCTTTGGTCTTCCTAACGTTTTCTTCGCCGAGCGGCGAACCGTGCGCTTTGAAACTATCCTGTTCCGGCGAACCGTAGCCCAGATGTGTCCGCACGAGGATCATCGTCGGCTTGCCGGTTTCGTCGCGTGCTTTCTGGATCGCAGCGTCGATCTTCGCGACATCGTTTCCATCGTCGACGGTGATCGTTTGCCAGCCGTACGCTTCGAATCGTTTCGCGCGATCCTCGCTGAAGGTGATGTCGGCGCCGGCCGACAGCGTGACCAAGTTGTCGTCATAAAAGCAGATCAACTTGCCGAGTTTCAGATGTCCGGCGATCGAGGCGGCTTCCGACGCGACGCCTTCCATTAGGTCGCCGTCACTGCAGATCGCATAGGTGTGGTGATCGACGATCGTGTGTCCGTCGCGGTTGTATCGCGCGGCGAGATGAGCTTCTGCAATGGCGAAACCGACCGCGTTAGCGAGACCCTGCCCGAGTGGGCCGGTCGTGATTTCCACGCCCGCTGTGTGCGTGCGCTCCGGATGCCCCGGCGTTTTGCTGCCCCACTGACGGAATTGCTTGATGTCGTCGAGCGACACGTCGTAACCGGTCATGTGCAGCAGGCTGTAAAGCAACGCGGAACCGTGGCCGGCGGAAAGCACGAAACGATCGCGATCGAACCATTGCGGATTCGACGGATTGTGCTTGAGGTACTTTGTCCACAGCACGTACGCCATCGGCGCCGCGTCGAGCGGCAAGCCGGGATGGCCGCTGTTGGCTTTCTGCACCATGTCGACGGACAGAAAGCGCAGCGTGTTGATGCAGAGTTGATCGAGATTGTCGGACATGGCAATTCCTTTGCGTGACGTGTTCTACGATTTGTCGGCGATTCGCTGTAGCAGTTGCTTCCACGATTTGACGAAGGCATCAGCGCCTTCTCGTTGCAACTGCTTGGCAAGCGCGGCGACATCAACGCCCGCTTTTTCGATGGCCGCGATCGTCGCATCGCCTTCGCCGCCGTTGCGATCCATCGCGCCATCGAGTTTTCCATGATCGGCGAACGCCTTGATGGTTTTATCGGGCAATGTGTCGACCGTGTTCGGCGCCGCGAACGCGGTAACATATAACGTGTCAGGCGCCTTCGGATCTTTCGTACCGGTACTGGCCCACAGCAGACGTTGCGGCATCGCGCCGGCAGCGGCGAGTTTTTTCCAGCGCGGCGAATCGAGCACGTCGCGATATGCGCGATACGTTATTTGTCCGACGGCGATGCCGAGTTTGTTCTGCAAATTTTCCGGCAACTGCTTGTTGGCCGCCACGTCCCATCGACTGATGAACAACGACGCGACCGATCCGACCACCGGACTCAATCCTTTCTCGATGCGCCGCTCGATGCCGCGCATGTAAGCCTCGGCCGACGCGAGATAGTGTTCGCGCGAAAACAGCAGCGTAACGTTGATCGGAATACCGAGGAAAATAGCCTCTTCGATCGCGGGATTTCCTTCCGGCGTTCCCGGAATTTTCACGAACAGGTTTTCACGTTGCGCGAGCGCGTGGATTTGCTTGGCGGCTTCGATCGAACCTTTCGTGTCGCTCGCCAGCAGCGGCGACACTTCCATCGATACCCAACCATCGACGTGTTTGGTCTGCTCGAACACAGGCTTGAACAGATCGGCGGCGCGGCGCAAATCTTCCAGTGCGATTTCGGTGAAGAGTTTTTCGTCCGCCAGACCGGCTGCTTTCTTTTGCTTGATCGCCGTGTCGTAGGCATCACCATCGCCGATTGCCGCGTCGAAGATGCTCGGATTCGAGGTGAGTCCGGTAATCGAATAGTCGTTGATATATTTCGCCAGCGTGCCGTCGTCGAGCATCGTGCGCGTGATGTTGTCGAGCCACAGGCTCTGACCGAGATCGTGCAATTGCTTTGTTGGGTTCATCGTTGCCTCGTTTCGATTTTTATTTATCCCACCTGATCAATCCGGGTCGCTCGTTTCATCGACCGGATCGTGCCAGCGTTCGTCGTCGTCGAAAATCACCGCCGCGCGTTTCGGACCCCACGTACCCGGCTTGTAAGTTTCGACGGGGGATTCGTGCTTGAGCGCGTCGTCGACGACAGCCCACGCCGCTTCGACGGTTTCGTCG
This sequence comes from uncultured Rudaea sp., assembly GCA_964658115.1. Taxonomy (GTDB): domain Bacteria; phylum Pseudomonadota; class Gammaproteobacteria; order Xanthomonadales; family Rhodanobacteraceae; genus Rudaea. The sequence continues at coordinate 10,796 of CAZZYA010000042.1, read as the reverse complement.
TCGCTGAACAATGAACCATCGCCTCGGATCGCATCGCCGAGCAGGCGCTCGTACGGCGATTTCTCCGGCCGCTGATGATGGCGCGCGATCAGTTCGACCGGTTCGCCCGTCATTTTCTCGCCCGGAATTTTCACGCGAGCGCCTTCGGCGATCACGACTTCAGGACTCAGGCGAAAGCGGAAATAGTTCGACTGCGGCGGTTCGATTTCGTCGAACACCGACAGCGGCGGCACTTTCATGTCGACGATCACTTCGGTCGTGCTGATCGGCAATTTCTTGCCGGCACGGATGTAGAACGGCACATCGGCCCACCGCCATGTGTCGATGTGCAAGCTGAGCGCCGCGTAGGTTTCGACATCGGATTTCTTCGCCACGCCGTCAACGGAACGATAGCCCGCATATTGGCCGCGCACGACATCTTTCGGATCGATCGGCCGCATCGCGCGGAAAAGCCGCAGCTTCTCCGCGCGCAACGATGCCGCGTCGTGTCCGACCGGCGAGTCCATCGCCAGCAACGAAACGATCTGCAACAGATGATTCTGTATCACGTCGCGAATCGCGCCGACGCCGTCGTAGAACGATCCGCGATCCTCGACGCCGAAACTTTCCGCCATCGTGATCTGCACGCTCGCGATGTAGTTGCGGTTCCAGACCGGCTCGAGAAACGAATTGGCGAAACGGTAGTACAACAAGTTCTGCACCGGTTCCTTGCCGAGGTAATGATCGATGCGGAAGATCGCGTCTTCCGGAAACACCTCGTGCAGGATGCGGTTGAGTTCGCGCGCCGATTGCAGATCGCGACCGAACGGTTTTTCGACGACGACGCGCGCGTTTTCGGTGCAGCCGGCCTTTTGCAATCCCTGAGCGACCTTGCCGAAGAAATCCGGCGGGATCGCGAGATAATGCAACGGACGTTTCGATGCGCCGAGCGTCTTCTTCAGCGTCGCGTACGTGTTCGCGTCGTTGTAATCGCCGTTGACATACTTTAGTTGTTTGGCGAGTTTTCGGAACGCGGCTTCGTCGACCTTGGTCTTTTGCTGCTTGGCGTCCAGTTCAACGCTGTCGCGTGCGCGATCGATAAGCTGCTTATCGGTCCAGTCTGAATGCGACACGCCGATGATCGGCAAGTCGAAACCGTCCTGCCGCACCATGGCTAGCAGCGCGGGGAAAATCTTCTTGTAGGCGAGATCTCCAGAGGCGCCGAAAAAAACCAGCGCGTCGGAGCGGGAAGCGGTCGCTTTGTCCATGCGATGCGTCAGATCATCCATATCCGAATTGTAGGCCGACCACTTTACACGCATTAGACCGAACGAATTCTGAAATTCATGATAAGTGGCACCCCGTGATGTCCGAAAGTTGTCCGGATCGCGTCCGAGATTGTCGATCCGGGTTACGCAGAATCCCATGCGCTCGCCGGGCCGCCGGCTCAATTCGGGGATCACACATGAAATCGCTGTCTAGATACCTTTTGACCGCGCTCGCCACGATCGGCGCGACCGCCCTCGCCCACGCCGCTGGCACCAGCCTCGCGGGCGACTATCGAATTCACGGACAAAATCCGGATGGCCGCCCGTATGACGGCGCGCTGCACGTCGAGCAAAAAGGCGATGTTTACGGCGTCACGTGGGATTCCGGCGGAACGACGCACGGTGTCGGCGTCCTCGCCGGCAATCAGCTCGTGGTCGGCTACGGCGACGTGGCCTGTGGCGCCATTGCCTACCGTCGCGAAGGCGCGGGTACGCTTGAAGGTATCTGGGCGATGCGGAACAGCACGGCGGTCGGCCACGAAACCGCAACGCCATCGACCAGCGGCGGCACTGACGTGGCGGGCGACTATGTCGTCGCCGGCAGGAACGTCGACGGCACGCCCTACAACGGTGCGTTGTTCGTCAATCGCGAAGGCGACGACCACAAACTTTCGTTCGGCTGGCGCACCGGTCAGGACTCGCACGGCTTCGGCTTCACGCGCGAGGGCGTGGTCGCGGCGACATTCGGCGCGAGCACGTGCGGCCTGGTTACGTACAGCCTCGGCGCCGACGGCTCGCTCGACGGACGCTGGTCGATGCTGCATGGCGGATTCGGCAGTGAACATGCCACGAAGATCAACTGAGGATATCCCGCCATGCATATGCAATCGCTCGTCATGTGGATCTGCCTCGCGATCGGTATCGGCATTCCATTTTTTCTTTTTCAGCGCCGTCGCGCCATGGAACGTGGCCTGCGCGCTTTCCTGGCCGCGCGCAAATTCAGCACGCGTGCCGCTTCTCCCATCGCCGCGCTTGCGGACAAAAATCCGCCGGACGGTTTTCATTTCTCCGCCGCATACGACGGCGTCGTCGATGGCGCACCGATGTCGCTACTGATGCTGCGTCGGACCGAGACATTCGTTTCGCAAGGCATCACGCGGCAGAATCAGACGATCTACGTGGGCGTGTATGTCGCCAGCGCCGATCCGGCCAACGTCGCGCATTGGCAACGTAAGGCACAGGCGCGGCAGGACCAAGTCGTGCACGTGTCGCAGCCAGGCGAAGGCGGCCTGCTCGTCGTGTGGAAAGGCGCGCCGTCGCGGGCCAATGTCGAGGCGCACCTCGCAGCCATCGCCGGATCGATGCGGCAGACGCGCGCATAGAAGCGTGTTCGCTCATGATCCGTAAACAAAGCAGGCCCTAGGATTTCGCCTCCGACGGCGAGGCGACATGGACGTGCAACGCGAAGGATCGAACGCGGAGAGTGGCGATGGATCGAAAACGCAGGAAGCCGACGGGGGCTTGTCCGCCGCCGGCGCGAAGCCAGATCGCGCGCTGTCGCGGCTGCCACTGCGAATCGAGGATTACGGACTCATCGGCGACTGCACCACGGCCGCGCTGATCGGCCGTGATGGTTCGCTCGACTGGCTGTGCTGGCCGCGTTTCGACAGCGGCGCCTGTTTCGCCGCGCTACTTGGCGACGAATCCAACGGCCGCTGGCATATCGGTCCGGCCGAACCCGGCATGCGCAGCGAACGTTCTTATCGCGACAGCACGATGGTGCTCGAGACGCGCTTCGAGAACGACGGCGGCGCCTTCGCGCTGATCGATTTCATGCCGACCGGCGGTAAGACATCATCCGTCGTGCGCATTGTGGAAGGACGTCGCGGCGTGTCGAAAGTGCGCATGTCGCTGACCATGCGTTTCGACTACGGCGCATCGGTGCCGTGGGTCGAGGCGATCGACGACGGTGTCGTCGCCATCGCCGGTCCGAATCTCATTGTGGTGCGCTCGAGCGTGCCCATGCACGGCGAACACTACGCCACGGTTGCCGAGTTTACGATCGAGGAAGGCAAGCGCATCAGCTTTGTGATGAGCTACGGCGAATCGCATCTCGCGCCGCCGGAACCGTTCGACGTTGACGAAGCGCTGCGAAGAACCGAATCGTTCTGGACCGAATGGGCTGGACGCTGCAAATGCGATGGCCCGTACGGCGGTGCGATGCGTCGATCGTTGCTCACGCTGAAGGCGCTGACGTACGCCGAAACGGGAGGCATGGTCGCATCGCCGACGACGTCGCTTCCCGAACAAATCGGCGGCGAGCGCAACTGGGACTATCGCTATTGCTGGATTCGCGATGCAACGCTCACGTTGTCGTCGTTCATGCGCGCGGGATATTACGAGGAAGCCAAGGCGTGGCGGGACTGGTTGCATCGCAGCCTCGCCGGTAAGCCGGAAGATCTGCAGATCATGTACGGCATCGCCGGCGAACGTTGGCTGATCGAGTGCGAGGTGCGCTGGCTGCCCGGATATTACGGATCGAAGCCGGTGCGCGTCGGCAATGCCGCGTATGGACAACTTCAACTTGACGTGTGGGGCGAGATGATGGGCGCGCTGCATCTCGCGCGCGAAGGCGGACTTGTGCATCTGCCATCGTCCTGGGATCTGCAAGTCGGCGCGCTCAATCACCTCATGACCATCTGGCGCGATCCGGACGATGGCATCTGGGAAGTGCGCGGCGGACGCCAGCATTTCGTGCATTCGAAAGTCATGGCGTGGCTCGCATTCGACTGCTGCATCCGCGATGCGGAAAAGTTCAAACTCGAGGCGCCGCTCGAGGAGTGGCGCGCTGCGCGCGAAGAAATCCATCGCACGGTCTGCGAGCAAGGATTCAGCGCGAAAAAGAATTCGTTCGTGCAAAGTTTCGGCACGGAGGAACTCGACGCGAGCTTGCTGCTCATTCCGCGTACCGGCTTTCTGCCGATCGACGATCCACGTGTGAGCGGCACGATCGCCGCGATCGAAAAAGAACTTCTCTCGGATGGTTTTGTGCAGCGCTATCGCAGCGAACGGGTGGCCGATGGATTGCCGGCCGGCGAAGGCGTTTTCCTGCCCTGCAGTTTCTGGCTAGCGAACGTGTATCTGATGCAAGGCCGTCGTGCGGAAGGCGAGGCACTGCTGAAACGCCTACTCGCGTTACGCAACGATCTGGGCCTGCTCAGCGAGGAATACGACACGGCCAATCGCCGGCTGGTCGGAAATTTCCCTCAGGCGTTTTCGCATCTGAGTCTGGTGCACGCGGTGCTGAATCTGGAAACCGGTCAGTCGGCCTTCTCGGCCACATCCACAACGACACGCTGATCCGCGCCGACCCAACGGGCAAAGAAAAACCGCGCGACGTTCTCGCCGCGCGGTGTGGAGGATGTTTGCTCGCTATTCCGACTTACAAACGACGACCGCGGACGCCGCCTGCGATCAGTGAAATCAGGAACAACACGATGAATACGAGGAATAGCAGTTTAGCGATACCCGCAGCGGCGCCGGCGATTCCACCGAAACCCAATGCGGCCGCTATCAAAGCCACAACAAGAAAAACCAGCGCGTAATGCAACATGAGATCGCTCCTTGATTTGAATTGCGCCGGATATCCGCCGGCGGGCACGCCACACTTTCAACAGCCGTGCCAGCGCAGGGAAACCCCTCAGCGCAGGAATTCAGCGAGAAACTTACGAAGAATTCACGCAGTTTGCACGGGCAGAAATGCGGCGCCGGTATTCTGCACGATAAAACTCATCCGCCTAAAAGCGCGATCTCAGAGCCGTTGCAGATTGCTAACCGAAGTCCCGCCGGACTCAGTTCACCGCCACCGGTAAAGGCGGAAAACGCTGGCAGGATCGTAATGCGATCGCCGATCGCAAACGCGGGCCAGCGTTTCAGACTTCCCGGCAATCGCACGACCGGATGCACATGCCCGCACATTACGTGCGCGCCCTCGATTTCACCCGGCGCATGCCGAAGCATGAACGGCAAGACGTCGATCGAACGTGGATGATGAACCACGTCCAGTCCCGCATTCGCCAGCGCGCGATCGTGGTTGCCCGCGATCACATCGATACGCAGAGATTTATGACGTTCGCGCCACGCGTCCCAGGTTTCGCGCCAGCGTTTCGGCTTCGCCGATGCGTGCAACATATCGCCGAGCACGATCAGTCGCGCGGCGCGCGTGCGATCGATCAGTGCACTGATTCGATCCAGATCGAGCCGCGTTCCACCGCTCGGCAGCGCGATGCCGGCGGCGCGAAACGTGTCGGCCTTGCCCAAATGCAAATCGGCGATGAGCAACGCGGCTTCGCGCGGCCAGAACAGCGCGCGCTCGGCAAACAAGGTGACTCGCTCGTCCGCAATGTCGGTGTATACGAAGTCAGCTATAGCGCATCTCCATTTGCTCGGAGTAAAACGCCACGCGATCTTTCCACGCTTCGTTCGACCACTCCGCCCGCCAACGTTCGGCCCACAACGGGAACGCCAGCGGCGTTATGTAAATCGGTTGCGTCAACAGAATTTCGTGCTTCGCGCAGCGCGCGAGCGTCGCGGAGAGTTCGCGAAAATCGAGCTGCGCCTCGAACACTTCGCGTTGCGCTTGCGAGAGCAAGACGTGACCCGGATCGAACCGCTGCAGAACATCGAAGATCAACCCTGCCGATGCCTGAAGATGACGCACGCTGCGCGGCTTCTTGCCCGGCAGGGACTGCGGTAACAATCCGGCGATGCGCGCGATTTCGCGAAATTGCCGGCGCGACAATTCGCCGACGTTGACGCACGCGAGCAAATCCTCGATGAGGTTTTGCGACGACAACAACTCGCGCAGCAACACTTGGTCCATCAACGTCTGACGCGGCAACCCGATGATGAACCCATAATCGTTCGCCGTGTAAGCGAAGGTGGTGGTAATCAGGCGCGCCCAGCGCGTCGTCACCAGCGCGGCGATTCCTTCGTTGATCGCGCGCCCGGCGAAGGGATAGACCGTCAAATACCATTTGCCGTCAAACTGCGTCCACTCCACGAGCAGTTTCTGTTTCGCCGGCAGCGCGGACATTTCCGCCTGCGTCTGCAGTAAGGGCCTGAGGTGGATCATCTCGGGTCCCGCCTGGCGCGATTGAGACAACAACCGTTCGACCGCCGCGCCGAGTTCCGACGACAACGGCATGCGTCCGCCCTGCCATCGCGGCACGCTTCCATTTCCCGTTTTCGCGACGCGGACATAGGCCGCCATGTTTTCCAAACGCACCAGCGTGAGCGCGCGGCCCGCGAACTGAAACCGGTCGCCGGGACGCAACCGGCTGAGAAACGCTTCCTCGATCGAACCGAGACGTTTGCCCTTCAGAAAGCGCACCTCGATAGCACCGTCGCTCGTGATGGTTCCAATGCTCAGCCGATGCCGCATCGCGATCGTTCGATCCGGAACGCGATAGACGCCTTCGTCATCGCGAACGACTTTTCGATATTCCGGATAGTTCGACAGCGCCGCGCCGCCTTGCACGACGAAGTCGACCGTCTGCTGCCACAGGTCGTCGCTCAAGTCCGCGAACGCGTGTGTCGTTCGGACTTCGGCAAGCAATTCGTCGGCGACGAACCCGCTGCCGAGCGCGACGGTTACGCAGTGTTGCGCGAGCACGTCGAGACACAATCTCGGCGGATGACGCGGCTCGATGTCGCCATGCGCGACGGACTCGCGCGCCGCGGCGTATTCGGCGAGTTCGAGCGCGTGCGCCGGAACGCACACGATGTGACCCGGCTCTCCGGGTCGATGTTTGGCGCGTCCCGAGCGCTGCAGCAGACGCGAAATCCCTTTCGGGCTGCCGATCTGAAACACGAGATCGACCGCCGGAAAATCCACGCCGAGATCGAGACTCGATGTCGACACGACGCAACGCACCGTCCCTTCGCGCAAGCCCTGCTCGGCTTGCGCGCGCAGTTCCGCAGACAGCGAACCGTGATGCAACGCCAGCGTTTCCGGCGCGTCCGGCCACACGGCCGCGAGGGCCTGATGCCACAGTTCCGCTTGGGAACGTGTGTTGGTGAAAACAATGCTCGTATTCGCTTTCAGCAGCCGTTCGAGCACAGGTTTAAGTTGCGACAGACCAAGATGCCCCGCCCACGGAAACCGCGTCGTCTCCGACGGCACCAGCGTTTCGAGCTTGAACGCGCGCGGCGTCGCTCCGGAGACGATAGCGGCGTCACCATTCGGCAACAGCACGTCGCGCGCCTCTTCGAGATTGCCGAGCGTGGCCGACAATCCCCAACACGGATGCAACGGTGCAAGCTTGCGCAACCGCGCCAGACACAACTGCAGCAGTACGCCGCGTTTGTTGCCGATCAACTCGTGCCATTCATCGACGATGACCGCATCGAGCGCGGAGAAAACATCGCTCGATTCCGGATAACTCAGCATCAACGCCAGCGATTCCGGCGTGATCACGACCACCTCGGCTCGGCCTTGCTTCGACAGGCGACGATCGCGCGCGGACGCGTCGCCGGTACGCATCGCGACGGTCCACGCAATGCCGAGTTCTTCGATCGGCCTGCGGAGTGATTTCACCGTGTCGGCAGCGAGCGCGCGCAACGGTGTGATCCACAATACGCGGAGTTGCGTCGAACGGTCGCCCTTCGCGCGTGGCGGCGCGGGCGATTGCAAAGCCCGTAACAACGGACCACCGAATGCGGCCAGGGTTTTTCCGCTGCCGGTCGGCGTGTGCAGCAAACCCGATTCGCCGCGCAAGAAACGTTGCCACACCTCACGTTGGAAGGGCGCGACAGTCCACGTTCGTCTCGCGAACCAGTCGAGCAACGGTTGCTCGACCGTACTCATCGCGCCAGCGCCTTGAGTGTGTCAAGACGATCGGCTTCCGCGAACGGCTTGTCGTGTCGCCAGCGCAAGATGCGCGGAAAGCGCACGGCGATGCCGGATTTGTGCCGCGTGGATTTGTTCACCGCCTCGAAGCCGAGTTCGAAAACATGATGTGGCTCGACTGATCGCACCGGCCCGAATTTCTCAAGCGTGTGCGCGCGGATCCAGCGATCGAGCGCAAGGATTTCCTTGTCGTCGAGTCCCGAATACGCCTTGGCGACGGGCACGAGTTGCTCGTCCTGCCACACCGCGAAGGTGTAGTCGGTAAACAACGTGCTGCGTCGTCCGTGACCGGCTTGCGCGTAAATCAATACGGCGTCGATTGTGAGCGGATCGATTTTCCACTTCCACCAGTCGCCGCGCTTGCGCCCGAGTTGATACGCCGACGCGCGGCGCTTGAGCATGATTCCTTCGACACCGCGTTCGCGTGCAGTCGCGCGTAACGCGCGCGCGACGGACCAACCGGCGACGTAGAGATCGGGCGAAAGTACGATGCGCGGATCGGAATGCGCGTCGAGCAGCGCGCGCAATTTATCGCGGCGTTCGTGCAGCGGACGTTCGCGCAGATCCTCGCCGTCGAGTTCGAGAAGATCGTACGCGAGCATGCGCACCGGCGCGTCGTGCAGCGATTTCGGACCGGGCTTCTTGCGCTGGATGCGGGTCTGCAGCGCGGCGAACGGCATCGGCGCATCGCCGTCGCGCCAGGCGAGCAGTTCGCCGTCGATGACGGCGTCATGCCGCAGTCGCGCCGCGCTGCTTTCGATTTCCGGGAACCGACCGTCGAGCCGTTCTTCGCCGCGCGACCACAACGCGATGCGATCGCCGCGCCGGATCAATTGCAAACGGATGCCGTCCCATTTCCATTCGAGAATCCAGTCGGCGATATCGCCGAGCGATTCGGGGTCGTCGATCTGCGATGCAAGAAAGAAAGGAAATGGGTGCCCGCTGTCCTCTCCCGTGCCTTCCTGCGACAGCAGCGCGGCGTAAAACGTCGCGGTCGGCGGCCAGTCGCCGAGCATGCGCTGGGCGATGCGCGCGATTTCCACGCCACTGATTTCCGCGAGCGCTTGTTGCACGAGGCGCTGCGACACGCCGACGCGCAACGCGCCGGTCAGCAATTTGTTGAATATCAGGCGCTGATCGAATGGCAACGTGCGCCACGCGTCGACGATGACGGCGCGGCGACGAACCGGGTCGGCATTGGCGACGGGCAGCAAGCGTTTCTCGATCCATTCCGACAACGTTGCATCCGAAGATTCCGTTTCGGGATCGTCGAGCAGCAACGTCAGCGTTTCGGCCAGATCGCCGACGTGCGAGTAACTTTCGTCGATGAGCCATCCGGCATCGCCGCTCGCGTCGGCAATCCATTCGCGCAGTTCGCCCGACGACGCGATGCGTGCTTTCGCACCGCCGATCTTTCCGCCCGACAACAAACGCAATGCCCACGCCGCATCGGCCGGTTGCGCAGCGCGGAAATACGCGGCGAGCGCGCCGCGTTTGTCGAGCGTGCCCGTGCTTTGGTCGAGTTCGCGATACAGCGCGGCGAAGCGGCGCATCAGTCGTCCTCGCCAAATTGCGTGCTGAATGTTTCGGTGCGGATGTTTTCTTCGTTGAGTGCGCGCACCAACGCATCGGTGTTGCCGTGCGTGGCAATCACGCGACGCGCACCGGTTTCGCGGATCGTGCGCAGTAAATCCGGCCAGTCGGCGTGATCGGAGATCACGAATCCGCGATCCACGTTCCGCCGTCGCCGGTTGCCGCGAATGCGCATCCATCCCGACGCGAATCCATGTTGCGCGTGGCGGAATCGACGGAGCCACGTGCTGCCGGCGGCCGACGGCGGTGCGACGACGAGTTCGCCGACAAAATCCGTTCCGCGCGGTTGTTCGCCGACGGGAATCGTCGCCAGCATCGCAACGCCGGCCGCGCGGTAGACCTGCACCCCTGTTTCGATCGCGCCGTGTGTGTAGGCCGGGCGATCGGTAAACGCCATGAGTTCGGCGAGCACGCGCTGCGATTTCCCGAGTGCATAGCAATAGAGAATGGCCGTTTCGCCGCGTTCGGCGCAGGCGTCGCGCCACGCGACGATGTCGCGTGCGACATCGCTCGTGCGCGGCCAACGGTAGACCGGCAAACCGAACGTCGCTTCAGTGATGAACGTGTCGCAAGGGACGACTTCGAACGGCGCGCATGTCGGATCCGGCTGGCGTTTATAGTCGCCCGAGACAACCCACACTTCGCCATCCACTTCGATGCGCACCTGCGCGGAACCGAGCACGTGTCCGGCGGAATGAAACGACACGCGCGCGCGGCCGATGTCGAACGGCTGCGCATAGTCGAACGCGTGGTAGGTTTGATCGGGAATTCGCCAATGCAGGATCGGCAAGCCGGCGCGTGTCGTGAAATATTCGCCCATACCGTGACGCGCGTGATCGCCGTGACCGTGCGTGACGATCGCGCGGGCGACGGGGCGCCAGGGGTCGATGAAGAAATCTCCGGCCTCGCAGTAGAGGCCTTCGGGACGCGAAACGATGAGGCTCATGCCATGGGAATGTAGGCGCGCGGAGGGCTGGCGGAAAGGCGCAGGTGAAGCCGCGATCTTGAGATCGCGGTCTTTCCGTGATCGGCTGTTCACAAGGTAA
>CAZZYA010000041.1:0-19082 GCA_964658115.1 uncultured Rudaea sp. | reverse complement strand
TCTGTGCTGACCACCGCGGGTGTAGTCGCCACGTCGCTGGCTGGGCATGCCGGCACCATTCCCGCGGCGGTCGATGGGCAGCCATTGCCATCGCTTGCGCCGATGCTGGAAAAGGTGACGCCCGCCGTCGTCAACATCAGCTCGAAGACGCGGGTGAAAGTTCACAACCCGCTCATGGACGATCCATTCTTCCGGCAGTTCTTCGGCATGCAGAATGCGCCGCGCGAACGCATCGAACAATCGCTCGGATCCGGCGTGGTCATCGACGCCGCAAAAGGCTACGTGCTGACCAACAATCATGTCGTCGATGGTGCCGACGACATTACCGTCACGCTGCACGACGCACGCACACTCAAGGCGAAACTGATCGGCACCGATCCGGATACGGATGTGGCCGTGATCCAGATTCCCGCCGAAAATCTTTCCGCACTGACGCTCGCCGATTCGAACCAACTGCATGTCGGCGATTTCGTCGTCGCCGTCGGCAATCCGTTCGGTGTTGGACAGTCGGCGAGTTCCGGCATCGTCTCGGGTTTGAACCGCACCGGTCTTGGTGGGCGCGGCTTCCAGAATTTCATCCAGACCGATGCGACGATCAATCCCGGCAATTCCGGCGGCGCGCTCGTGAACCTGCGCGGCGAACTGATCGGCATCAACTCGCAGATATTCTCGACGTCCGGCGGCAGCATCGGCATCGGTTTCGCGATTCCGGTCAATCTCGCCAGCGATGTGATGAAACAGCTCATCGCGACCGGCACCGTCAAGCACGGCACGCTCGGCGCGCAGGCACAAACGCTCACTGCGGAACTTGCGCGCATGCTGGAGACGAACGCGACACATGGCGCCGTCGTCACCGAGGTCGGCACCGGTTCGCCGGCGGAAGCGGCGGGGTTGAAGGCCGGCGATGTCGTCGTCGCCGTGAACGGCCGTGCGGTGCAGAGCGACAACGATCTCTACAATGCCGAGGGCATCGCGCCGATCGGTTCGACGCTCGAGCTGAATGTACTGCGCGGCGGAGAATCGCTGACGCTGAACGCCGTTCTCAAAGCGGAATCGATCGTGACGACCGACGGCGCTAAACTCGACCCGCGACTGGCCGGAGCCGACATTTCGGATGCGGGCGAACGCATCAAACGCGCGATCGGCACCGGCGGCGTCATCGTGAATAAGATCGCCGCCGACAGTCGCGCTGCGGAAAACGGATTGAAAGCCGGCGACTTCATCATCGGCGTCAACCGCGTCGACGTTGCAGGGATAGCTGACTTTCGAAAACTGCTCGCGGCCAAACCTCGGCAGTTGCTGCTGTCGGTGGTGCGCGGCCGCGAAGCGTTCTTCCTGCCGCTGCGATGAAAATTAATGTGACGCGATACGCGACGCGACGCGTCGAGTGCGCGATAATCGCTCGGTGTCGTTTGCCGGGAAGTCGCTCGTGAAGATTCGTTCGTTGGTCCGCGTGCTGGGCCTGGTTGTAGTTGTGAGTGTGCTGTTCGGCGTGCTCGATGTTCACGCAGCCGCGGCGGCCAAGGCGCCCGCGAAGAAAGTCGCCGCGAAAGCGCCCGTCGTTCCGCCGGCCGCATCGATCGTCATGCGCGGTGATCATTCGACGACGCGCGCGCTCAAGGAACTGGCCAAAGCGTACGAAGCGAGCAAGCAAGGCGCCGTCACGCTGCAGCCGTTCAGCACGATCTCCGCGCTCGACGCGGTGAACAGCGGCAGCGCGGATGTCGCGGGCTCCGCGCGCGTGGCGATGACCGAGCGCGCCGAAGAGAAAGGCACCAACTTTTATCCGGTCGCGTGGGATGCGGTGGTTCCGATCGTTGCGTTCGACAATCCGGTTTCGAACATCACGCTTAAGCAACTGCACGATCTGTATCTGGGCCGCATCGCTAACTGGAAAGAACTCGGCGGGACGGACAGCGGTATCAATCTGTATTCGATTTCCGCTCCGCTCGATGGTGTGGAATACAGCGCGCGCCTGCTCCTGTTCCATTTCGGCGACCAGCAGGTGTCGGCGCCGCGGTTGTACGTCAACGTCGAAAAACTTGAGGAAGGCATCACCATCGATCCCCACGGAATCGGCTTCAGCACCTACTCCGGCGTGATCAGCAATCCGAAAATAAAAATGCTTGGGGTCGAAGGCGTGCGTGCGTCGAACGCGTCGATATCGGATGGTTCGTATCCGCTGTACTCCGCGCTGTATCTCGCCTCGCGCGACGATGCGCCGAAGCATGAAGAAGTTTCCAAATTCGTCGCCTTCGCCGGCAGCGATCAAGGGCGCGACATCCTGCGCAAGCACGGCCTTGTCCCGTACGGTGATGTTCCCGAACTGATCGGCAAGCAGGACGCGCGCATCGCCTTCGTCAACGAACGCGTTTTCGGTACGACTTTGTCGACAGCCGTGGCCGTAGCGAGTACCGGTACGCCGGTGTCCGCGCCGAACGCGACTGCGCAGGCACTCCAGCGCGTCGCGCCGACGTCCGAACGTGCGATCGAAGCGAAGGAGCGCGCCACGCGCGTCAACGCCGCCAAAGCCGACGGCACCAGCGACTGAACCATGCGCATCGGCGCGATCACGCTCGATCTCGACGACACGCTGTGGCCGATCGAACCGGTGATGTTGCACGCCGAGGAAACGCTCGATGCATGGCTGAAGTCGAACTGCCCGCGCGCCGCCGAAACGTATCCGATCGTCGCGATGCGCGCGTTGCGAGATCGGATCGCACGTGAAAATCCGCATCTTGCACACGACTTCACCGAGCAGCGCAAATTGTCGCTGCAAGCCGCATTGCTTCCGCACGGCTATGACGACTCGCACGTCGACCAGGCGTTCACCGCGTTTTACGATGCGCGCAACCGCATCGAGTGCTATCCCGATTCGCTCGTCGCGCTGGAACGGCTCGCGAAAAAATATCCGCTGGTCAGCATAACGAACGGCAACGCCGATCTCGAACGCATCGGCATGGCGCATTTTTTCCGCCACACCATCACCGCGCGTGGTTGCGGCGTGGCAAAACCCAACGGCCGCATCTTCACGCTGGCTTGCACCAAGCTGAATTTGCATCCGCGCGACGTACTGCACGTCGGCGACGATCCCGCGCTCGATGTCATTGGCGCGCACCAGGCTGGTTTGCGCACGGCGTGGATCAATCGCACCGGTGCGGCGTGGACGCACGCGATCAGACCCGATCTCATCGTACGCGATCTGAGCGAACTGGCCGATCATCTGGAAGCTTCTCTACGACGATTGGCGTAGATGACACTCTGTCGGTGTTGGCATAGTCTCTGCTTCGTTGCATGAAGCGAGTGCGCACCTTCGGTGCGTGGGGGTTTTCAATGGTTGGACTCAAGTTGGCGCGTGGATCGCAGGCGGCGATCCCGATCGTTGCGGTCGATGCTTCGTCGTGGACACGCGTTGCGCAGCGATTCGGCGCAGGCATTGTTCCGTGGCTGAAGACGATGAATTTTCGCGGCGCGCCAGGACAGTCCGCGGTCGTGCCGGACGGCAAGGGCGATATCCAGGCGGTGCTCATCGGCGTTGGCGACTCGAGTGACCGATACGTTCTCTCGTCATTGCCGATGACGTTGCCGATCGGCACCTATCGGTTGGCCGACGACGGTGTGAAGCTTGATCCAGAACTCGCTGCGTACAGTTGGGGCGTCGGCGCGTACCGATTCACGCGTTACAAAAAGCCAGCACGCGAAGCGGCGACACTGCTCGTCGACCGCGCGACATTGACGGCGGTCGAACCGTTGCTCCACGCCGTCACGACGGTGCGCGATTTGGTCAACACGCCGACCGAAGACATGGGGCCGCAGCATCTTTCGGCGCAGATCAAGCATCTCGCTGGCGAACACGGCGCTACGTTCCACGAATTCGTCGGCGCGCATTTACTCAAAGCGAATTTTCCGAGCATCCACACCGTCGGCCGCGCAAGTCATCGCGATCCGCGATTGGTCGAACTGCGCTGGGGAAAAGCGAAACATCCGCATCTGACGCTGATCGGAAAAGGCGTGTGCTTCGACACGGGCGGTCTGGATATGAAAACCAGCGACGGAATGCGCTGGATGAAGAAAGACATGGGCGGCGCTGCGCATGCGATCGCGCTGGCCGGACTGATCATGCAGGCGAAACTGCCTGTGCACCTCACGCTGCTGGTGCCTGCGGTGGAAAACGCGATTTCCGGCAATGCGTACCGGCCGGGAGAAGTCATCACGACGCGCGCGGGCATCACGGTCGAAGTCGACAATACCGACGCGGAAGGGCGCCTCGTGCTGTGCGATGCGCTTGCCTACGCGGTCGAAGAAAAACCCGATCTCATCATCGATTTCGCCACGCTAACGGGCGCGGCGCGCGTGGGTTTGGGCCCAGATTTACCGGCGCTGTTCACCAATCGCGACGAACTTGCAGCGCAAGCGCATGACGCTGCTGCGCGGGAACAGGACCCAATGTGGCGCATGCCGCTGTGGGCGCCGTATCTGAGCATGCTCGATTCGCGCATCGCCGACACGGTCAATGCCGGCGCTTCGCGGCTGGCCGGCGCGATCACGGCGGCGCTGTTCCTGCAGCGTTTTGTGCCCGCCACGACGCCATGGATGCATCTGGATACGTACGCGTGGAATGACGCCGATCGGCCGGGAAGGCCCGCTGGCGGGGAAGCGCAAGGTTTGCGCACGTTGTTTGCATTGATCAGGGCGCGTTACGGATCGCCGCAGGACGCGACGGGCCGAAACGCGTGAAAGGGTACCGTCGCCGCGATTAGCCCAAATCGCGGCGGCGGGCTTTCGTTTAGTCGATGGCGTGCAGCGACTGGTGCGGCAACACGCGCGTGGCGATCTTCGTGTCGTTGCGGATCAGATCCACTTCATCGGCGAGAATGTGCGCCGCTTCGTCGAGCACGACGTCTTTCTCGTCCTTGCGTTTCTTTTCCTGCGCCAGTTCCGCTTGCAAGCTGCGTTCGTCCGCCTGTAGGCCATCGTCTTGACGCGAATCCTCGCCGGTGGGCGTCGACGAATCCTTGTCCGCCGATTTGGCGACGCTTTGGGGCTTCATGTCAGCGTCCTTATCGGGCGTGGCGGGCTGGTTTTTATCTGCCTTCGTATCGATCGCTTTTTTGCCGCTGTCAGCTTTATCCGCAGACGCAACTGCGTTGTTGCCGCAACTGCGGTCTGGATGCCGTTCGTGGCATTTCTGATCCTGATCTTCGCGTTCCTGGCGGCGCACCTGTTCGTTGAGCGAGATCGAATTGTCCTTGCGCAGCTTGCGATAGTCGGCCACGTCGGCCTGGAACGCCTGCCATGCCTGATCGGTCGTCGCGCGCTCGGTATGCATTTGCACCAGCGTCGGAACGATGGATTTGAGATCCGACGTCGGCGCATAACTGGCCGGGCGAATCGACGACCACGCCAGCGCGTTTTCGTTGATCTGTTCGCCGTTCTGGTCGAAATCGGCGGTGATCGGGAACGCGATGTCCGGCGATACGCCGCGCAACTGTGTCGAGCCGCCGTCGACGCGGAAGAATTGCTGGATCGTCATCTTCAATTCGCCCAGCGTCGGTTTTTCGTTCTGCTTGAGCTGATCGAGATCGACGAGATTTTGCACCGTGCCTTTGCCGTAGGTCGGTTCGCCGATGATGAGGCCGCGACCGTAGTCCTGAATCGCCGCGGCGAAAATCTCCGACGCCGACGCCGAATTGCGATTGACGACGACCGCGAGCGGACCGTCCCACGCCATTTCCGTGCGCAGGTTGCGACCTTCCTCGATGCGGCCGCTGGCGTTGCGCACCTGCACCACCGGACCCTTGCCGACGAAAAGGCCGGTCAGATCGATCGCTTCGGACAGCGAACCGCCGCCGTTGTTTCGCAGATCGACAAGGATGCCGTCGACGTTCTGTTTTTTCAGATCGGCGATCTGCTTGGCGACATCGCGCGTGGCGCTCTTGTAATCCTTGTCGCCGCGGCGACGCGCATCGAAATCTTCGTAAAAGGTCGGCAGCGAAATCACGCCGATCTTGTGCGCCGTCGCGCCGTTCTTGATGTCGATCACCGAACTCTTCGCGGCTTGTTCTTCGATGCTCACTTTTTTGCGAACGAGCGCGATGTTCTGATGCTTGCCGTCCGGACCCGAATCGGCGGGCAGCACTTCAAGACGAACCGTCGTGTCCTTCTGTCCGCGAATGAGATCGACCACGTCGTCGAGACGCCAGCCGACCACGTCGGTTACTTGACCGGAATCGCCCTGGCCGACGCCGACGATGCGATCGCCGACTTTGAACTTGCCCGACAACGCCGCCGGTCCGCCCGGCACGATTTCGCGGATCGCCGTGTAATCGTCGTCGCGCGTGAGTACCGCGCCGATGCCTTCGAGCGACAGGCGCATCGAAATGTCGAAATTTTCGCTGGCGCGTGGGCCGAGATAATTCGTGTGCGGATCGATCGACATCGCGTAGGCGTTCATGAACGTCTGGAAAACGTCTTCGCTGTTGAGCTGGTGGATACGATCGAGATATGTCGCGTAACGCTTGTCGAGCACGGTGCGGATGTTCGCATCTTTCTTGCCGGCGAGCTTGAGGCGAAGCCAATCGTTCTTGACGCGCTGGCGCCACAGATCGTCGAGTTCAGCCTGCGTTTTCGGCCACGGCGCTTTCTCGCGCTGGAAGTTGTAGCTCTCGTCCTTGGTGAAATCGAAATTTTTCTTCAGTTGCTCGCGCGCATACGCGGTGCGTTCGGAGACGCGCTGTTCGTACAAATTGAAAACGGCGAACGGCAGGGCGAGATCCTGGCCCATGATGTTGTCGCCGAGCTTGTCGCGATCGTCCTTGAATTTATCGATGTCCGATTGCGTGAAGAAGAGACGGTCGGCATCCAGCGAATCGAAATAGCGATCGAACACCTGCGCCGACATTTTCGCGTCGAACGGTTCGGCCTTGTAATGGAAGTGCGTGAGGATGTTGGCCGCCTCGATCGCTGCCTGCGCCTGTTCCTGCGTCGGCTTGAGGAGCATGGTGTCCTGCTTGGCCGGCGCGGCGAAGCCCGACGCGGCGAGAGCGAGGAAAAGCGCCGCTGAGAACGTGCTCAGCCGACGAGTGTTGAACGAGAACAGCGCGCGAGTTTTCATAGTCACCTTATGTCACTGCCGGACACGTACCCGGCTTCGTGCGCCATCTGGTCGGCGTGGTACGAAGAACGTACCAGCGGTCCCGACGCAACATGCTCGAAGCCCAGCGCGTGGCCGTAGTCTGCCAATGCGTTGAATTCTTCCGGAGTCCAGTAGCGCAACACCGGATGATGGTGCGCGGTAGGCTGCAGATACTGGCCGATCGTTACCATATCGACCTTGTGCGAGCGCAAATCGTTCAATGCGCCGTGTACTTGTTCGAGCGTTTCTCCCAGCCCCAGCATGATGCCGGATTTGGTCGGAATCGCCGGGTGTTGTTCCTTGAATTTTTGTAAAAGATCGAGCGACCAATCGTAGTCCGCGCCGGGCCGCACGTTCGGATACAGCTCGCGCACCGTTTCGAGATTGTGGTTGAACACATCCGGCGGCGACAGTGCGAGTTGTTCGAGCGCGCGTTCCATGCGGCCTTTGCCGCGGAAATCCGGCGTGAGGATTTCGATCTTGATGGTCGGACTTTCCTTGCGCACTTCGCGGATGGATTCGGCGAAATGGCTGGCGCCGCCGTCGCGCAGATCATCGCGATCCACCGACGTGATGACGACGTAACGCAAACCCATGTCGCGAATCGTTTCGGCGAGATGACGCGGCTCGTCGGCGTCCGGCGGTTTTGGACGGCCATGCGCGACATCGCAGAACGAACAGCGCCGCGTGCAGACTTCGCCGAGAATCATGAACGTCGCGGTGCCCTTGCCGAAGCACTCGTGGATGTTCGGACACGAAGCCTCTTCGCAAACCGTCACTAATCGATTCGCGCGCAGTTTCGATTTGAGTTTCGCGACCGCATTGCCGGCAGGAATGCGCACGCGAATCCAGTTCGGTTTGCGCAGGATCGGCACATCGCTGTCGAATCCGGCGCGATTGCGCGCGATCTTGTTTTCGCCGAGCTGTTTCACGCCGGGCTGATTCGCACCGACGTGAGCCGGTTCGACTACGGCGATCGGAATCATTTTCTCGGGTACGGAACTCATGGCGTCAGGCTATCGCAGGCTGCGCGGCGTGACCAGCGTCGGAAGTCACCGATTCCGGCAAAAATTCAGGCGTCATTTCGAGCTGGCGAGCCAAATGACCGGTCAGGATGTCTGCCACCTCCGCGAGGGATGACGGTCCCCCCAAATCCATCACCTGCGTGACCCGCAGACCCTGAAAACCGCAGGGGTTTATGCGGTGGAACGGTTCCAGATCCATGTTCACATTGAAGGCCAGTCCATGGAATGTGCAGCCGCGCCGGACACGCAGTCCCAGCGCGGCGACTTTCGCGCCGTCGACGTAAACACCGGGCGCGCCGTCCTTGCGCACGGCCACGATGTTCCACGTGTCCAATGTATCGATGATCGACTGCTCGATCCGATTCACGAATTCGCGCACGCCGATCTTTGCGCGGCGGATGTCGATCAGCGGATAAGCCACGATCTGGCCCGGTCCGTGATACGTCACCTGACCGCCGCGATCGACGGGAACCACGGGAATTTTTCCCGGCATCAATACGTGTTCCCACTTTCCGGCCTGGCCGAGTGTGAAGACGGGCTCGTGCTGCAGCACCCACAGTTCGTCCGGCGTCGATTCATCGCGTGAGTCCGTGAACGCCTGCATCGCGCGCCACGTCGGCTCGTACGGACGCACGTCCGCAAAGCGGCGGACGATCAAGTTCATGGGAGCAGACGAAGCCGACATCCATATTTCCGAGACGAGAACCGGTTGATGCTGCCCAGAGGTTGAAATATCAAGCGCGGCGTGGCGATTTACGACGAATAAGCGTCAAAGCGTCCAGCGAATATCGGGATCGGCGCGCAGTGCCGCGTGCGCAGCTTCATATTTCTCGCGCGACGGACACGTGAACGTCACGCTTATCGACACATAACGCCCTTCGCTGGAAGGCCGTACGCGCTCGCTGCCGTTCATGACCGCGAGCCCTATCCCGACGATGATTTCGGGAACTCTCTCTTCGAGTCCCGCGCCGGCTTTTCCGATGGCGGTGATTTCGAAGGCGCCGGGGAATTGGAAACCCTGGTCCGGTTTCTGCGGTTGCAGGTCGTCGAGCGATTTCATTTCGTGTTTGGAAGTGCCGATACGTCACTCTTGGCGTCGCCTTTCCACCATAGCATGATGCCGTCGGACATGCGCCCCCAGAAACCGGCTTCGGCTTCGTCGTCAAGCGAAACCAGCGGGCGCTCGACGAGCGGCTTGCCGTCGAGCGCGACTTTCACGGCGCCGATTTTCTGGCCTTTCTGGAACGGCGCAATCAGGCGGCCCGGCATTTCCATCGTCGCCTTCAGATCGTTGTAACGTCCGCGCGGCACGGTCACGATGACGTCGTCCGCAACGCCGACCGGCATCGTGTTCTGCGCGCCCTTCCACAATTCAGGCGTCGCCAGCGGTTTGTTCGCGTCGTACAACTTGTGCGTCTCGAAAAAACGGAAACCGTAGTTCAGCAACGTCTGGTTGTCGTCGGCGCGTTGCTTGTCGCTGGCCACGCCCATCACGACGGCGACGAGGCGCTGATCGCCGCGCTTGGCCGACGTGGTCAGACAGAAGCCCGCTTCCTTGGTGTGACCGGTCTTGATGCCATCGACGGACGGATCGCGCCACAGCAGCGTGTTGCGGTTGTGCTGCGTGATCCCGTTCCATTCGAATTCTTTGATCGCGTAAATCTTGTAGTCGTCCGGATAGTCGTGGATCGTCGCGCGCGCAAGCAGGGCGATGTCATGCGCGGTCGAATAATGATTCGGATCCGGCAGGCCCGACGCGTTGACGTAATGCGTGCCGGTCATGCCGAGCTTTTGTGCGTACTGATTCATGAGTTCCGCGAACGTCTGCTCGGATCCGGCGACGTGTTCGGCGAGCGCGATCGCCGCGTCGTTGCCCGACTGGATGATCATCCCGTACAGCAAATCTTTCAGCGCGACCTTCGAATTCACGGCGAGGAATGTGGTCGATCCATCCGTGCCCGCGCCGCCGCCGCGCCAGGCGTTTTCGCTGATGAACACTTGATCGTCCATCTTGATCTTGCCGGCCGCGAGTTCCGCCGAGACGACGTAAGCGGTCATCACCTTCGTGATCGATGCCGGTTCGACGCGATCGCTATCGTTCGCCGATGCGAGGATTTGTCCTGTCTCGTAGTCCATGAGCACCCAGCTTTTCGCATCGAGCTGCGGCGGCGGGGGAACCGGCACATTCAGCGCGCCCGGACCCGCTTTCGGCATCGCGTTGAGCGTCGGCAGATCGGGGTTCGTCGGTGCCGCTGCAGGGGTTGTTTGCGCGGGCGTTGCTTGCTGCTGCGATGTGTCGGTCTGCTGTTGCGGTTTCGACCTTGCGTGCGTTTTGGCGAAAGCAGGAGCGGCGACTGAAAGCGACAACAATCCAACGAGTGCGAGACGAGACAAAAGATTCATCAGTGATCCAGTTCTTTGAAGCTGAGAGTTTCCAACACGCATTCTAATCGAGAGCGACTTAATCCACGGCCACACGCGGCTCGCCCAGACCGAGACTGCGCAACTTCGGCGCGAGGCGATCGGCTTCGTCCGCATCGCGCAGCGGCCCGAGGCGTACGCGTCGCAGCGACTTGCCGTTGACCATCGATTCGACAATTCGCACGTCGCCGAGTTTCGCCGCACGCACCTGGTTGGCGGCGCGCTCCGCGTTGGCCGCATCGGAGAACGCACCGACTTGCAGATATAGCGTCGGTTTCGGCGTTTTTTGTGGCGCTCCTGAGACCGCCGTCGCGCGCGTGGCGTCGTGTTTCGGATCGGGCTGATTCTTTTCAGGATGATCCGGATCGATACTGCGTACCTCGACCATCGCCGTGCCTTTCGGCCACACGCCGAGTTTCACCGCCGCTACATACGACAGATCGACGATGCGATTCGGCGCGAACGGGCCGCGGTCGTTGACGCGCACGATGGCACTCTTGCCGTTTTCCAGATTGGTCACGCGCACATAGCACGGCAGCGGCAACGTTTTGTTCGCCGCGGTATAGGCGTACATGTCGTACTTCTCGAAATTCGACGTCATGTAACCGTGGAATTTGTTGCCGTACCACGACGCGAGTCCGCGCTCGACGTAGCCGCTACACGAGGGCAGCACTTTGTACGTTTCGCCGAGCACGTCGTACGGCGACTTGTTCCCGAATTGCGACTTCGGTTCGTTCTTCGGCACCGGTTCGGGAATCTTGCTCAGATCGGGGGGCGGACCGCTCGGTGTCGAATCGTTTGCGTCGGCGTAGCGTCCCGGCTGCGGTGTCGACCGTTTGGGCGGCGACGGTGCTTGCGATACCGGCGCGGTCGATGGCCGCGTCGTCGGCGTGTGATGGAAACAGCCCGCGAGCGACGTCAATAGCACGCACGCGACGGCAACCCGAATCCTCATTGACCCGACGTCGCCGCACCGATCGCCTGGCTCAACTGAAACGCCGCGAGGCTGTACAGCGGACTTTTGTTGTAACGCGAAATCACGTAGAAATTCTCGAACACGATCCAGTATTCCGGACCGTTCGCGCCTTCGACTTCAAGCAATGTCGCCGGACGCATCGGATCGAGTTTCCTGTCGGCGATCGTGTAACCCCATTCCCGCAACTGCTGCAGCGGATAGACTGGCGCAAGTCCGGATGGCTCGATCTTGCGCGCATTTTCGGCCACCGTCGCCGGCAGCGCGATCGGCCCATCCTTTTCCCAACCGTGCGCGACGAAATAATTCGCCACGCTCTGGCAAACATCGGGCAGCGAATTCCACAGATCGATCTTGCCGTCGCCATCGCCGTCGCGCGCGAACTGCGCGATGCTCGACGGCATGAACTGTCCCCAGCCCATCGCGCCGGCGTACGAGCCCATCAGGTTTTCTATGTCGTACGGAAAACTATCGCTGTGCAGTAAAAACAGTTGCGCCAGTTCGCTCTTGAAGAAATCGGCGCGCGGCGGATAGTAGAACGCGAGCGTAGTCAACGCGTCGAGCACGCGATAGCGCGTCGGTGTGTGGCCGTAGTTCGTTTCCACGCCGAGGATGGCGACGATGATCGGCGCCGGCACGCCGAAACTCGTCTCGACGCGCTCGAGCAATTCGCGATTGTCACGATAGAACGCGATGCCGTCGTTGATGCGACGCTCGTTGACGAAAATCGGCCGGTAATCCTTCCACGGTTTGGATTCCGCCGGCCGCGTCATCGCGTCGATCACGCTCTGCTGGTATTTCGCCCTGGCCAGCGTGGTCATGATGTCGCTGGCCTTCAATGCGCTGCGCGCGGCGAGCGTGTCGGCGAACTTTTGTTCGTCGGCGACGACGATTTCCGGATCGGGGAGGGGCGCCCGCACCGCAGGTTGCGCTGCGGCGAAGTCTACAAATGCACAAATGCTAAAAGTAAAAAATGCAAACTTCTGCATCGCAAACCGGCGCTGCCGACGGGACGAATTCAAGCGTAGCATGATCGGCATCATCGCTACCTTGACGAAAGCTTACGGTGGGCGTGAATCGACATGAGCATGCCGAAACCCGCCAGCAGCGACACGGCGGATGTGCCGCCGTAACTCACCAGCGGCAACGGAACGCCGACCACGGGCAGTAGCCCGGTGATCATGCCCCCGTTGACCATCACGTAAACGAAAAACGCCATGCTGATCGACCCGGCGAGCAGGCGCGAATAAACGTCGCGCGCATTCGCCGCGATCATCAGCCCGCGACCGACGATGAACAGGTACAGCGCGAGCAGACACAGAATGCCGATCAATCCCCATTCCTCCGAGAACACGGCGAAGATGAAATCCGTGTTGTGCTCGGGCAGAAATTCCAGTTGCGACTGCGTGCCGTGATGCCAACCCTTGCCGAACCAGCCTCCGGAACCGACCGCGATTTCGGACTGGATGATGTGCCATCCGTTGCCGAGCGGATCGGATTCCGGATCGAGAAACATGCGCAAACGGTTTCGCTGGTATTCGTGCATGAAGTGCCAGGCGAGCGGCGCGGCAGCTGCGCCCGCTGCGAGAACGAGCGCGATGCGCCACCACGCGAGACCGGCGAGGAAAACCGCGAACACCCCGCTCGCCGCGACCAGCAACGCGGTGCCGAGATCGGGTTGTTTCGCAATCAATGCCGCCGGCACGGCGATCAACACCACCACCATCACCAGCGTGATCCAGCGCGGCGGCAATTCGCGCGAATGCAGGAACCACGCGACCATCATCGGCAACGTCAGCTTGACCAATTCCGATGGCTGAAACCGCATGACGCCAAGGTTGAGCCAGCGATTCGCGCCGCGTCCCTGACCGAGCACCGCGACGGCGATGAGCAGCACCAGACTCGCCAGATATAGCCACGGCGTCCAGTTCCGCCAGAGTTGCGGCGGCACGCGCGCGATCAACAGCATCAGCACACCGCCGAGCAGGAATCGTATCGCTTGACCGAACACGAGATGCCGATCGAGATCGCTCGCGCTGTACAACGTCGTCAATCCGACGACGGCCAGCAACGTCAACGCGCCCAGCAGATACGGATCGAGAAACGGTTCGCGGATGCTGCGCATCAGCCACGACCGTACGCGCCAGGCAATCTGCGCGCTCATTTCGCCACGACACCTTTGTCCGGCGCGCCTTTGTCGTCGTCGTCCTTGAGCCACTCGTCGAGCGCCTTGCGCACGATCGGAGCGGCGTCGCTCGCACCGGTGTGACCGGCCTCGAGCGCGGCCACCGCGGCGATGCGCGCGTCGTCGGCTGGCGTGAAGGCTTCGAAGAAAACCTGATGGCGTTCGACGGCGACGCTCAGGATGTTCGTCCACGTCTCATCGGTGCGCGAATAGCGTTCGGCGGTGCCGGTCTTGCCGGCGATCACATACGGGAAACCCTTGCCGAGATCGTGCGCCGTGCCGCCGCCGTTGACGACGGCGATCATCCCTTGCAGCACCGGTTCCCAGTTTTCGGGATTGCGAATGATGCTCGGCGATGCCGGCGCTAAAGGAATGAGTTCGGCTTCCGTGTTGATGCCGCTTTGGACGGCACGCAGCAGATGCGGCGCATGCCGCACGCCGCGCGCGGCCATCATCGCGTCGGCGACGGCAAGCTGGATCGGCGTGATGACCCAATAGCCCTGTCCGATGCCGGCGATCACGGTTTCACCCGGATAAAACGGCTGATTCATGCGCGCGCGCTTCCACTGCTGCGAGGGAAGCACGCCGGAAGTTTCACCGATCAGATCAATGCCCGTCGGCCGACCGAAACCGAATTTTCCCATCCAATCCGAAAAGCGATCGATGCGCATGTCGTAAGCGAGCGAATAAAAATACGTATTGACCGATTGCGCGATCGCCTGCACCAGATCGACGCGGCCGTGACCGCCTTTTTTGTCGTCGCGATAACCGCGCGACTGTCCGGGAATGAAAAATTCGCCGACCGACAGCACGGTATCGGACGGTTTGCGCAAGCCGAGCTCCAGGCCGCCAAGACCGAGATACGGCTTCACCGTCGAACCGGGTGTGTAGTTCGCGGAAATCGCGCGGTTGAGCAGCGGACGCTCCGGCGCGTTCAGCAGCGTCGCGTAATCCACGCGTCCGATGCCGTTGACGAAAAGATTGGGATCGAAGCTCGGCACGCTCACCATCGCGAGTACTTCGCCATTGCGCGGATCGATGGCCACCGCGGATCCCGCGCGCCCTTCGAATGCGTCTTCGGTTGCTTTTTGCAAACGCGCATCGATCGTCAGATAAAGATTCTTGCCCGGTGTCGGCGGCACGCGGCGAATCTTCCGGATTTCTTTTTTGTTGACGTTGACCTCGACTTCCTCGAAGCCCGGTTCGCCATGCAATTCGTCTTCGTACTTGCGTTCGATGCCCGTCTTGCCGATGTGCGTGGTGCCGTCGTAGCGCGCGGCATCGAGCGTTTGTGCGTCGTTGATATCGATGCGGCCAACGTAACCCACCACGTGCGCGAATTCTTCGCCGAGCGGATACGCGCGTGTGAGATACGGCACCACATCGACGCCTGGAAAACGCCACCGTTGCGTGGAGAAACGCGCGATTTCGTCCTCCGACAATTTGAAGCGCAGGATGATGCTGTCGAACGAATGCTTGGTTTTGCGCAGTGCGTCGAAGCGTTCGATGTCGTCGTCCGAAATCGCGATCACATCGCCGAGTTCGCCGAGCGTTTTGCGCATGTCTTTGACATCGTCAGGTACGACTTCCAGCCGAAATGCCGCCGTGTTTTCCGCGAGCGGCACGCCGTTGCGGTCGTAGATGAGCCCGCGCGTCGGCGGAATGCTGCGGATGGAAATGCGGTTCTGATCGGATCGCGCGCTGAATTCGTCATGACGGTTCACCTGCAGGAACGCGAATCGCGTCGCAAGGATGCCAAGGCAAATGAAGATGATGAGGAATCCGACGATCGCGCGCGTGCGAAACGCCGTCGCTTCGCGTTGTACGTCGCGGATGCGGTTACGCGGATTGCTGTCGAGATTCCGGCTCACGATGGCACGTTACGCGTCGCTGGCGCGCACGCGCGCGCGCAGGTCGTCGAGCAACAGAAACATCCACGGCCACGCGACCGCGCCGGTGAAAGGTTCGATCCAGAACGTCGGCGCGGGCGCGGGATCACCGGCGCAGGCGCGCACCATGAGCAGTACGATGCGATCGTTCATCAGCAGCGCGAACACGGCCAGCGTTTGCTGCCACATCGGAAAAAATCGCAGACGCGAACGAAAACGCAGCAGGATGAAGCAAAGTATACAAAGCCGCATCGCATGCTCGCCGAGCAGTTCGCCCGCGAGCGCGTCGCCGAACAGACCGAGCACGAACGCCAGACCCAGACTTACGCGCTCCGGCGATTCCAGCGCCCAGTAGGCAAGCACCAACGCCATCCAGTACGGCTTCATCGGCAGCAACGCCTGCGGCAGCGGCATGAGTTGCAGCAGATAACACAGCAGGATGCTGCCCCAGAACAACCACGCGTTGGCGCGCGCGCGGTTCATGGGTTCGCCGCTTGCGCGGGTTGCACGAGATTCGCCGGCGGTCCTTCCGCAGATACCGGCGCGGGTGGGCCGATCGGATCCGGCAGCGGTTGCAGAATCAGCACTTCACCGCTGCGATCGAGTGCGGCGGTCGGCTTCGCATCGGCGGCGGAAAACATGCCGCTGGCGTCGTTGCTGATCGAGCGGATTTCGCCGACCGGAAATCCCGACGGAAAATGTCCGCCCAAACCCGATGTGATCAGTTTGTCGCCCACTTTCACGTCGGCGCTGATCGGCACGTTCGGCAACTCGAGTTTGTCGAGCGCGCCGCTGCCGCGCGCGATCACGCGCATGCCGGTTCGTTCGATCGTCACCGGCAACGCATGCGAGGCATCGGTGATGAGCAGCACCGTGGAGGTATTCGGCAACACCTCGACGATCTGTCCCATGACGCCGTGCGCATCGAGTACGGCTTGACCGATCTGTACGTTCTGTCGCTCGCCGGCATTGATGATGATGCGATGGCGCGCCGGATCGGTGTCGACATCGATGATCTTCGCCAACTGCACGCCGAGGCCAAGACTGCGCTGCACGTCGAGCAGCTCCTGCAGGCGCTGATTTTCGTCTTTCAGTTCGGTCAAACGGTTCAGCCGTGCTTGCGCGAGCAGCAGTTGCTGGCTCAGGTCTTCGTTGCGTCGCGTGAGTTCTTCACGATCGGTGAGCGCGAGGCTCGCCTTGCGCGCCACTTGCGACGGCCACGCGGCAATGCGGTACATCGGTTCGACCGCCGCGCTCAGTCCCCAGCGGATGCGTGTCAGGTATTCGTTGCGGTGGTCCGTCACCATCAGCACGATCGTCACGGCCAGATACGCGATCAGCCGCAACGTGCTCGACGTGCCCGGCGAGAAAAGCGGTGCGGTTTCGTTGCTAGCTAGCGCCACGGAAAAGCCGGAAAAAGAGGAATCGGGTTACGCACGGACAACTCGGCGCAATGATAAACGCTCGCGCCGCACGTCGTGACGAAACTCCGATTATTCCTGCGCGAAGAAATCGCTGCCGTGCTGGTCGATCAGTTCCAGTGCCCGGCCACCGCCACGCGCGACGCAGGTGAGCGGATCGTCCGCCACGTGCACGTGCAAGCCGGTTTCCTCGGAAATGAGACGGTCCAGATCGCGCAACAGCGCGCCACCGCCGGTAAGCACGATGCCGCGCTCGGCGACGTCGGAGCACAGTTCCGGCGGGGTCTGTTCGAGCGCCGACTTCACCGCACTGACGATACCCTGCAGCGGTTCGTGCAGCGCTTCCAGGATTTCGTTGGAATTGATGGTCACGTTGCGCGGCACACCTTCGGCCAGGTTGCGGCCGGAGATTTCGATCTCTCTTACCTCGGACTGCGGAAACGCACAGCCGATTTCCATTTTGATGCGTTCGGCGGTCGCTTCACCGATCAGCGTGCCGTGGTTGCGGCGCACGTAGTTGATGATCGATTCGTCGAAACGATCGCCGCCGATGCGCACCGACGCCGAATAGACGATGCCGTTGAGCGAGATCACCGCTACTTCCGAGGTGCCACCGCCGATGTCGAGCACCATCGAGCCGCGCGCCTCGTGCACGGGTATGCCGGCGCCGATCGCGGCGGCCATCGGTTCCTCGATCAGGAACACGTCGCGCGCGCCGGCCGATTCGGCCGATTCCTTGATCGCGCGGCGCTCGACTTGCGTCGAACCGCACGGCACGCACACCAGCACGCGCGGGCTCGGACGGAACAGGCGCGAACGATGAACCTTCTTGATGAACTGCTTGAGCATCTCTTCCGTCATCGAGAAATCCGCGATGACGCCATCCTTGAGCGGACGCACCGTGACGATGTTGCCGGGCGTGCGGCCGAGCATGCGTTTGGCGTCGCTGCCGACCGCGGCGATCGAACGCGGGCCACCCGGCCCACGGTCCTGGCGGATCGAAACAACCGAAGGCTCGTTCAGCACGATGCCCTGGCCGCGCACATAAATCAGTGTATTGGCGGTGCCGAGGTCGATGGAAAGATCGTTGGAGAAGAATCTGCCTAAGCCAAACATGAAGCGATGAATCCCGTCCGAAATGAGGGGGCCGCGCGGCGGCCTGGCAACGATGCGAAAAGCGCGACAGTGTAGTAACCGACCCCGCGCGAAGCAAGGAAAAATGCCGTTAAGAGTGCGCTTCGTCTCATGCAGCATACGGCCGGAAAATGGCGAAGATGAGGCTGCGCAGCGGCATCGATGTGATAAGGTCCGAGCCTTGTTTCGCCATGCGCTTGCCGCCTTTCCGCGATGTCCATCGACGCTGCCACCGTGCGCCGTATCGCCCGCCTCGCCCGCCTGTCGGTGGACGATGCGCAGATCGCGTCCGTTGCCGACGAACTCGATGCAGTACTGCAAACGGCCGGCGCGTTGCAAAAGGCCGATCTGGATCGCGTGGAACCGCTCGCTCATCCGCACGAACACACGCTCGCGTTGCGCGAAGACGCGGTCACCGAGTCCGATCGTGCGGACGCGTTCCTCGCCCTCGCGCCGGAATCGCGCGGCGGGCTGTACCTCGTTCCAAAAGTCATCGAGTAGGCGATGGCGTACCGGAGCATTGCGCAAATCGCGCAGGACATCCGTGCGCGGCGCGTTTCGGCAAAGGAACTCGCCGAGCAGTCGATCGCTGCCGCGAAAAACCACGCGGATTTGAATGCGTTCATCACGCTTGACGAAACGGCGAAGACACACGCTCCGGTCGACTCCTCATCTCCGCTGGCCGGAATTCCGTTCGCGCACAAAGATATTTTTTGCACCAACGGAATCCGCACGACGTGCGCGTCACGCATGCTCGAAAATTTCGTGCCGCCCTACGACGCGACCGTCGTCGAAAAACTTGCCGTCGCCGGCGCGGTCTGCATCGGCAAGACGAACATGGACGAGTTCGCGATGGGTTCATCCAACGAGAACAGCCATTTCGGACCCGTGCGCAATCC
>CAZZYA010000040.1:0-19240 GCA_964658115.1 uncultured Rudaea sp. | reverse complement strand
TCTTTGTCTTTGCCTTCCTTCTTGTCGTCGCCATCCTTTTCGTCGCCGTCTTTCTTGGTGTCGTCTTTTTTCTCGTCGTCGCCGGACTGCTCATCGTCCGCGTCGTCGCCCTTGTCGTCGTCGTCGTGTTTGGCGTCGTCGGCGTACTTGTAGCGATATTTGTATTTGTACTTGTAGGGTCGCGGCTCGTCGCCGTCGCGGATTTCCGTTTCGTCGCTCATGGCTTCCTCGCTGACGGCGCGTCGGCCGTGTCCTTCATCTCGCCGGCGGGCGCGGTAACACCGGCGTTCGTTCGATAACCGCCGCCGAGCGCGCGGATCAGCGACAGATTCGCCGCCAGCACGCGCGCATCCATCTGCACCGTTTCGTCGCGCTGCTGCACGAGCTGCGCCTTGGAGTTGAGCGCGACGCGCGGATCATCGACGCCTTGTTTAACGCGCTGCACGGATTGGCGGTAGCCCGCGTCGGCGGCGTCAAGCTGTTCGGTTTGCTGCGCGCGCTGGTCGTGTAGCGATTCCAGCGAGACTTTCTGACGCACGACATCTTCAGCCGCCGCGACCACCGAGGCGTTGTATTGAGCAACCGCCGCGTCCCATTGCGCGCGATCGATGTCGTACTGCGCCTGCAGCCGTCCACTGTCGAACAACGGGAGCGTCGCGGAAACGCCCATAGAGCCGAGTTTCACCGTCATCGGCGAACCGGGCGTGGGGAACGAGCGCAGCAGCGCCGCCAACGCATTGATACTGATGTCGGGAAAGAACGACGCACGCGCGACATCGACATTGCGCGCGGCCGATTCGATCATCCAACGGCTCGCGACAACGTCCGGTCGCCGTTCGAGCAGCGCGATGCTGACGTCGTCCGGCACGTTGGTGTCGGCATGCGGCAGCGGTTGCGAGGTCAACGGTGGCAACTGATCCGATGGAAGTCCGAGCAGCGCCGCGACTTCGGCCAGGTCGGCGCGACTTTCGCCGCGCATCGCCTCGCGCTGCTGTTTTACGCTGGCGAGATTCTGGCGTTGTTGTTCGTAAGTCTGCGGCGCGTCGACGCCGCGCATGACGCGTTCGTGCGCGATATTCAATTCCGTTTCGGCGATCGCGACGGCCTCGTCGGCATCGGCGAGGCGATGCTGCAACGTCAACCAATCGAAATATACCGTCGCGACGCCATACTGGATCAGCCAGAGCGCCGCACTGCGTTCGACTTCGGCGGCGTGCTGCGAATCGATCGCAGCCTCGATCGCCGCGCGGTTTTTTCCCCACCAATCGAACTCGTAGCGGAAATCGGCGCCGACGATGCCCGATGTCGACCAGCTCGGAATCATCAGTCCACTCGAACCCGACGAACCGCCGGACGCCGATCCGCTTTGCGCAGCTCCGCTTTGCGACGATGAGGCGGGCGCCGGAGAAATGCCGATGTGGGTGCGCGACGCGGAACCGATCCCGGTTACATCAGGTCCAGCGTTCGCACGCGCGGCTTCGACTTCAGCGGCGGCGACTCGCACGCGCGCATCGAGGACATCGAGCGCCGGCGATTGTTTTTGAGCGAGATCGATCAGCGTATCGAGCTGCGCATCGCCGAACGATTTCCACCATTGCTGATCCGGCCAGCCGGCCGCGTTTTCCGCGATTCCCGCCAACGGTGCGCGCGTGCGTAACGCGATATCCGGCGGTTTTTTCGTCGGCACGTGACAACCCGCCAGCACAACCAACGGCGCAGTGCACGCGACAATCCGCAATCGCCGACTCGGCATTCGAATTCCCTTTCGGTGTTTTTGACGTGGCGGAATCCGCTTTTATAGCAAAGCACGCGCCATTCCGATTTCGCTCGGCATCGGGCGAACTGCGTGAAACGGCCGTGCACATTGCGCATCACTGCACGTTTCAGAAATCGATGCCCGTGCAAAAAGCGCGGCGTCCTGTAGCCGGGTGCGAAGAGGGTCTACAATCGCGGCGTCAACGCGCGAAGGAATGTCATGGCGACTCGCAAGAAATCCGCATCGAAAAAAACTGCGCGCGCCGACAGCGCGGCGAAGCCGGCATCGGCCAGGCCGGTGAAAGTGCCGGTTCGCAGACATCAGGAACAACTACTCGACGAAGCGCTGGAGGAATCGTTTCCTGCGAGCGATCCGTTGCCGGTCGATCCCGGTGTTACGCACGTCGCCGATTCTTCGCAGTTGGATATCGGCGATCGCGCGCCGGATTTCGCGCTGAAGGCGACGCCGGATCAAACCATCACGCTCAAGCAATTACTCGGCAAACCCATCGTGCTCGTGTTCTATCCGGCCGACTGGAGTCCGGTGTGCGGCGATCAGGTGAGTCTCTACAACGAAATGTTGTCCGAGTTTCAGCAATACGGCGCGCAGATCGTCGGTATCTCCGTGGACGGCGCGTGGTGCCACACGGCGTTCGCGAAAGACCGCAAGTTGCGCTTTCCGCTGCTCGCCGACTTCGAACCGAAAGGCGCGGTAGCGAAAAAATACGGCGTTTACGATGCGGCGTCCGGCGCGACGCAGCGGGCGTTGTTCGTGATCGACGGTAACGGCGTGGTGCGCTGGAAATTCGTATCGCCGGTCGGCATCAATCCGGGTGCGGACGGCATTCTCGATGCGCTGGATTCGCTACCGAAGGTGGGCAACGCATGAGCCAGCTGCGACGTGCGGTCACGGCGGCCGATCATCATCAGGGCCCGCTCGATGCGGCGATCGTGGTCGTCGAATACGGCGATTATCAATGTCCGTATTGCGGCGAGGAATATCCGCATCTGAAAAAAGTGCAGAAACATTTCGGCGACAAGATCTGTTTCGCGTTCCGAAATTTTCCGCTCACGCAAGCGCATCCGCAGGCCGAGCGTGCCGCTGAATTCGCCGAAGCCGCCGCCACCGTCGGCAAGTTCTGGGAAATGCACGATGCGTTGTACGAAAACCAGCGCGCGCTCGACGATGACAGTCTGGTTCGCTATGCGCGCGCCGTCGGACTCGGCGATGAACTTATCCGCGGCGCGCTCGACGATGCGTATATCGAACGCATCCGCAAGGATTTTTCCGGCGGCGTGCGCAGCGGCGTGAACGGGACGCCGACGTTGTTCGTCAACGGTGTTCGCTACAACGGCGAGCGCGATGCCGATTCGCTGATTCAACTGTTCAACGAAATCGCCTGAGCGCATTTCGCCCGCGCAACTTGAGCGTCGATTAAAATCGTCGCCTCAGGTTCGATGCCGACGATGATTCCGCAAACCGATTCCAACTGGCGTTTCTGCGTCGCCCCGATGATGGACTGGACGGACCGGCATTGCCGCTACTTCCACCGTCTGCTGGCGCCGCATGTGCGTTTGTATACCGAAATGGTGACGACTGGCGCAGCGTTGCACGGCGATCGCGAACGGCTGCTTGGTTTCGACGCGGCCGAACATCCGCTTGCGCTGCAGCTTGGCGGATCCGCTCCGCTCGATCTCGCTGCCGCTGCGCGCATCGGCGCGGAACTCGGTTACGACGAGATCAACCTCAACGTGGGTTGTCCGTCGGATCGCGTACAGTCCGGCCGTTTCGGCGCGTGCCTGATGCGCGAGCCCGCGCTCGTCGCCGATTGCGTGGCGGCCATGCGTGCC
The DNA here is from genome assembly GCA_964658115.1 of uncultured Rudaea sp. Classification (GTDB taxonomy): domain Bacteria; phylum Pseudomonadota; class Gammaproteobacteria; order Xanthomonadales; family Rhodanobacteraceae; genus Rudaea. The sequence continues at coordinate 15,634 of CAZZYA010000040.1, read as the reverse complement.
GCAGTTGATATTCCGGTGACGGTCAAGTGCCGCATCGGCGTGGACGATCAAGACGAATACGACGATCTGCAACGCTTCGTCGAGATGCAGGTCGCTGCCGGTTTGCGGACACTGATCGTTCACGCGCGCAAAGCATGGCTGCAGGGATTGAGTCCGAAGGAAAATCGCGAAATCCCGCCGCTCGCTTACGATCGTGTGTACCGGCTCAAACAGGAATTTGCGCAACTCACGATCGTCATCAACGGCGGTATCGTTACGGCGCAGGCTTGCGTCGAACATCTCGGGCACGCCGATGGCGTGATGCTCGGGCGCGCCGCATATCATGATCCGTACGTGCTGGCGCGCGTCGAGCATGCGCTGTTCGGCACGCCGCTGCCGGAGCGCGACGATATCCTGCGCCGGCTCGAACCGTATATCGCCGAGCAACGTGATCGTGGCAATGCGCTGTCGCACATCGGACGTCACGTGCTCGGTCTGTATCTCGGCGAACCGGGTGCGCGTTCGTTCCGGCGTTACCTCAGCGAAAACATGCGCGATTCGCGCGCGAACGGGTCGGTGCTGCGCGATGCCGTCAGGTCGATGCGTCAGCACGCACGGGCGGCGTGATGATTGTTTTCAGCGCGCGCGAATTCCTTGACGCGTATTCGCCCAAGCGTTTTCCGCCGACACAACCGCCGACCGCGCGCGCCGCGTTCCTCGTTTCGCCCACCGGTTTCTCGCTCGCCGCCGAGTCCGCTATCGACAACCGTTACATGGCGACGACGCAACGCACGAACGCCGAGCGAGCGCTGGTTGAACACGCCGAGCTCGCCGCTGCGTTGCGCGCCTGTCTACCGACGATCGTGTTTCCGGGCGATCCGTCGACGCCGGATGCCGTGTTTCCGAACAACGTTTTCGGTACTGCGCGCGGTCGGCTCATTGTCGGTGCCATGTGGCATTCCGTGCGTCGCCGCGAAGCGCAGCGTGCCGACATCCGCGCTTTTTTCACCGACCTGCTGGGTTACGAGATCGTGGATTTTTCGTCGCAGGAATTTCCAGCCGAGCTGACCGGCTCGCTGGTCATCGATCATGCGCGGCGCATCGGATTTTGCGGGCTGTCGCAACGGTGCGATCGCGATGGCGCGCGCGCCATGCATTCGGCGTTCGATCTGAAACTCACGTTCTGTTTCGATTTGGCGCCGGGCGAATATCACACCAACGTCGTGCTGGCCGTACTCGCGTCGCGAGCCTTGCTGATCGCGCCGGATGGATTCGCCGATGCCGACGCCGCTCACGCGATCGCGCACGCTTACGGCGAGCGCGTGATCCGGCTCGATGCGCGTCAGAAGTCTTCGTTCGCGGCCAATGCGATCACGCTGTCCGATGACGTCGTCTGGATGAGTGAACGCGCCGCGTCGAGCCTGTCGGCGGCGCAAATCGACGCATTGTCCGCGTGGGGTTTCGCCATTCGCAGCGCACCGCTCGATGAGATCGAAAAGGCCGGCGGCAGCCTGCGTTGCTGCGTGGGAGAAATTTTCTAGCCGGCGGTTCAGGTGCAATTAAATCGCGCTCTCCATAGTAGAGCGGATTCTCCTGGGCGCGGCGACGCCGCCGCGGTTGTGCTCCTGATGAAACCTGTGTTGATGGCCGTTCTGCTGTGCTGCGCTTGCTTCGCGGCGGCGCCAGCGTTGCACGCGGCGACGTTGTCGATGCAGGATGCCATCGCCAAGGTCGAGCGCGACACGCACGGCAAAGTGCTGTCCGCCGAAACCAAGCGCACCGGCAACGGCGCGGTGTACCGCATCAAAGTGCTGACGCGGGACGGGCGCGTGCAGGTCATCGAAGTGCCCGCCGAGGCCTGATTTCATAGAGTTGATCCCGTACAATCTCCGTGACGACACGGAAAAGTATAAAAAGGAAGGAACATGCGCGTATTGCTGGTTGAAGACGAAGCGCCGCTGCGCGAAACGCTGGCCGCGCGGCTCAAGCGCGAAGGATTCGCCGTCGACATGGCGGCCGACGGTGAGGAAGGCTTGTATCTGGGCCGTGAAGTGCCGTTCGATGTCGCCATCATCGATCTGGGATTGCCGAAGAAATCCGGCATGGAACTGATCCAGGATCTGCGTGCCGCCGGGCAGCGGTGCCCGATCATCATCCTCACCGCGCGCACGAGCTGGCAGGACAAAGTGCAGGGCTTGAAGCAAGGCGCCGACGACTATCTGGTGAAACCTTTCCACGTCGAGGAACTGCTCGCGCGCTTGAACGCGCTCGTACGCCGCGCCAGCGGATGGACGAAACCGACGCTGGAATGCGGACCGATCGTGCTCGACACCACCGCGCAGACGGTCAGCATCAACGGACAGCCGGTCGATCTCACCAGCTACGAATACAAAGTTCTCGAATACCTGATGTTGCACGCGGGCGAGCTCGTCTCGAAGGCCGATCTCACCGAACATATTTATCAGCAGGATTTCGACCGCGACTCCAACGTGCTCGAAGTTTTCATCGGCCGCCTGCGCCGCAAACTCGATCCCGACAATTCACTCAAACCCATCGAAACGGTTCGCGGACGCGGCTATCGTTTCGCGATCCCGCGCAACGACGTAGACACGACGCCACCGCCGCCCGTCGCCGCCGAATAAACCGGCGGACATGGATCGTCGGCCACTGTCGCTGCAGACCCGCTCGCTGCTCGCAGCGGGCATTGCGCTGGCGGCCTTCCTCGGCCTCACCGGTTTCGCGCTCGACACCGCGATTTACCAGACGCTGAAGATTTCGCTGCGCGAACGTCTGCAGAGTTACGTGTATTCGTATCTGGCGACCTCAGACGTGTCGCGCGAGAAACGCTGGTTGCCGCCGGATGTCGGTCCGGACTCGCGTTTCGACCGTCCCGACGGCGCATTGCTCGCGAGCGTGGTCGGTCCGGTGAAAACCGACGGCGGCCTGTCCGAGCATTGGCGATCGCCGTCGGCGCAAAGCGGCGGCTTAGTGCAACTCGACGCGCGACTGCCGCGCGGACAGGAGATGTTCGAGGGTCCCATCGATACCCCGCGCGGACCTTTGTACATCTACAGTCTCGGCGTCACGTGGGACAACACCGTCGATCTCACGCTGCACGTCGCCGAAGACGCGCGGCTGATCGACGAACAACGCTCGACGTTCCGCCGCACCTTGTTCGTGCTGCTCGGCGCGCTCGGGATCGGACTTCTCGCGCTGCTGCTCGCAACCCTGCGCTGGAGCCTGCGACCGCTGCGTCGCGTGACGCAGGATTTGATGCGCGTCGAGCACGGCGAACGTGCGCACCTGTCCGACGATTATCCAACCGAACTGGCACGGCTTGCCGGCACCCTCAACGATTTCATCGACAGCGAGCGCGAACATCTGCAACGTTATCGCAACACCTTGGCCGATCTCGCGCACAGTCTGAAAACACCGCTCGCGGTGTTGCGCAGCCAGCTCGAATCGACCGGTGCGCCCGAGCAATTGCGCTGGACCGTGGTGGAACAGGTTGGTCGCATGGATGAGATCGTCGCATATCAACTTTCGCGTGCGGCCACATCGGGACACACCACGTTCGCCGCGCCGATCGCACTCGGTCCGTGCGCGGAGGAAGTCGTCGCCGGCCTCGAAAAGATTTATGCGTCGCGCAAAATCCTTTGCGAATTCGATATCGATGCCCAAGCGCGTTTCTACGGCGAGCAGGGCGATCTGCTGGAGCTGCTCGGCAATCTGCTGGAGAACGCGTTCAAGTGGGCGAAATCGCGCGTGCTGTTTACCGCGCGTTCGCTGGATTTGCATGGCGCGAAGCGGTCCGGTCTGGAATTGATCATCGAAGACGATGGTCCCGGCATTCCAGACGAGAAAGTCGAGCACTATCTGCAACGCGGTGTGCGAGGCGACGAACGCGTGCAGGGTTATGGAATCGGATTGGCGATCGTGCAGCAGCTCAACAAGGCGTATCGCGGATCGATGAAAGTCACGCGTTCGTCCGCGCTCGGCGGCGCGCGGTTTACGTTGTCGTTCGATCCCAATTAATTTCTGACTATAAAATTTATTTCGTTTCGCCGGGCGCTGAAATCGGACGAATCCCGAACGTACGGGCCGAAGCGACATCGATCACCGCATAGTCGGGTGCATGACGACCATCGAGCTTCGCAGCGACACGCGCATGATGCGCGCGGCCGGCGGCGAGCGCGGCGGCGAAACTCGCGAGACTTTTTCGCGTCTTGGATGTGATGACGCCATTGCGCGCAAACGAAGGCGCTTGCGAAGCCGCAACGTTCGCGCCGAGCAACGTGGTTTCGAGATACGCCGCATGTTGCCCCTCGACATCGGTATAAAACCCGAGAAACGCGTGACCCGGCACGAGCACGAGAAAACTGCGGATGCCGACCCGCTGCAAGACCGATGCGATCAGCACGCTGCCGTCGATGCAGTTCGCCGATCGATCGCTCCATGTTTCGCTCAGCAGGCGTACGTGCTGGCTGAAAACATGCGGCCCGCGCTGAATTGACGGATCGACGTTCGAATAACGAATCCCGCGTTCGCTGATCGCATGCCAGATCGCCCACGCCTGTGAGAATACGACGTCGCTGTCGCCGCGCCGGTATCCATCGAAGTCGTCGACGATACCGCTGGATTTCGCATTGGCGAGAATGTCGTCGACGACGGCGTTGTCTTCGTCGACGTACGCGGCGAAAATCCAGGACAGGTCTACCGTCTCCGCACCGTCGCGCACGAAGTAAAGCGCTTCGTCGAACGGATGGATGGTGACGCGTTCCTCGTGTGTGCCGCTCGGCATGCCGTCGCGTTCCAGCGAAAATTCGATATGCGCCGCGATCGGTTTCGTCTGCGTCTGCACGTTCCATTGCAGCGGCGGATAAAGTTCATAGCGATGATTCGCCAGCGCCAAGTCCGCGTCCAACCGCTGCGTGCGGTCGAATTCCGGAATGCGCGTGGTGACGACGACATTCTCGCCAGCTCGATGTGACGTGAGAGCGACCGCGATCAATCCGCTGCCGGCGCCCAGCGTGAACGTGTCGGGAGATGCGTTCGTGCGCCGTGCTTGCGACAGTTCGAGCGACGGATAGATACCGCCGAACGGCGTCACGCGCACGCTCCAGTCGGTGGCGACGGACGCGGAAGTAAACCCGGCGAGGGCGAGAATCGACCAACGAAAACAAACAAGCATCGGTGCATTGTCCGTTGCCGACAGTGGCGTTCGTCAAGCGTTTTCGATTGCGCGGCACGCGCGCTGCCGTTATCGTTCGCGCGCAGGATCGTAGGGCCGAGGAGCCATTCGTGTCGTTGAGTCATATTGCCGTCGCGGCATTGATCGCCGTTTCTCCAGCCGCCTTCGCGGTTGCCGACGGCTGCGGTAGCCAGGCCGGCGTGCCGGCCAACAAACGCGTGGTCAATACGTCGCACTGGACCACCGCGAGCGAGGAAGAAAATTTCGGCTACGACGTATTCCGCAGCAGCGTCGGCGAAAAAGGTCCATTTGAGAAACTGACCAGGCAACCGATTCTTGGCAACGGCACCACCGACGAAACGCACGAATATCGTTTCGCCGACGACACCATCGATCCGTGCAAGGACTATTGGTATTACGTCGAATCGATCGGCACGAACGGCCAGCGAGAAAAATTCACACCGGTGTTTCGTTCGCCGGCGAAACGCCATGCGGGCGTGCCTATCGAAACGTCGTCCACGGACAACAGACATTGAGCGCTCCTCGCACCTTTCGACACGACCGCGTCTGATCGCATGCGGCTGCATTACATTGAGCTCGTGTTGTTCTCGACCTACGCGGAATTGCGCGCGGAACGCTCGCGCTCGTACCTCGGGCTGATCTGGTGGGTGCTCGAACCCGCGATGAACATGGCCGTGTTTTATCTCGTGTTTGGCGTGCTGCTGCGTGTGCAACAGCAGGATTACGTGCCATTTCTGCTAGTGGGTCTGACGTTGTGGCAATGGTTCAAATCGTGTGTCACGCATGCCGGTTATGGCATCTGGAACCAACTTGGTCTCATCCGGCAGGTGCACGTTTCGCCGCAGGTTTTTCCCGCCGTGCAAATCCTGGCTGACACGGCCAAGTTCATTTTTATACTTTTATTACTGCTGCTGATCCTGTGGTTTACCGGCTATCGGCCAACGATTGCATATCTCGGCCTTATCCCGGTTTTGGTCATCGAACTCATTTTCGCCACCGGTGCGGGATTTGTGTTCGCCGCGATCATGCCGCTAGCGCCAGATCTGCGGTTCATCATCGAACAGGTGCTGACCGTGTTGATGTGGCTGTCCGGCGTCGTCGTCGCGTTCGAGAATTTGCCGCCGGCAATGCATTATTGGCTCTCGCTCAACCCGGTTGCTCAGTTGATCACGGCCGGTCGCCAGATCTTGATGTATGGGCACTGGCCGGATTGGGTGGCGCTGTCCCGCGTCGGTGCGGTGTCGGTCGTACTGCTGGCATTCGGTTCGTTTCTCATTACGCGACTTACGCCACGTTACGTGAAGTTGCCGGTGTGACATGAGCGACGCGCTGATCACGTTGGAAAACGTCGGCGTCGCGTTCAACGCGCAGTTGCGCGTGGGCAGCCCGAAATTCTGGGCGCTGGAAGACGTGAGTTTCGTCTTGAAACGCGGACAGCGTCTCGGCGTCGTCGGCCGCAACGGTGCGGGTAAAAGTACACTTTTGCGCACGCTGGCCGGCATCATCGCGCCGGATCGCGGGCGCATCACGCGAGCGCGCGTGAGCTGTCAGCTGTTGTCGTTGTCGGTCGGTTTCATGCAGCACCTTTCCGGACGCGACAACGCGATTTTGTCCGGCCTGATGCTCGGCTTGCGCCGTCGCGACATCCTGCAGCGCCTGCCGAAAATCCGCGAGTTTTCCGAACTCGGCGCATTTTTCGATCAACCGATATCGAGCTATTCGACAGGCATGTTGATGCGGCTCGGATTTTCCGTCGCCCTGCAAGTCGAGCCCGATATTCTGCTTATCGACGAAGTGCTCGCGGTGGGCGACGCCGATTTCCAGGAAAAATCCGGCGCCGCGCTGCGTGAACGCATTCACGGCGGCACGACGGTCGTGTTCGTGTCGCACGGCGATGCGCAAGTTCGGCAAGTATGCGACCGGCTGGTGTGGATCGAACACGGTCGCAGCGTGATGGAAGGCGCGGTCGACGACGTGCTGCAGACGTATCACGCCGCGCCGCATGTGGCGGCCGAGTAAATCGTGAGCCGCGCGTGGCTTGGCTGGGACGGACGCGTGCTGCGCTGGTCTTGTGATCGCGCGAACGCGCAGTTGCTGATCGACGGCGTTGTATTCGAACGGCTTCCCGCGGCGGGCGATGGCGAACGCGAATTTCCTTTTTCGCCGACCGGCAACGCCGACATCGCCGTTGCGTTGCGCGATGAACACGATGCCGAGGTTGTGCCGACGTGGCGCGTACGCGTCGGAGTGTCAGCGCCGGTCGGAATCCAGGCTTGGCTCGGCGACTTCCATACGATGCGCTCGATCACGCGTGCTTCGGCTCCGTGCGGTGCAGGTCGTCCGGTCGTCGTCGTCGTTCCGATTTTCAACGCCGCCAATCTCACCGAACGTTGCATCGAAGCGGTGTTGCGCTGGACGTCCGTGCCCGCCCGTCTTGTGCTGATCGACGATGCCAGCACCGAACCCGATGTTGCGCAGCTACTCGCGCGTTACGCGTCGCGCGACCATATTTCGATCATCCGCAATCCGACCAATATCGGGTATACGAGGTCGTCGAATCTCGGCATCGCGGCGGCGGGCGATGCGGACGTCGTTCTACTGAACAGCGACACGCAAGTCGGACCGCGCTGGCTCGATCGCTTCCGCGCGATTGCCTCCAGCGACGAATCGATCGGTACCGTGACGGCCGTGTCTGACAATGCCGGCGCGTTCACCGTGCCCGAACTCGAACGCTATTGTCCGATTCCTTCACGGTGGACGCTCGAACAAACGCAACGCGCGTTGTTGCAGCGGATTGCGTGCCCGCATCCGCAATTGCCGACGGGTAATGGCTTCTGCATGTTCATCAAACGCGGGCTGATCGACGCGGTCGGCGCACTCGACGCCGAAGCGTTTCCGTTCGGCTACGGCGAGGAAAACGACCTGTGTCAGCGCGCCCAGCGCGCGGGATTTCAGCACGTGATCGCAGGCGATGTTTTCGTTGCCCATGCGCGCAGCGCGAGCTTCGGCGATGCGCGTCGCGCCGAACTCGGGGCAGAGGGCATGGCGGTGCTGCGGCAACGTTATCCGGACTATGAAAACGATGTCGGCGCGACACTTTTTTCGTTCGAGCGACGTGTGCTCGATTATCGGGTTCGACGCGTCTATGCCGATAGCGATCACTTCTATGCATCGCAACCGCCGCGTGCGCGAATATTGATCGTCGGAGAGGGCGAACCGATCGATGGATTCGACACGTTCCGCGCCGACGCGACCACTATTTTTCGCTGGACCGATTCGAACTGGCAACCGGTGGGCAACATCGATTCAGCGAGCCTCATCGACCACGCGATCGAACGGATTGTCATTCGAGACGACCTTCACGCCGAACACTCGCGAACGATCGGTGCGGTGGCGTCGGTACCCGTGACCACCGACTCGCGTGCCGTGGCGTGGAACTCGACGTCCGCATTTGGGTCGGTTACAGGAGCTTGAGTTGGTTGCCTTTGCGCCGGCGGTTCCGTAGCATCGCGCCGCTACGCGAAAACCGTGGAAAATCGCTGTACAGCTTGGTTTCCAGCCTGATTGATTGCGTGATTACCCCTCTTTTCATCCGAGCCGCTGTTGCCGTGGCGGGCGTTGCGTTGTCGTCCGCGGCATTCGACGCGGCGGCGTGTTCCGGGCGTGCGCATATCGAGATCAAGGACAGCGGCGTTTATACGCTCGACTACGCCTCACTGATCGCCGCGCAACCGTCGCTTGCGGATTGCCGTGCGGACGATTTGTTTCTGCTCAATCGCGGCACGGAAGTTCCCATTCGCGTATCCGCCGACGCGGGCGGTCTGTTTTCCGCCGGACAATCGATCGCCTGGATCGGCACGATGCTGCATGGTCCGCAAAGTTGGTTCGATCAGTATTCGGCCGTCAACGTTTATCAGCTCGGCGCGGCGCCGGGTTCGCATTCGCGCTTGCGCGCTGTCGACGCGATGGCTGCAAAAACGACGACGTCACTGCAACGCACGCTGCACTTCGAACAGGAAAATTTCATGCTTCGCGTCAGCGATCAGGAAATGAAACCGGGCGAAGAACCTGATGTCTGGCAATGGGCCAAGCTCACGCCAATCGATCCGAAACCCTTTTCGTTCGATTTCGATATGCCCGATGCGGATCTGCGCGGTGCGCGCAAAGCCGCATTCACGTTCAACTTCCGCGGCATGTCGAACGTGCCGGCTAAACCGAACGAAGCGAAGGCGCCCGATCATCTCGTCGAGATTTCCGTCAACGGCAAACCGCTGGCGCCGTTGAAATGGGATGGGCGACACGAGTTCAAAAGCACGATCGAGGTCCCACTGGCGTCGCTTAAGCCGAAAGGCAATACGCTTGTCATTCGCGTACCAAAACGCGACAGACCGAATGATGCGACGACGTTCATCGTCGATGTCGTGATGGTCAACTGGTTCGAAGTCGAATTTCCGATACGCGACGATCCCGCCGATCGCACGAGCGCATTTCGCGCCGCGCACGACGGCAACATCGATTGTCACGAGCCCGACGCCGACGTGTTCGGCAGCGACGGCACCGTACAAACGGCGGCGCGCATCGGACTACACAACAATGTGGACTACTTCCTTTCCGATCGAAACATGCCGCATCCACCCGTGCTCGCGCGGCCTGTCGCCGACGACACGCTGCACGGCGAAACGCAAGGTTTCGACTATCTCGTCGTCGCCCATCCTTCGCTGATCGATGCGATTCAACCGCTCGCGGAGTTTCATCGCACGCACGGCATGCGCGTGGATGTGATCGACGTCGACGCGGTCTACGACGCATTCAATGGCGGCATCGTGCATCCGTCCGCAATCCGCGATCTGGTCGCGTGGGGATCGACGCATTGGTCAACGAAGCCCAAATATCTTCTCCTCGTCGGCGATGCCAGTTTTGACATTCATCACGACCAGCGCGCGAACCGCCCGGACAAGCACATGTACGCAGCGCATGTGAATCCGCCGGAAACCGAAATGACGCAGCCCGACGGTTTCTGGGCGCTCGGTTCCACGTCGTACGCCGAATTCAGCAAACAACTGCCGAACCGGAATCTTATTCCGACCTGGCAATTTCCGACCAGTGACGGACAGTCGGCGAGCGACAACACGTTCGTCGCGCTGGATCCCGACGACATCCATCCGCGACTCGCCGTCGGCCGTTTTCCGGTGGTGCGCGCCGACGAAGTCAAAGCGATCGTCGACAAGACGCTGGCGTATCTCACCGCGCCGACGCCGGGTGAGTGGCGGCGCGACGTCACGTTCGTCAGCACGAGCGAAGTGCCGTCGTTCAAAGGTACGTCGGACAAGATCGCAAACGATCTGGTGAGCCGCGGCTTCGTCGTCAACAGCGTTTATTCCGACGCGCATGAAAAAGACGAACAGCATTATCAAAACGTGCGCGAAACGCTGAAGCACGATCTCGACGCCGGCAATCTGCTGGTCCATTTCCTCGGCCACGGCGGCCAATACATCTGGCGCGTCGGACCGATCGGCGATTTGTTTTCGCTCGACGATGTAAGCGCATTGAAAAATGCCGGCCGCTATCCGATGGTGTTGGCGATGACCTGTTTTTCCGCGCCGTTCGATCATCCCACCGAAGATTCCATCGGCGAACGTTTCCTGCGCGAATCGGACAAGGGCGCGGTGGCGGTGTTCGCGGCATCGTGGTCGAACTGGCCGAATCCCGACAACTCCAAAGCGCTTGTCGAAGCGCTGCTCAAGCCCGGTACGACGATCGGCGAAGCGATCCTGTCAGTGAAGCGCAAGACGCAGGATCCTGTACTTGTGGAAATGTATAACCTGCTCGGCGACCCGGCGATCGTGCTCGTGCAGCCGAACGGGAAACTCGACTTCACGCGTTCGAACGATCGCTGGCAACCGCAGCTTTACGTGCGTGTGCCGGATTACGATTTCGCCGGCACCGTCGCCGTCGACTGGATCGACGACAAGGGCGGCATCATGGCCAGCAAGAGTTTCCAGTCGCGCGACACGCTATTTTCGCTGCCGATTCTCGATAAGGCCACGCAAGTTCGCATATACGCCATCGACGCACGCAATGGCCGCGCCGCATTCGGCACCGCTGACGTGCGTCTCCCCCCGCCGCCACCGCCGGTAAATAAAACCCACGCACCGATAAAGCCGAAGTTGCCGCGCACACACAATCCGCAGGATGATATTTCCGATTCCGATTTCGACGCGGCAGAATCGCCGCCGCAATCCGCGCCAAAACCCTGACCGTCCGCGCCAACCGCATGGCTCATCAACCTTTTGACCGCGTGTTCGTCGTCGGCGCCTACCTGCCGAACGGCGGAACGTTGATGGCGTATCACATCGGCCGCATTCTCGAGCGCGATTTCGGCATCCGCGCGATTGCGGTGACGCTCGGATCGGAAGGATTCGACGACGGCGTGCACGTTTACGATTTACGCATGCCCGCTGTGACCGTGGCCGAGATGGAATCGCAGATCACGCCGCGCGATCTGCTTATCGTGAACCCGAGTTTTTCCCCGCATCAATTCGGCTGGCGACTGCCGGGCACGAAACTGAGCTACGTGCAGGACTTCAAGACGTTCGCACTGCTCGATCGCAAGATCGATCACTACACTGCGGTCAGTGATTTCGTGCGCGATTTCTTGCGCACCGTTTACGCGCTCGACACGCCCGTCATTCCGCCATTCATCGATCTCGATGCCATGCCTGCGGCGCCCGCGTGGTCGCATCGACCTGCGGCGCGCGTTTTGCCATATCGCAAAGGCATCGCCGAAGTTTGGGATCTGTCGTTTGCGCGCTTGCGAGCGATCGTTGCCGCGAAAGCGCCGCACATCGTCTTCGACGATCCGCTGCCTTCGTCCGGGATCGCGCACCGCGAACTGATGTTGCATCTCGGCGCGACGCGTTTCCTGCTCACGCTTTCGGCGGCCGAAGGATTCGGTCTGGTTCCTCTGGAAGCGATGGCGATGGGCGCAACGGTCGTGGGCTACGACGGTTTCAGCGGACGACAGTACATGCGCAGTGGCGAAAATTGCCTCGTCGTGCCGTATCCGGAAATTGAACGCGTAGCCGACATGCTGATCGACGCGATCGCTTCGCCGTCGCACAGCGAAACGATCGCGCAGCGCGGACGCGAAACCGCACAACACTATTCCTACCAACGGTTTCGCCGCGCGTGGATCGATACGCTTGCGCGTCTGCTCGCGATCGAACCTCTAGTCTGATCGCCGCGCTGTAGCGGCGTCGAATCGATCAACGTGAACGGACTGCGACGGCGCAAATCGCGATCGACAAATCATCTTGACGCGACTGTTTGATCAGCGCATCAAGCCAGGCAGCAGCGCTTGCCAATGCACGTTGCCGCGCGACTTGCGCGTGGTGGTGCTGGAGTTGGTGGCGGTGGTGCTGTCGGACGGCGCGGCTTTCTGCGTGTGTTCATCGTGCGTCGACGAACCGCCGGCGGCCTCGCTGTGTGCCGAATCGCGGTCGGGCGTCTCGACGGCTGCTTCGCTCGGATGCAGCGCACCGCCGCCCTGATCATTCGGTACCGGTGACGCGATGGTGTCGCCGCTGTTGCTCGCCAGCGCGAAGCCCGCCTCGGCAACCGGAACGGACGTCGCCGCGCGCGCTCCAGAGAACGCGAACAGCGCGGCGAGGGCGAAAGCGAACGTCGAAATGCGTGTCATGCTCTTTCCTGGCGGACAGGCAAGATGTGGACGCTGGAGCGAACGTAATGGTCGCACGTTGAACTCCCAATCGCCAGTGAATCGGCCAGCGTGTCGGCGCTTGGGCAGCAGTATCCGTGCCACTTGTCATGGGCGCGATGCCATGCCGTGCGATGCATCGACTGCCTGCGAAAAAGTGTCCGCGGACACTTTGTCGGGCCACCCCGGACACTTTTACGGGCGCCGCGCCGAGCCATTAAACTCCAGCGATGTCCATTGAACCCGCCGCGCTGTTAGCCGCGCTTTCTGCCGACGCGCCCGTTTCGGGCGTTGATCTGGCGCGTCGCCTGGGCGTGACCCGCGCGGCCGTGTGGAAACAAATCGAGACGCTGCGCGAACTCGGTGCGCCCATCGGGGCAGCGGCGGGCAGCGGCTATCGCCTGCATTGGCCGTTCGAAGCGCTCGACGAAGAAATCATCCGGCGCGAACTCGAGCCGGCGTTGCGCCGCCGCGTACACATCGATAAGCACTGGCAAATCGACTCGACCAATACTGCATTACTTCGCGCCGCCGCCGCCGGTGCACCCGACTTTTCCGTCACGATCGCCGAGACGCAAAGCGAGGGCCGCGGACGCCGCGGCAGAACCTGGCAATCGCCGCTCGGTGGAAATGTATACTTCTCCCTGCTCAAGCGCTTCGACGCCGCGATGGGCACACTGGCGGGGCTGAGTATCGTCGCCGGCATCGCGCTGGCGCGAACGCTGCGCGGATTCGGTGTTCACGATATCGGCCTCAAATGGCCGAACGATGTGGTCGTCGATGGGCGAAAGCTTGCCGGAATACTCGTCGAACTCGGTGGCGAATTCCTGGGCCCGTGCTTCGCTGTGATCGGTGTCGGCATCAACATGCGCGCGCCGAAAATGGAGATCGATCAGCCCGTTACCGATCTGGCGACGCTGTGCGGAGCGCCGCCATCACGCAACCGGTTTGTCGCGAGACTCATCGAAAACCTCGACGAAGCGACCGCGACATTCGCGCAGCAACGTTTCGCCGGCTTCGAGCACGCGTTCGTCGAATTCGACGCGTTGGCGGGAAAACCCGTGCGAGTTCATGCCGCCACGACGGTACGCGAAGGCGTTGCCGCCGGCATCGATGCACGCGGTGCGCTGCGCGTGCGCCATGGTGCCGACATCGTCGCTTACGACAGCGCTGAAGTTTCGGTACGTGTCGCATGAAGTTGCTCGTCGACATCGGCAACACGCGTTTGAAATCCGCCTGGATCGACGGCGAGCATTGGCAGTCAATCGACGCTGTTCCGATTGCCGCTATAGATGATGCATTGTGGACAAATATAAGAAGTATACATTCGGCATGGATTGCGTCCGTCGCGCGCGATGAAATCACACAGCGCGTCGCGGCTCATATTCGCGCGCATTTCGGCGTCGCGCCGAACATCGTGCGCAGCACCGCGGAGGCCGCTGGCGTGCGCAGCGCGTATGCATTCCCCGAGCGATTGGGCGTCGACCGTTTTCTCGCGCTCATTGCCGTTTACGCCCAGTGGCAGGGCCCGGCGGTGATTGCCGGTTGCGGAACAGCACTTACGTTGGATGCATTGCGCGAAGACGGTCAGCATCTCGGCGGTTTGATCGCTCCGAGCCCAACGATGATGCAGCACGCGCTGCGCGCGGGCGCGGCGCAACTTCGCCGTGTCGATGAGGCGGCCATTGTCGAGATTGCTGACGACACCGACGCTGCGGTCACATCGGGCACGTGGCTGTCGGCGGCGTCGTTGACGGAGCGCTTCGTCGCGAAGCTGACCGCGCGGCACGGAGTCGCACCGCGGCTTATCGTCACAGGCGGCGGCGGCGAGCGCCTGACGAAGTTGCTGGAACAGCCATCGATGTTCGAACCGGACCTTGTGCTACGCGGCCTGGCGCGGCTCGCGGTCGGATAGAATATCCTCATGATCCACCGCAACCGCCCGCGCTGATGCTTGCGCGCATCCTGTTTCTGCTCGTGCTGGCGTTGAACATCGGCGTCGGCTGCTGGCTGTATTTCGCGCCGCATCCGCATGCGCATGCGTTCGCCGCCACCGATCCGGGCGTCACCAAACTGGTGTTGCTGTCCGAGCGCGATCGCGGTGGCGAAGCTAATGCGGCCGAACTCGCGAGCGCGCCGGAAAGCGCGGCGGATCTGCAGAACGACACCTGCGTCAGCATTGGACCATTCGCGACGCAAGCCGATATGCGCGGTGCGTTGAATTCGCTCACGCCCTTAGTGGCGCGCATCCAGTATCGCGAAGCGCGCGCCACCGAAACGCGCGGCTATTGGGTTCATCTGCCCGCGCAGTCCAGCCGAGAGCAGGCGCTCGCGATGGCGCGACAACTTTCGACGAAGGGTGTGCGCGACTATTACGTCGTGACCGCCGGCGATCAGCAGAACACGATTTCGCTAGGCCTGTTCCGCGATCAGGGCAACGCCGACAAACGACGGAGCGAAATCGCCTCGCTCGGTTTCAATCCGCAGGTGATCGCGCGCACCGAAGAATTGCCGGTTTATTGGATCGATTACGCGCAGGACTCCCGTACGCCGGTTAACTGGCGCGGACACGTGCTCGCGCAGGGCGATTTGCGCCAGCAACCGGCGACGTGTTTCTGATTCGCTCGTAACGTGTGAAAATAGACACCACGCCGGCATAGCTCAGTTGGTAGAGCAACTGATTTGTAATCAGTAGGTCGCGGGTTCGACTCCTGCTGCCGGCACCA
>CAZZYA010000039.1:0-19476 GCA_964658115.1 uncultured Rudaea sp. | reverse complement strand
GGCGATCGCAACGGCGCTTCACCGATCTGTTCCTCGATCGGCGGATACGGTGTCAGTCCGTTCACGCGACCGTTCGCCGACGTCGCGTTCATCGATCGCCAAAGCTGGATCATCTTGACGATCGGTTCACGCAATTTGCCGAACACGCTCGGATTCTGCCATTGGCCGTAACGCGCTTCCGGATCGAGCAGAATCGCCTGCACGACCGCGCGCAGATTGCCGCGCACGTGCTGCGCGCTGCCGTCGTCGTTGAACACGCTGGCGACGCGTTGGACATATGCCGGCGTCGGATTGCTCGTTACCAATCGCTGGATCAGTCGCGTGGCGATGAAGGGCGCTACGTTCGGATGATGAAAAACGTTGTCGAGCGCCTGCGTCAGTTCCGTTTGCGTGTTGCCGCCATGCGTGAGGACGCCGCCGGCGAGTGCGACTCCGGCGTAATCCAGCAGGAGTTTGTCGGACGTGTCATCGTGAAAATCGTCGACCGGTTGCATCGGCAGACGCCAGATCGGATCGTCGTCGGTGCTCGGGCCACAGTTGGTGAAGGCGTCCTGACAACGCGGATCGTCCCAGTTCCAGCCGGTGAAGACGGCGGCGAATCCTTCGACCGTCGCTTGCGAATAGGTCGGCGCGTTGCCTGTCGCGGGCGTGCCGTCGAGATTGAGTTGCACCAGTCCCACCGAGAAAAGCTGCAGGACTTCGCGCGCATAATTTTGATCCGGATGCGTGTTGGCCGCCGCATCGGCTTTCATGTTCTGAATGCTGCTCAGGAAAATCCCCATCGCCGGATGGCGGGTAACTTCTTCGAGCAGCATCCGATAGTTGACGAACGCGTCGTCGGCGAGCAGTTCGTCGAAACTCGCCAGACACCAGGGTTCGTACGCGAGCGTGCCGTTGCTATTGGAGACCACGAAAATTTCGCTCAGCGCGAACGCGACGCGCTGTCGCAATTGATCGTTGCGCGCGTTATTCGGAAATCCGCCGCGGCTCGGATCGCCGGTGCCTGCTGCATTGGCCGCCCAGATCTCGAGGCGTGCATCGTCGTCGATGTAATCCTGCCCGCCAGTTCGAACCCAGTCGAGATAACCCACTTCGGTCGACGGCGTCGCGGCGAATTGCTCGTCGAGCCACGCGACGTAACCGATCTGGCGCAGATGCGCGATGTCGCTCGTGGTCGCGCCGAACGTCGCCTGCGCGAGGAAGCGCGCGGCATCGGCATCGGTGAACGGGCCGGCGGTCAGACCTTCCATGCCGTCGTGGAACATCGTATCCGGAAAATGACTGAACGACGCGGCAAATACGCGCGCCGTCGCCAAAATGGCGACCGTCAATGCAGACGCAACGCGACGATGCATTCCCATGACATTCCCCGAACGCGCGCAGACTCTATCGCGTTATGAAGGTTGAGAATGTGAAAGCCATCGTGTAATTCCGCAACGTTCAATCGGTCGGCGCGAAGATCAGCAGATGCAGAGATCCTTTTTTGTAGCTTGGCCGTTTCGACGAGTCAGCCGTCGATCGAGGGTCCGTATCGATGTCGGCGGCGGGTAGAAACAGCCGTCCGCTCGACGCGTCGATCGCGATGGTGCGTGCGCTGCGTGCTGTCGGGATGGTCGCGACCACGTCAAATTTTTCGTGGGCCGTTTCGCGCACGACAGTCAGCGTGCCTTCGCCGTTGGAACTGATGGCGAAGCCGCGCTTCGCATCGAACACGGCGCCGTCGCTGCCGCCGCCGATGGAAACGCTCCCAAGCCGGCGACCGCTGCCATCGATGATCGCCATCGTTTTGTTCGCGCAGGTGGCGAACAAAACTTTTCGCGCACCATCCATCGCAAGACCGTGCGGACGTTCGCAGCCGTCGAGAGCAAATCGCCGGATCGCTCCGTTCGCGGATACGCGAATCAGTTCGTGCTTGTCGACGCCCAAAACATAGATCGTGCCCTGACCGTCGTTGAGTCCGGCTTCGAGCGGTTCGCCGAGTTTGATCGTGGACGTCACGGCAGGTTGCGTCGGATCGATCAGCGACAGTGTGCCTTCGTCGCCATTGATTTCGACGATGCGGTGTTTCGATGGATCGTAAAAAAGTCCGTCCGCGTCTTCCGCCGTGGCGATGCGCCGCACGATGTGTAAGGTGATTGGATCGAACACGATGGCCTGGCCATTTTTGCCGTCGTCGGTGACGGCCAGTTTCGAGTCCGGCGAAAACGCGATTCCGTGCGTACCACCGGGAATATCACCGACCGTGCCGATCGTTTTGCCGGCATCGGGATCGACCACGTCGACGTGGTCGCCGTGCGCAACGAATACGTGCCGGCTGACCGGATCGAACGTCACGTAATCCCAACGCTCGCCTTCGCCGAGGGGCACCGAACCGATGTTGTGGTAAGGCGCGCCTGCGGCGGACAGTGCGATCGAGACGAGCAGGGAAGCGGCAGCGAGCATCGGAACGATCCTGTGAGCGCGAATGCGCAGGTCACTATAAACGCGAGGCACGCGGACGACCATCGCTGCGACGGTTCGCAGTGCCGACGCGTCGTAACCACCATGCGTCCGACACTCGCCATGCTGCTGCCCTTGGCGCTGACCGTCACTGACGTCAACCCAATCGCGCCGGTCGGTGTGCTGCACGATGTTGCGTTCGATCAGTACTCCTCACTGTCGAGCGTGGGCGAGCTGCGTGCCCGACTATTCAGCCCGCTTACGGCACGCCGGCTCGGCGCGACCCCATCACCGCAAGTGCAGTCGATCGATCTGACGCGCGAACATTTCGAGATGTTCGTGCCGAAGATCGCGCCATCGGCCGGCTACGGCTTGCTCGTGTTCATCCCGCCGTGGGAAAACGCGATCGTGCCGCCGCAATGGATCGATGCGCTCGATCGTCGCGGTTTCATTTTCGTCAGCGCGGCGAAGTCCGGCAACGACGCCAATGTCATGGAACGCCGCGAACCGCTCGCGCTGTTGGCGGCGGAAAACGTGCAAAAGAAATATCCGATCGACGCGTCACGCATTTTTGTCGGCGGATTTTCAGGCGGCTCGCGCGTGGCGGAACGTCTGGCGCTGGCGTATCCGGATCTCTTTCGCGGCGCGCTGCTCAACGCCGGCAGTGATCCCATCGGCACGCACGAAATTCCGCTTCCAGCGAATAATCTGTTCGAACGCTTTCAGACAGCAAGCCGCCTTGTCTATCTCACCGGTAAAGACGACGCGGCGCATCTCGACATGGATCGTCGCAGTCAGGAGTCGATGCGAAACTGGTGCGCGTTCGATATCGCATCGGTGGGGGTGGCGTGGTCGGGTCATGAAGCACCGAATGCATCGGCGTTCGGTCGCGCGCTCGACGCGCTCGAGGAACACGAATCGATCGAATCCGGCAAACTCGCGGCATGCCGCGCGCGTTACGTCGGCGAACTCGAGGGCGATGTCGAACAGACGCACGCACTCTTGATGAAAGGTGAACGCGCCGAAGCGACATCGCGACTTTTGAAAATCGACGACCGTTTCGGCGGACTGGCCGCTCCGTATCTCGACGGCGGCAACTGACACCGACGCCATCGCATCGGTGATCCATCGCACGTCGACTCGCGTGCTACGATCCGGCGAAATGTTGCATTCTGGTTCGCGATGATCTGGCTTCCTTTCGCGCTGTCCGGACCCGTGCTTTGGGCCGCGTCGACGCACATCGACAAATATATCGTCGACCGTTATTTCCCCGGCAGCGACACCGCGGTGCTGATGGTGTTCACCGCGTTGCTCGGTTTATTGCTGCTGCCGCCGATAGCAATCTTTTCCCGTGGCGTGTTCGATCTGCGTGCGCGCGACATTGCCGTGGTGTGCGCATCGGGTGTGATGTACATGACCGCGATGCTGTTCTATCTGCGCGCGATCCAGCATGAGGAAGCATCGGTCGTCGCGACGCTGTTTCAGGCGAGCACGCTGTTCACGTTCCTGTTCGCCTATCTGTTCCTGCACGAAACGCTGGCGCTGCGTCAGCTCGCGGGCGGGGCGATCATCATTGCCGGCGCGTTGCTGATTTCATTCAACCCGTCACGCGCGAACGCGTGGCGACCGCGCTTGATCGCATCGATGCTTATGTGCACGGCCGTACTCGCGGGCTCGACGGTCGTGTTCAAGTTCTTCGCGGTGCGCGACGAGTTCTGGGCAACCACGTTCTGGATGTACGTCGGCGAAGCCGTGTTCGGCATCGTCATCCTTGCGGTGCCGCGTTATCGCAATCAGTTCGTTGCGCTGTTCCGCAAGCAACCCGGCGCGATGCTCGGCATCAACGGCGCCAACGAACTGATCAATCTCGGCGGATCGCTGGGCGTGCGGTTCGCGCTGACGATGGCGCCCGCAGCCTTGGTTGCCGCTGTTTCATCGACCACCACCCTGTTCGTGTTCGTGATCGGCACAGCGTTGACGAAACTCGCGCCGCGTGTCGCTCATGAAGATCTGTCGCGTCGCGCCCTCCTACAGAAAGGCGCCGCGGCGTTATTGATGGCGACCGGCGTGGCACTCGGTGCGCGCGAGTAACGTTATTCGATCATAGGATCGAAACCGTTGCGGAAGATTGTGTCGCCATCGCCGGGTCCTTCCGATTCGAATGCGCCGATGTCCGTGCTGCTGCCGATGGAGCGCGGGAAAATGGGTCCGCGTTGATCCCATTCGAAACTGTAGAAATTCTTGCCTGTCGCATGCGCGGGACTGGTTGTCTTGATGCCGAGAGTGCGCGTTGGTCCGCCGTTGTCGGCAAGCGAATAGAACTGCGGATCTCCGGTGAGCGTGTCGGCCGGCAAATGAGTGGCACCCGCATTCTGGATGAGGTTGTTCGAACTGCTCCTGCTAATGGTGACGGTGTGGTTCGTGCCGACGCCGATGTCGCATGGGCTCGCTGTGGAATTGTATTTCGTGTTTTTCGCGATGATGTTGCTCACGGTCGTGAGCGTTCCGCCGTTTCCGAAAAAAACCCCGGCGCATTGACCGATGGCGTTGGTGGCGTTTTGTGCAATTGTGCTGTTGACGAATTCGGAGTTGAGCGAATACGACGAGTAAATCGCGCCGCCGTTGAAGTCGGCGATGTTGGCCGTGATGGTGCTCTGGAAAACATTCAGATGCTGCGTCACGAACATTCCCGCACCACTGCGCGCGTGATTGTTGTCGATGGTCGAGTAACGTGCGCCCGCGGGTTTGGCAGCGTAAATGCCACCGCCGTTTGCTTTGACGTCGAATGCCGTCGATGACGAACTCACCGAATTTCCACTGATCGAGCTGTACTGGAAATAGGCGTAGTCGGTCGGACCGGCGCTCGTGCCGACGTAAATTCCACCGCCGTTGGCTATCGTTCCGGCCGCGGAAAGACTATTGCCGCTGATCACGCTGTGAACGATCGATGTATCGCCGCCGACGAACAAACCACCGCCCAACAAATCCAATGCGGCTGACGACGACACGATCGAATTGTTCGTCACCGTCGTGTTCGTCATGTGGAGATTGCCCCCGATGTGCAAGCCTGCGCCGGTCAGGTTATCGGCATAGTTCGAGTTCGACGAAACGGCATTGCCGGTTATCGTGCTGCCGCTAACGGTGGCGTCACCCTCCACCCAGCCGCCACCGCCGCCACTCGTATTGACCACGTTGTTTTCGATAGTGGAGTTGACCAACGTCAAGTTGGTGTGCGTGCGCAAACCGCCGCCGACGTTGCCGACCGACGTGCAGCCGCTCACGACCATTCCACGCAGCGACAAATTGCCTTTGGCATATACGCAGCCGGGACCGATCCCGTTTCCGTTCGCGACGGTGAAATAGCCGAGGTAGAACGTGTCCGCCGCCGTATTGTCGGCGTCGAGAATGCCGAAGTTGTTGCCGCCCGTGATGCGCAGTTTGCTGGCGCCGGGACCGAGTAGTGAAATATTTTTGTGCGAGGTCATGACCGCGCCGCTCGTCAGCGTGATGCTGGAACATTGCAGCATGGTTGACATATCGATGGTGTCGCCGTCGACGGCCGCCGCAACCGCCGCGCGCAGACTTCCCGCGCCATCGTCATTGCAGTTCGAGACGAACTGGGTGCCCGCGAACGCGTTCTGGGCTGTCGCCGAGATTCCAAGACAGACACTCACCGCCAGCGCGAGGCGGCGGTGACGACGAAGTGAGCGCATGCGATTCTCCGAACGAGTCAGGTGTGGCGTGATGGGTTACGCCATGTCGCGCCGTCCACTGACATCGTGGGGGAATCGTCGATCCGTTTTTCTACTTGCGATTGATTTTTTCGAACGGATCTTTTGGATCGCTACCGCGTTCGATGCGCCATGCTTTCACCAATTCGGCGCCGAAGAAAAAAATCGCGCTGGAGTAATACACCCAAACCAGCAGCACCACGAGCGAACCGGCCGCGCCGTAAGCGCCGCCCACGGATCCGTGCGCTAGATAAAGACCGATGAGCGCTTTGCCGATGGCGAAAAGTACCGCGGTAATGGCGCCGCTGGACAGTGCCAGCCGCCAGTGAATGCGCACGTCCGGCAAATAGCGGAATAGACCGCCGAACAGAATCGCGAAAATCACGGTGGTAATGATCTGGTTGGCGATGTCCCAGAAAACGCCGGTGTTCTTCAACAACAAACCGAGCGCAGCACTGACCACGAGAGAAACCGCCATCACGAATGCGATCGCGGCGAGCAGTCCAACGGAAAATATTCGATGCCGCAACCAGCCCCACAACGCATTGCCTTGCTCGGAAGTGACCTTGAAGATGTCGTTCAACGAGGTTTGCAGCTGCGCGAATACCGTCGTTGCTCCGATTACCGCGACAAGCACGCCGATGATACCCGCGACACTGCCGACAGTCGGACGTTTCGATGCGCTGTCGATCACCGCTTGCGCGGCGGCGCGCGCGTCGTCGCCGACCAATTGCTGGATTTGGGAGAGTAAAGCGTCCTTTGCGCCGTCGCCGAGCAGCGATGTGGACCACAACGCGAGCAACATGAGCGGGGCGAACGAAAGCATCGTCGAAAAGGTGACGGCGCCCGACAGTGTCAGGACGTCGTCGGACAAGAAATCCGACACCGCGCGCTTGGCCGTATTCCAGAACAAATGCCGGATCGATGGTTGCCGTCGCGACGACATCATGTGTGGAGCGCCTCCGTTCGCATCCGCCGTGTCGCCCGGTAGAGCAAAGCGTGTGCCGATCGTTACGCGGTCACGATGGGCTTCGTTTCATCAAGATGCGCCGAACGATTTCGCCGGCCAGCGCGATGATCAGGATTAGCACGTTGCTCACCACGAAGACGAGGCTGCCGACGAGCGCGCTATAGACGATGAATCCGACCGACGCGGCGCATTGCCCCACGAACAGCGCGGGCGAAACCTCGTCGGCTTTGCCGATCCTCCACTGACGCACAATTTGCGCGAGCAATGTGACGAGCAACACGAGGGTGCTCGACCAGCCGAACCAGAGCGAAAGGACATCCTTGTTCATGTGCGAGTCGTACTTCCTGCGTTCGATGGAACGGATACTGCACCGATCTCGCTATGAAAAACAAAACTATTCTTTTAGTCGAAGACGATCCGTCTCTGGCAGAGACCGCCTCCACCGTATTGCGGTTGCGTGAGTATCGGGTCATTTGGGCGCAGACCGCGCAGCAGGCGATCGCGCATCTGATTGAGATCGACAACGACGATCTCGTCCTGCTTGATTTAGGGCTGGGCAATGATCGTGGCGAAGATGTGATCGGCCAATGCCGCGCGCGGGGCGTTCCGGTGCCTCCCGTGATCATCGCGTCGGCGCAATGCGCGTCCGAATGTCGGGAAGCCATGCAGAAAACCGACGCCGTGAGCTACTTGCCGAAGCCTTATTCGGGATTGGAGCTTCTCAGTGCGGTCGCTGAAGCGATCGGGTGAAGAGGGCGGGTACTCTGCAACTTTCAATGCTTCTGAGGCCGTAAAGTGCATGCAGGCGGCCAAAATATGCGCCAACCCGTACTCAATGCAGCCTAGAGCGAGCGCACTCGTTAAAACTGTGGTAACCTGCGCGCACTGAGTTTGCCAGGCTCCCTGCAGTCTGTGACGCGATACGGCGCTAACCCGCCGCCCTTCGAGCCCTCTCTCCCAGAGTATTCCTAGCATCCAGTGAACGTGCCTGCCACGAGGCGGCATGTTGTTCTTTCCACTTTTCTGGAGTTATCGATGTCTGATCGTCAGATCGGAACCGTCAAATGGTTCAACGATGCAAAAGGTTTTGGTTTCATCAGCCGTGAAAACGGCCCGGATCTGTTTGTGCATTTCCGCGCCATTACAGGCTCCGGCTTTCGCACTTTGCAGGAAGGCCAGCGCGTCTCCTTCGAAGTGACGCAAGGTCCGAAAGGACTGCAAGCCGAAGGCGTCAGCGCAGCCTGATCGCAAAATATACACGGGGCGCATAGCGCGCCCCGTGTGTCCAAGGGAGTGGATCATGGTGACGATGTTCGTCCGCGGTTTGCCGTCTTCGACGACAGAAGCGACGTTCGAACGAATGTTCGCCGCGTACGGTCGCGTGTTCGATATCCAGATCACCAAAGACTTGTTCAGCGGCATCTGCAAGGGATTCGGCAAACTTCAGATGGAAGGCCACCACGCGCGTGCCGCGATTGCCGGCCTCGACGGAAGTTTGCAGGAAGGTAGCTACATTCGCGTTTCGCTCGACGACGGAAAGAAGCGGCGTGGCCGCTAGTCCCTCCGCCAAACGTGTAGTCAGCAGCGACGACAATACGAAACCGCGTCTATATCAACGCTTGCGCGGAACCGCCGGCGACCGCGCGGCTGTCGGCGAAGTGCTCGACGTCCAGAATGGCAAAGCCGTGTGGCAACTTCATCCCGCATACGCCGCGTGGCTGTGGCCGCTGATGTCCAAAGCGACCGAGCTGTCGCTCTATATTTCCGAAGCGCTGCTCGAACCGATCGAAAACGGCGATAGCACCGTTCCGCCACGCGCACCGACAGAGCAGGAAAAAGACGAGATTCTGCGCGCCCCTGAACCGGTCGCGGATGCCGTGCAGGTTTATAGCCTCGCGCTCAAAGGCAAATATCCCACGGTCCGCAAAGCGTTCCCCACGCGAATGGTCACGCTCGGCACGATCCGTTATTGCCGCTCGCGCAAGCTCTGAAAATCCGAACGTCGCGGCGTACTCGCGAAGCCGGTCTCCAAAAGCGCTTACGACAAATATGCCGTGACGTCGCCATCGCGACGTAGATGCGATATCTCGTGCGAATCGCGGCGCGCATCAAACAATTGGTACGCATGCCTAACGTCCGTTCATTTCCGGACACTTGGCAATGCATCGTTCGGAGACGGCTACGGTCGCTACCGCTGTGCACATCAAAAGACTGAAACCGTGCTTTTCGAGGCCAGGTCGAGACTTCTGTTGCGTAATCCTCCATGGTTCCAGCGAGTCATCATCGCACGTCGAAATTGGCGAGACGAAAAGCCGTGAATCTTTGACCCACCGAGGGCACAATATTTTATAACGCCCATTCGATCTGATGATTGGTAATCGGTCTTTCGAAGATTACACCCAGAGCTATAAATTCCTTTGCCAGGTCAAGCATCGGCTTTAATGAATCCATCTGTCGGGCGTCTTCCAGCGTTTCCCAAACGCTGACGTTGCTCATGGCGCTGTTTTGACGATCGATTCCCACGTAGTAGGCGACGTTGCCTTTAAGCGCCTTCAGCGCAGGGATCAACGTTTTCTGGCTGTCGATCAGCTTTTGCCGGACGGTGTCGTATTTGCTGGCGTCGAAGCGACCCAGGGAAATTCTGACAAACGACATTTCATGCTCCTTTTTTTGACTACGACAGAACGTAAGGCGAGTGCTAGTGGCGATCATGACCGCAACCGAGTTCATCCGCATCAACCTCTTGTCCTTGGCGTCGCAAAATGGCCTCCGCTAATAAAGAGCGGTCAGTCACTAGACCACTTTCTACTGTAAGTTGACGGTATCTTGAACTGGCGCGTTGCGAATCGTCGTCTCGCTGATCGTGACGTGAGATGATTTGTCGGCTTCTGGGGATATGGTATGAGCCGTGACCCTATTGCGTTGCTTCGTGGCTAGAGCACCTTGCTCGTTAGACAATTCCCGCGAGTTGCGACAAGAGCGCGACGATGGCGAGCACAGCCGTAAAAACGAAACAATAGTTTCGAATCAACAGTGGAATCGTGTTTGACGTCGGCGCTGCGCGCATTTTTTTATAATTTGAAGCCATCGCGGCAACCAATATCATCGTTCGTATATGACCGTCCGTGCGTTACCGAACGCTCGGTTGCCAGATCCGGATACTTCTCAAGCTGAATTGGTACCTCAGTAGACGTCGGACCTTGGGGAAAGGTCCGACGCCATGGCCGTCCATAGCCGTCCCGTCGATCCTGAAGCGACGCTCACGCGCGGCAGTGTGACAAAGCCCCTGGCGGAGAATTGCCACGCTGCAAAAATACTGCGATTCGTGGAACGCGTCGGTGCGGTGACGCACAATGCATTCCACCGCTCGGCTGATTCTCGGTCCATACCAATCATCGCGCCCGTTGGTGCCCTAACGCACATAAGAAAAAGGCAAATTGGAGGACACTCGCATTACCGATTTTGACCCGGGCTGCGGTGATGGTCGAACCTACCTCGAAATTGCCTGCGGAAAGCGAGCGAGCAACTGCGCTGGCGCACGTGTTGGAGCAAAACACGACCATCAAAGAGTTGGTGCAGGAGTGTGCAGGCGAACTATCCGAAGTCAACTGCAACATGAAGTTGGCGCTGGATCGCCCGGACCCTTTGCCGCGCGTGAAGAACGCGCTGCTTAGAAACGAGAATGTTGAAGAAATGGTCAACGGGGTATCGCGTAAGCTCGTGGCGGTGAACGATGCGATCAGGGGTCAGGTTAGAGACCGACGACTTCTCGATCATCAATTCGCAGCCGCGGTTGAACAAGAAGAAGCAGCTCGCCACGAATCCTTGCATGACGTTTTGACCAGCCTGCCGAATCGCGCGTTGTTCGAAGATAGGTTGGAGCACGGGTTGGCGCAGGCACGGAGGCATCATTGGGCCATGGCTGTGATGTTCATTGATTTGGACAACTTCAAGGCGATAAACGATTTGCACGGGCACGACGCCGGCGACCGGATATTGCGGACTATTGCCGAACGTCTTACGACTACGACACGCAGTGATGACACGGTCAGTCGCTATGGCGGCGACGAGTTCCTGTATTTATTAACGGAAATTCGCGACGAGGCACAAGTTATGCTTTTCGCTGAGAAACTCGCCCGAACGATCCAAGCCCCGTGCACGGTCAGCGAGCAACGCGGCACGGTCCACACCGAAGTGAAAGCGAGCATTGGTATTTCGCTTTTCCCGGAAGACGGAGTCACGCCAGAGGCGCTGGTCGCGAAGGCGGACAAAGCGATGTATTTGGCAAAACAGAGTCGCAGCGGCATTTCGTTTGCGAACAGGTACGTCCGTCACAACGCAGTGAATCTCCCTGTAGAGGATTATTGATCAAACATGCTTAGCGATTTCCTGACATCCAATCACGATGAGTTGATCGCGCGATGCAAAGCGAAGGCGGCGCGGAGGTTTCAATACGCCGGCATTGCTGCCGCCATGGATCACGGAGTGCCCTTGTTCCTACAACAAGTATGCTATGTACTTCGCGAAGAGGCTGCCGCTCGCTTTTCCGAAAGTGAAGAAGGGCCCGGGACGCCCTCTAATTCCGGTATGGGCGCTGCCGCGGAGTCACGCGGCGCGGAGCTGCTGGGTCACGGATACACCCTCGATCAGGTTGTCCACGAGTACGGCGATGTTTGCCAGTCGGTAACGGAACTCGCCATCGAGTATGAAGAGTCAATTTCCACTGACGACTTCCGCATTCTCAACCGATGCCTGGACAATGCCATTGCGGGTGCCGTCTCCTCCTTCGAAGCGGCGAGCCAAACGGCAAGAGACTGGCAGGCCACAGACTTGAAAGGGCGCATGGGAAGTTTCGCGGCGGAGTACCGACGTCTGATAGATGTTGCCCTCCAGGCGTTTGCTGCCATCCAGATGGGTAGTGTCGGCGCGAACGGAGCTACGGGTTCATTGCTCGCGCACACCCTCGCCGAGCTGCGCTTTCTCGTCGATCAGGGAATACCGCAAATTTCATCGCAGCCACCTGAGCGAATCTTGACCGATGGCAAGTCGACGTCATAGGCGCTTTGCCTCGCAGCCTAGTTGCTTCTCAATTCAGGTCGGCACGACACGAGGTGGCGCTTCGCCGGCCGTGACAAGTCATGCCGGCGCGCATCGTTGCTGGGTAACGGCTTAACGTCTGTTCGCCGATATCGACACGTGTCGTCATTTCGATAATTATGGAAATATGAAAACGTCAGCCGTGCTGGAAGCGCTTTCCGCACTAGCGCAGGACAGTCGTCTTGCGATTTTCCGCTATCTCGTCCCGGTCTATCGCAGCGAAACCGGATCGGAATCCAGCGCCGCCTGCTGCACGCCGCGCGATGCTTCTGTTGCAGAGTCTGCCTGCTGCAATGGCTAACATTTCCACTGCGTCGTCGTTAGGCCTGAGCGCGATCCGCCGTCTTCACAATGAACTGCGACACCATTACGTTGACCTCGGTCGATTGCTATTGGACGAAGCAACGCGATCGCATTAATTGCACTGCCGCAATCGTCCTCTCCTCCCCGCGCCTGCAGCATTGACCCGTGGCGGGGTAAAGAACGTGGACGGCGTGCAAGTTTTCCCAGGGAAACTCAGGTCGGCAAAACCGTACCTTCGACCATGCAGCGGCTCTCCTCAACTGGGATCGTCGACAACCCATCTGCGGTTATTCGAATCTTGAACTGCTGGATCGATCCATCGTCACCGCTCACAGTTATATCGTAGTAGAACCGATTGAGTTCGCCGGCAGCTGCTGCGGTGGTAAAGGACGAGCCTCCACTGCGCTGTTTGAAATTGTCTATGACCGTTGTGATTGTGTTGCTATTGACACCGTTGACCGATCCGGACTGCTCCATCACGGGACCCGCGAGTGTGTAGACGACGTTCGCGCCCCCGGTTACTCGCCCGTCTACCACAAATCCCGTGGTGACAGAGATCGATCCCCCGCTGCCAGTCACCGCGCAAGTCGCATAATACTTATAGCCATCGATCGTCGCGGCCCCACTGGTGACCGTGGTGTTGGAATTAAAGACCACGCCAAACGCACCTGGACCCTGTGGGCCGACAAGTCCCGTCAGTCCGGTCGCGCCGGTCACGCCTTTGGCGCCCGTTGGGCCGCTCGCGCCTGCCGCACCCGTCGTGCCGGTTGGACCCGCCACGCCGGTAGCACCGGTTGGCCCAGTAGGCCCGACGATGGTGGAATTCAAGCCAGTTGCGCCTGTCGCACCTGTTGCTCCGGTAGCACCTGTCGGACCCGTCGCGCCGATAACGCCACTCAATGCGAACTGTGCGACCGGCACCGAATTGATCGGTTGGCGCGGCACTAGAACCTGTGTGTCGATGGCCACTTCAACCCAGGTTTGCTCGCCCGCGAATTGGCCGGGGAAATCCAAGTCAGTAGTGAATTTTCCATTGACGACCGGAAATGCACTCATCGTGATTTCACCCAATTGATTGCCGCCTGTCGCCGCGTCGAACAGCTTGAACGAGAGATCAAACGTTCCGTTGGCCGGTTGACCGTTCGACTGGAGATTGCCTTGATAGGTAAAGGCCGTGGACTGCGAATCCGCGCAGGCAGCAGAAAAAACCAACAACAATGATGCGGCGAGCAAGGAACGTTTCATGGTGTGCAATCCTCGAATCCGGAAGAGAAAATATCGTCGGCGACAGGTACCGCGCCGGTAAAAAAACCTGCGTTCAATGTGTATGTACCGCCGGCTGAAAATCCGGCAACCGGTTCAGCGATAACCGCGTCCATGCCGAAGCAAGCGCCGCTAGCATGTGTCGAACTTCCCGCAGCGACGATGTGCGCCACGATTGAATAGGTAGGGCTATCAGCGACGCACGTAGAAGCGACGAAGCCCAGCAACGTGATGATCAATACTCGTAGATACATTCTTTATTTCTCTGATGTCTGAGCGATAGGGCATCCCAACATGCCACGAAGCAAGGATCGCACTTCCATTCGAATACGACAGTCGCGACAAAAAGCGGACAAGAATGTCGCGAGATTGAAAATCTTTATCAGCCGCACGATGCAACGCCGAGCAGCCGAAAGGAGCGCTCGCCAGCGAGAATCTGCACTTCTGATCGAATTAGCTGGTCGTGAAATGCTGACTGCGCGCGAAGGACAAGACTGCTGTTACTAAGTGGACTTTAGAGAGCAAGGCGCGGACTCGGCGCAACAGTCCTTCTTCGAAAAGCCAGCTTCAGTCAGACGATATTGAACCTAACGAGAAGGTCAATCGAGAAATCACGAGATATAGGGGCTTCGCGGATTTACGCGGCCGCAATCGAGGCACACGTTCGGGTTGCGACTAACGCTATCGCGGAACAGATTTTCAGAATGATGCCGGTGCGGTGTGAAAGCCACATGCCTTGTCTTTCACGCAGAGGCAGCCGAGCGTCGCAATGCACGTCTGCCGCGTTGCCGCCCCTCGGCAGAACTTTCCGGTGTCCGTTTGATCCGGAATCTGTCAGTAGCCCGATGGCTTTGTCGTACTACTAGAAAGCAGAGATGTACGGAGCGCAATCATGACCAACTTTTTACGTTTTATTTTGTACGTCATTGTTCTCGCCAGTTGCGATGCCTGCGCGGCAGACGTCGACCCCGTATTGGCTTCCCGCCTAACCGCCTTGCGCGACGCTTTCATTGCCCAAATCCGGGCAGAGGGCTTTGAACCGAAGATCCCTCCGCCAACGATCATCTTCGATAATCCGTCATCGTATGGCCAGTACGACAACGATCAAAACTCCGTGCATATCTCCACTTGGTCGTCGCTCAGCGAGGATCAGCGAGCGCGATTTTTTCGCCTTTCAAAATTGCTGCAGGGAAGGCCACCCGAACAGGTATTTGAAGACTCTGTTTATCATTGGGTGTTCATCCACGAACTGAGCCACTGGTGGCAGGCTTCGGAAGGAAAACTTGACGCAGGTCACTACTCAATCGAGTACGGGGCGAATCGCGTCGCAGCGGCATTCTGGAGGCTTAAAGACCCTGAAGTGATGCAGGCCACTGAGACGCGCATGGCGACGGCGTTTCCAACGCTTCCCGTCCCAATGCTCGAAGGCAAGACCAAGGAGGCCTACTTCAACGAGAATTATGAAAGACTTGGACCAACCCCCAGTTACATTTGGTTTCAATACTCAATGGTGCTGGAGGTGCAGGCGGAAAAGCCACTGCCGACTTTTCGACAGGCATTGATGAAGCCAGGATACTGATTGGAGCTTTAAAGCACGCCAGCGAATCCACGAAAAATATCTAATCCAATTATGGGTCCCACACCGTGACGCGAACTTTCGACGATCGTCTGGATCGCGTTGCGAATGTCGTTGGCAGAACCGTGTCTCACCGACTCAATAAAACTTGCGTCAGCGTGAGCTTGCGCAGCGGAGGGACGATATCGGCGCTGATCGCAGCCGGGCACCGCACTTGGGGGATTCAGGGTCGGTGCGGCTCGCGAGCGTTCCGGTTCTCTAGGCGGTCGCAGCCTTAGTGATCGACATGTAAACGGTGACTACATCGCTGCGGTCGGCACGCGATGTGGAACGTTGGGTTGGACCGCAACCAAAAGACTTGTCCGGCCACTTGTCGAAGCTGGACGCGTCGCCGGGGCGGAGCATCTTTCTACGATCGATCAAGAATTGTTCGCAGGCTGCGGCCTGGCACTTGGCCGAAGGATGGAAGTCGGTTTTGTCATCTGTGTCCACATCGATGGCATTCAGAAAAATACATGCTTCGGTCTGCCCGTCGGCAGCCAAGTTCGTCTCGAACGACAATAGCAATCTATCTTGGATGTGACTGGTATCAGCGGCCACGATAGCCAACGCGAGAATGGGAGTAACGAATTCGTTAGGCGCGCCGTGAGTAGATCCCGGCGGCCCTATGCTAATCGACGCAGATATTAGGAGAGATAATTTTCCCGTCCTTGACCGTGTTCGCGCATCTTCCGAAGGTCGTTTTCCAAGGATCACACGTTCCCTTACTATCGCTCCCGACAGAACTATCACGGGAAGCAAGGCAGCGCGTAGAACACTGTGAGTTATCGCTGCACACCTTCCCAGCGTCCACGACCGAATGCTCGCATAGATGATTCTTCGCGAGTCCGGCAAGGAAAAACGTTCCGCCTTCGGACTCGCAGTCGGCTTTGTCGCTAGCGAGATCGATATCGCCAGTCTTCGCGGGATTAGGACGCTCCATTTGCGCGCTTGCAGCGAAAGGCAAACAGATCGCACCAAGCGATAGCGACATTGCGAACGCAGTGTTTCGAGGCGAGGCCAGCCTGTTACCCAAAAGAATGTTCGGCATATTGCGTTTTTTTCTTTTGAAAATATCAACCGGCGCCGCCGCGATGCGCGCGATCATGCCACAGACTGATCAAGCCCAATAATCACCGACGCATTTTCCATCGCGCGACAAGTCTTCGAACGAATTCAGCCCGTCGAAATGGTCTATCGGAATGGCCTTTACGGCATCGGGCTCGGCGAGACGCAAGTTGACCGCGAGCCGTCGCTTTCCGTCAGGCTCGGCATCAATCAGTCGCTGATGCGTCACGCATCCGCAGAAATCGCAAAAGTGGAACTCCGTGGTCTTCCCGCGAACGTATTGCCGGGTCTGGCCGAAAACACGGATGTCGACGCCCTCGTAGCCATAGGCCCACAGCACGCCGTATTTGCGACACAGCGTGCAATTGCACGCCGTCGCGCCGTCAACGGGGCAGACCAGTTCCCATCGAACGGCTCCGCAATGACACGATCCTTCCATCAACAAAAACTCCTCGATCCAGTATCAACGGTCGCACGTCGCGATCGGCGTCTCGTCCTTCCGCCACACTCGCAAGTGTCAAGCGGCCGAGCAGTATCTGTGCCGTTCGCAACAATGAGATTATGCCGTTGGTGCGATGGCGTCAGGCCTCGCGCTGCATAATTAGTAAATCTATCGGAACCGGCTGCACACCTAAAATGCTGAGTAGTCCGTGCGCCTGCCCGCGATGATGCGTTTGATGATTAAACAGGTGCGCCATAATTTCTCGACGACGCTGTCGCTGCGGGCTTCCGTTGAGAGTTTGATAATCCCAATACTCCTCTAGCTGGTCCGCAGATAGGCGTTCCACGAATTCGATAATCTTCTGATCTTCAAGCGCTCGCGCCGTCGCAAGGTCTGATAGATGCTCGAATAGGATCGCATCCAGTGTAGAGGGGTGGTCCCCCGCGCCTGTCAGGCGTCGCATCCAAATTCGATCGGTCGTCAATAAATGATTCAGAGTCCCATGCAGACTTTTGAAATACGCCCCGATGTCGCGGCGATAGGCTTGATCCGGGAGCGTCGCAGCCATTGCGAAGAGCCGCCTATTTGCCCAAGCGTTGTAGTGAGCCTGCTCGATGAAATGGGCAATCAACGACATGACAGGAATACCAGCAAACTTCTATAAAATTATCCGATCCAGCACGCACACCCGCAAGCATCATCATCTACGCGCAATCAGCCGGGAATGCTGAGAAAAATAAAGCTTCTCTAAGGGAATCCAGCGCCGATCGAATGATCGCATTCTTCGGCGGCCACAAACACTCGAATGATGCTCGCTCAGGCGGGGCTGTGCAAAGCTGAGAACGTGGCGTCCGATTAGGGAATGACACGGCGCCTGCGGTAGCGGCGTCTCCAGCTCTCCAATTGATCAGTCCAATTGATTCGGTTTCCTTGAGTTCCACACGCGCTGCAATCGAAACGCATACATGTACAGCGCATAGATAACCCCCAATGCGAGCATATCGCCCGCGACGCTCCACAAAATCACATTCTTGGTAAGACCGCCGCTTGGCAACAGGTGAGCGGCGACGTAGGCGAGCAACGCCATAAGAGCAATGTATTTAGCAATGTAGATCAGCGCGAATAATTGCCAAAACGCTGCGGAAAAAATCGGGCGTTGGCGGATAAAGCCGTAGAAGCCGATCAACGCAACAGTGTCGAGCACGAGAGCGAGTACGCCGAGCGGAGTAATGGAGGTCCGCACGCTGTTGTAAGCGCCGGCCGTGAAGGCCAGTGCGAGATAAGCGGCGTACAACCACCAGAACCAGCTACGCTGGGTCGTCGCATCAGAACCCACATTGCCCCCTATCTCAACGGCTGAGCATCTGGCTTGGCTGCCGCGATGCGCGCCATGAAGCCACTGGTGGTTACTTGACCTCGACTGTCGTCGGCAGGCTTACGATTGTGACCAACAAAAGCAGCGATTTGGACTCGGTTGTCGGAGTGTTGTTGGCGTTTCATTTCTGCAATTGGAATCTCGTCGCCTAGATCGCGAATGTGGGATGCGGTTTGTCGCGCCGTTTCAAGGTGAGCTTGCTAACGACCATGCAGCCATGAGTAAAGCGATGGCGGTCTGGCAATAGGCTGGCGCGTTCCGTAATGGCGCTGTTACCCGTAGCGAAGCCGCTCAATAACGCGCGACAGACTGCTGATCAGGAACACGCTCAAAAACCGAATAGCGGCTACGTCTCATAGAACTTGTTGATCGAGACCGCCGCCAGCGACAGTGGCATTCCCGTTTTGGATGGTTAGTCCGAAAATAAAAACTTCTTGCGGACATTGAATGTTGAGCACCTGCGTGTGGTTTCGACCGTCAAGAGCGATTGGACGTGCGTCGTCACTGACAACAATGTTCGCGTCGCACGGTGACGCACCGAACATGTGCAGGTAGCCCGCCGCAGCGCTGGATCGGTATTGAAACGGTCCGTTCGACGTGACCGATCCGGTTTCGTATGTACCTGTGGCGATGATTATTTGGACGTCTTGGCCGGCGTATTGGCCGTTATCCGACGATTCGGTCAACGCTTTTTGCAATTCGGCGGCTGAAGACACGCAAAAGCCCTCCGAGCTGAGCGCGTTGTTCATACCGACCATGATCAACGTGGCCAATACGAAATGCCTAACGACAGTCGTCTGTACAACGGAAGGACGCAGAAGTAGAACGGTCTCCAAGGGCTTACTCCTTTTGTGACGCAGTAAGCTAATACGACAGTTTCGACAGAGAGCGGACAGGGATATTCGATCTGGTTCGATCCGCTTCGATATGCGCTGCCGCAGCTATCGCAACCATGGCAGTCGAGGTTTCACATCTGGCCTGCCAGCTTCCATTGGCAGCGCTATCAAGCGATCTGCCGGAGAGAATCCGACGGCCGTCCGCGATCCGTAAGACGCCGCCCCTATTTTTGCGACATGGACCGACAATCAGCTGGGCAGTGGAAGGCGATACACCAATAGGGAACGCGCGAGAGCGCGCTGATGCGCAACCGACACACGCTCTCAGCGTCGACGA
>CAZZYA010000038.1:0-19541 GCA_964658115.1 uncultured Rudaea sp. | reverse complement strand
GAGAGCGCTGCGCGTCGGGGCGCCGGGGTAGGCGGCAATGTATTGATCGATGGCGTAGAGACCAGCAAGATGCATGTCAAAGAACGGCATGTCGGCTTTGTGTTCCAGCATTATGCACTGTTTCGTCATATGACCGTCTTCGATAATGTCGCGTTCGGCCTGCGCGTTCGCGCGATGCGCTTGCCACGCGCTGACCACGGTCGCTGCGACCAGCGACAGCGCAACCACGAACGACGCAGCAATCGCGATGCGATGGCGTCGCGCGAACTTGCGCAGTCGATACGACGCGCTGTCGCCACGCGCCGCGATAGGACGGCCGTCCAGATATCGACGAATATCGTTGGCCAGTGCTTCGACGCTGCCGTAACGCCGTTCCGGTTCGCGCGCAAGCATGGTCATCACGATGCGATCGAGATCGCCCCGAAGCTGACGTCGGCGATGCGGATCGATCGTGGCGTTGCGAGACGCGCTGGGCGCCGTCGGATCCGCGCGCTGCGCCGTCACGTTCGCCACCGCGTTGCGGCCGAACGAGTACGGCTTGCCGCCCGTCAGCAATTCGTACAAAACCACGCCGAGCGAATAGACGTCCGTCGCGGTCGTCACCGGTTGGCCGAGAATTTGTTCCGGCGCAGCGTAGTCGGGCGTGAACACGCGCGTGGCGGTATGCGTCGGATCGGCATCGGTCGTGGAAAGCACTTTGGCGACACCGAAATCGAGCAGTTTCGGCGTGCCGTCGATGGCGACGAAAATGTTCGATGGTTTCAGATCGCGATGCACGATGAGATTACGGTGCGCGTATTGCACCGCGTCGCATACGAGCAGGAACAGACGCAGTGTCGCGGCGACATCGAGCGTGTTGTCGGCGACGTAGCGGCTGATCGGCGAACCGTCGATGTATTCCATCGCGAAGTACGGCACGCCGTGCTCGCCGATGCCGCCGTCGAGCAGGCGCGCGATATTCGGATGTTCCATGCGCGCCAGAATCTGACGCTCCTGCACGAAACGCTGAATCAGCCCTGGCGTCGGGTGCGGTACGAGCTTGAGCGCGACGCGCTGTTCGAACACACCATCGGCGCGTTCGGCCAGATGCACTTCGCCCATGCCGCCTTGGCCGAGCAGGCGCAACAGCTGATACGGCCCGAATTTCTGGTGCTCCAAAATGCCAATCCCAGCGATGAGATCCGGATCGGCGGAAGGCACTGGAATACCCAGAAATTGTTGTGAATCGGCGTCGTCGTCCGCGTCGATCAGCAATCGCAATGCACGTTTTAGTTCGCCGTCGTCGCCGCACTTTTCTGCGATCCACGTGTCGCGTTCGGACGGATCGATATCGAGCGCTTGTTCGAACAACGCCGATACGCGTAGCCACAATTCCGGCCGCATCGTCACGCCTGCGCCGCGCGGACCGCGTCGAACAAATAAGCGCGCGCACGGCGCCAGTCACGAACCACCGTGCGGGTGGCGACGTCGCGCAACTGCGCGATCTGCTCGACGGACAGGCCAGCAAAGAAACGCATGTCGACCAATTCGGCCAGACGCGGTTCGAGGGTCTGCAATTGCACGAGCGCCGAATCCAGACGCGTGAGCGTTTCCGGATCGAGCGCGTCGTTGGCAGCCATTTCGCTGTGCGTGACGACATGCTCGGCATTGCCGCCACGCTTACTCGCGGCGCGGCGGCGTGCGTGATCGATCACGATCTGCCGCATCGCTTTCGATGCGATTGCGAAAAAGTGCGCGCGGTCGCGCAGAACGAGCGCATCGGGCTGCACGAGTTTCAGGTAAGCCTCGTGAACGAGCCCGGTGGTGTCGAGCGTGGGTTGCCGATCGACGACGAGTTGACGGTGCGCGAGGCGTTTGATTTCGTCGTAAACCGCGGCGAACAGCGACTTCAGCGCCGCGCGATCGCCATTTCCCGCCGCAAGTACCAGTGCGGTGATATCCGACGCCACCCAGTTCTCCCCAGAACCCAGCGGAGACAGTCTAGCGCAACTACTGGCAGAGCGAACTCAGCAGTGAACGCTGCGCGTAGTGCGGTTCGCCTTCGCCGGGCGTAGCGCGTTCGTAGTGCCCGTCGGGATACAGCCGCCAGGCTTGCGTGTCGTCGTCGAGGTAATTTTGCAGCGCTTCATCGAACACGCGCTTGGCCAGGATAGGATCGAGAATCGGAAACGCGACTTCGATTCGGCGCAAGAGATTCCGTTCCATCCAGTCCGCACTCGAACAGTAGATTTCGGGCGCCTCGTCGTTCGCGAACCAATAGACGCGGCTGTGTTCGAGAAAACGGCCGACGATGGAACGCACGCGGATGTTGTCCGAGACGCCCGGCACACCGGGTCGCAATGTGCACGCGCCGCGCACGATCAGATCGATCTGCACGCCCGCGCACGAGGCACGGTACAGAACTTCCACCACGCTCGGTTCGTTCAGCGCGTTGATCTTGGCGATGATGCGCGCGGGCTTCCCGGCCTGTGCGTGCGCGATCTCGCGTTCGATCCGCTGCATCACGCCGCGATACAGACTGAACGGCGATTGCAGCAAACGCTTGAGCTGGATCACCGGACCCAAACCCGAAATCTGCTGGAAAAGTTTATGCGCATCGTTGCCGATTTCGACATCGGCCGTCATCAATCCGAAATCGGTATACACGCGCGACGTAACCTGATGATAATTTCCGGTCGATAGATGCACGTAGCGGCGCATGCCGCCTTTTTCGCGACGCACGATGAGCAGGATTTTCGCGTGCGTCTTGTAGCCGACCACGCCGTACACGACTTGCACACCGGCTTCCTGCAGACGATTGGCCAGTGCGATGTTGGCTTCTTCGTCGAAACGCGCACGCAGTTCGACGACGACGGTGACGTCTTTACCGGCGCGCGCCGCATCGATGAGTAAATTCACCAGCGGCGAATCGACGCCAGTGCGGTACAAGGTTTGTTTGATCGCGAGTACATCCGGATCGGTGCTCGCCTGTTTGATCAGCTCGACCACCGCCGAGAACGATTCGAACGGGTGATGCACGAGAATGTCGCGCTCAGCGATCGCCTCGAACATGCTGCGTTCGGCAACGATCGCCGGGATCGGACGCGGCGTGAATTTCGGGAATTTCAGATCCGGTCGATCGACCTGATCGTAAATCGCACCGACGCGATGCAGGTTGACCGGCCCGGCGCAGCGGTATACCTCGCTTTCGCCGAGTTCGAAATTGCGCATCAGGAATTCGGCGACGGTTTTCGGACAGCCTTCCGCAATTTCGAGGCGAACCGATTTCGCGTAAGCGCGGCCGCGCAATTCGTCGCGCAGCGCGAGCGCGAGATTTTCGATTTCTTCCTCGTCGACGGATAATTCGCTGTTGCGCGTCACGCGAAATTGATACGCGCCTTTCACTTTCATTCCCTGAAACAGTTCATCGACGAACTGCTGCAGGATGCTCGACAGGAAAACGAATTCGTAGGGCCCTTCGCTCACTTCCTGCGGCAGGCGCACGATGCGCGGCAGCGAACGCGGCGCGCGCACGAGCGCCATGTTGGCTTCGCGGCCGAACGCATCTTTGCCGCGCAACGAGACGATCAGGTTCAAACTCTTGTTGAGAATGCGCGGAAAAGGATGCGCGGGATCCAGCCCGAGCGGCGACAGTACGGGCAGCACTTCGTTCTGGAAATAGCCCTGCAGCCAGCGTTGCTGTTTTGTCGACCATCGGTCGCTGCTGACGAAACGGATACCTTCGCGTTCGAGTTCCGGCAGCAGCACGTCGTTCCACAACGCGTATTGCGCGGTGACGAGTTCGAGCGCACGTTGCCGCAACCGCGCGAGCAGATCGGCCGGCGCAATGCCGTCGGCGCCGGCGCGCGCATCGCCGAAGGCGACATGATGACGCAGGATCGCCACCTGCACCTCGAAGAATTCGTCGAGGTTGGAAATGCAGATGCACAAAAAGCGCAACCGCTCGAGCAGGGGCACCGTCGGATCCTGCGCCTGCGCGAGCACGCGAACATTGAACGCGAGCTGCGAAAGCTGTGGATTCAGATAAAGTTCGGGTGCCTTGAAATTGAGTGGCGTATCCATTTGTCTACTTATAAAAAAGTGGATTTTGATGCCAAAGTGCGTCTGCCATCATAGCCAAATCACGCGGATTCAGCACGCTTCCATCATGCTTTGCGGCGCCAGCAGGCGTTCCGGCCCGAATACGCCGCTGAACGTGCTGCCGACGCCGACGTCACTTTCGATTTCCAAACGCGCGCCGTGAATCTGCAATACGTGTTTGACGATCGACAATCCCAAACCCGTGCCGCCGGTTTCACGCGAACGGCTGGTCGAAACGCGGTAAAACCGCTCGCTGATGCGTGGCAGATGTTCGGCCGGGATTCCGACGCCGGTGTCGGTCACCGCGAAACGCGCTTCGCCGTTGTCCGCGTTGCGCCATGAAATTTCGAGGCGTCCGCCGGCGGGTGTGTAGCGAATGGCGTTCGACACCAGATTCGAAAACGCGCTGTGCAGATAATCCGCCGATCCGGACAGATCCATTTCTGATTCGCGATGCAGCACGATCTGATGCCGCCCTTGCGAGAGCGCGTCCGCTTCGCGCTTGAGCGTCGTCAGGAGCGCGCGCATCGGCACCCGATCCGACGGCGGCTGATGACGTGCGTCGAGCCGCGAGAGCGTCAGAAGATCCTCGACAATCTGCGTCATGCGGCGCGATTGCGCGCGCAAATCGGCGAGAATCGGTTCGAGCTCCGGCGCGATTTCGGCGTCGAGCATTTCCAGATAACCGTGCAGCACGGTGAGCGGTGTGCGCAACTCATGCGAAACGTTGGCCACGAAATCGCGGCGAACCTGTTCCAGACGCGCGAGCGGCGAAACGTCGCGCACCACGAGCAACATGTATTCCCGCGCGTAGGGAATCAGGCGGAAGGAGAGCTTCACGTTTTCGTCGCGCGCCGAAACCACTTCGCGCAGTGGCTCCGACGGCGCGTCGCCGGCGATCCAGGTTTTCGCCTCGTCGGGCAAAACCAAGTCGATGTGCGTGCGCCGATCGTGCGGCGACGACAACCCGAGCAATTGTCCGGCCGCTTCGTTGAACCACAGCACGCTGCGGCCGCGTGTGAGAACGACCACGCCATCCGGCAATGCCGTCGCGGCTTCGCGGAACGCGCGAAGCAGACCGACCAGACGCCGTTTGCGCGAGCGTTCGCTGCTCAGGCGCGCATGCACGTACGTCGAAATATCGGACCACACGCCGCGGTCTTCGAGTGGTCCGCGCCGTTTGCGCGAACGCAGCCACGATTGCACCTGATACAACGTCACCAGCGACCAGACGCTGTAGCCTAGCGTCGCGGCCAGCAATGTATACAATTGCGCATTCCACGGCAGGCCGATCGCGAACGCCGTGGCGAGCAGGATAACGAAGCGTCCGAGCGAGACCTGCCAGGCGTGGCTTTGCAGAAAGTCGAATCGCATGGGCGCAGCTTACAACGGCAGATGCGTCCTGCTCATGACCGATTGCGATGAAGCGAATCGGCGCACGGCGGATGCCTATGCAGTGGGCGTGGTCGAAAAGCGATAACCGGCGCCGCGCACGGTTTGCACGAGACCGTCGCAATAGAACGGTTCGAGTGTTTTGCGCAAGCGGCGGATGTGAACGTCGACGGTGCGTTCTTCCACGTAAACGCTGCCGCCCCACACGTAATCGAGTAACTGGCTGCGCGTATATACGCGTTCGGCGTGCGTCATGAAAAAATGCAGCAGACGGTATTCGGTCGGGCCGATCGGCACGGTCGCGTCGCCGGCATAAACACGATGCGCGGCGCTGTCGATCTTGAGTCCACCGAGTTCGATC
This sequence comes from uncultured Rudaea sp., assembly GCA_964658115.1. GTDB lineage: Bacteria > Pseudomonadota > Gammaproteobacteria > Xanthomonadales > Rhodanobacteraceae > Rudaea. The sequence goes on along the minus strand of CAZZYA010000038.1, from coordinate 13,708 downwards.
ACGCCTTCGCTGTCGGCACCTTGCGTGCGGCGCATCACGGCATTGATGCGCGCGATGAGTTCACGCGGCGAAAAAGGCTTGACGACGTAATCGTCGACGCCCGCTTCGAATCCGCCGACCCGATCGGTTTCCTCGCCGCGCGCGGTGAGCATGATGATCGGCACGCTGCGCGTGAGGTCTTCCTTGCGCAGGCGGCGTGCGAGTTCGAGTCCGCTGGTGCCAGGCAACATCCAGTCGAGAAGAATGAGATCGGGAACGCGTTCGGCGATCATGCCTTGCGCGGCGCGCGCATCGGCGGCGTGAACCGGATCCATGCCGGCTTTGCGCAAGGCGAACGCGACCATTTCCCGGATTGCGGGTTCATCTTCGACGATAAGAATGCACTTCTGCATGAGGCCCGCGTGCGGTTGTGACAATAGTGTTTATTGCAGCGGTTTATTGTTACGCCCCGATGACAATGCATTGCAAGTTGCGGCCACGCAAGCGGAAACGGCGAGTTTGCCCTGATCGGCCGGTTTGATCTTGCGCCGGCGCAATTCCAGCACGATCGGCGTGAATTCCGAAATGCGCGCTTCGATGCGCGAGCGCTGGTAATAATCCAGATCGCTGCGCTTGAGCAAATCCTTGAGCTGGTTCAGCGCATCTTCGGCGCGGCCGTTCAAGTAAGCCGCCGCCGCATGCGACTCACCGGCGCGAACCGGATCGCCGGCGAGTTCGCACGCGCGCGCGAACAGCGTTTGCATATCCGGATCTTCGTCGTCTTTTTCCAGTTGCGGACGCAGGATTTCCTGGGCATGCCGTGCGCTTTTCTTCTCGCCGTTTTGCAACAGTGCTTGTGCCTGCGACATCGCTAGCGCGCGGTTGTCGGGATATTCGCTTTCGAGCGATACGTAACGCTTGAGGCTTGCGTCGCGTTCGCCGGTTTGCAATTCCGATTCGCCGGCGGCGAGTTGCAGAACGAGATTGTTGGGTTGTTTTTCGAGCAGCTTGCTGGAAAGCGATTCGGCTTTTTTCGCCTCGCCCGAATTCAGCAGCGCCAACGCATAACCGTAACGGTTCGACGTCGTGTTGAACTGCGGATCGTTGTGCAGATTGTCCGCGTAATACGTCGCCGTCTGCGACGGCTGCGGCGACGACAGCACGCGCACGCGTTCGCGCATCAGTTCGTAGTATTCCTCCGAACTCGCGCCCCACAAATCGCCCGTGCCCGTGGCGTTGAGCAGTTTGCCGAGCGGTGAGGTAGGCGAATAGGTGAACGTCGGCATCAGCACCGCGGCGGTGAGATCGTTCGTCATGACATTGGATTTCGAATCGCCGTACGTCGTCGTGGATTTCGAACACGTCGCGCCCGGTTCGCACGGCGCGCCGACATCGATGGTCGGCTTCACGCCTTTACGCATCGCCTCGGCGCGCTCACGCGCTTCGCTGATACGCTGGTTCGTGACCGGGTGATCCATGAGCAGTGCAGGGATGTCGTTTTCGTCGAAGCCGGGACGCAGCGCGTGTTGCATGCGCTCGAAGAAATCTGCCATCGCATCCGGATCGTAGCCGGCCTTCGCCAGCGTTTGCATGCCGATGCGGTCGGCTTCGGATTCGTCGGCGCGCGTGAAGTTGATCTGCATCTGTTCGGCAAGACCTTCCGCCGTCGCGATGGCGCCGACACCCGAGTTGCTCGTGTTGTACGGACTCTGATGCGCTGTCGCGACGATCGCGCCGAGCATCGCGAGCACCATCAGCGGGGCATATTTTTGTTCGGCTTCCACGGCGCGCACGAGATGCTGTTGGGTAACGTGCGAGATTTCGTGCGCGAGCACGGCAGCCAGTTCGTTCTCGTTCGCGGTCGTCGTGATCAAACCCGCGTTCACACCGACGAATCCGCCGGGCAACGCGAACGCGTTGATCGACGTATCGCGGACGACAAAAAACGTGAACGGCTGATCGGGCTTCGGACTGTACGCAACGAGGCGGTAGCCGATCATGTTGATGTAGTCGGTGAGCAACGCGTCGTCGAGCACTTCGCCTTGATTGCGCAGCTCATGCAGCATGTAAAAACCGTACTGGCGCTGCTCCTCGGGTGACGCGATGGCGCCGGCGGAACTGCCCATGTTCGGCAATTGCTGATCGCTGCCGCGCGCAGGCATTCCGGTCAGCAGCGTGCAGGCCAAAAACGGCAGGGCGGTCAAGAGCAAACGGCGCATGTGGGCAACGCGTGGGATTCGACGAGACGGCATCAGACACGATACCGCAGCCGAAGGTTCGCAGCCACCGGCCGCGGGTCGACGCTCAGTCGGCGTTAACATGGCGCGCTTGGCATTCGTTAAACTTGAATTCGATACCGGCCGACCCCAGTTTGCGGCCTCGACAGCGAGGATTCCCAATGGCGCACAACGTCGAAATCTACAGCAGCATGAACTGTCCCTATTGTGTGGCGGCGAAGAACTTTCTCAAGCAGAAAGGGCTCGACTACACCGAAATCCGCATCGATACCGATCCCACTCAGCGCGACAAGATGGTTGCGCGCACGCATCGCCGGACCGTGCCGCAGATTTTCATCGACGGTCACCACGTCGGCGGGTTCGACGACATGGTCGCGGCCGACCGCGATGGGCGGTTGGCCAAGATTCTTGGAAGCCCAGCGTGAGCGGCGATCGCGTCAATGAGTTCGCCGACTTCCGGCGACGGATGAATGAGCGGATTCTGTCGGAGGATAATCAAGTCGTCCGACGTTTTTTCGCGCTCGATACGCAGACTTATAAGGATGGAGCGCTACCGGCGAAGACGAAAGAGATGCTTGGGCTCGTCGCGTCCATGGTTCTGCGCTGCGACGATTGCATCAGTTATCACGTTGCGGAATGTCGGGATGTGGGTGTGACGCGTGAGGAGTTTTTCGAGATTTTTAGTGTGGGGCTTGTTGTGGGTGGGTCGATAGTGATTCCGCATTTACGTCGGGCGGTGGATTTTTTGGATCAACTCGACGGATAAGTTTTTTCGCTTAGAGCTAGAGCACCAAAAAACATTTTTTTCTCCCCTAGCTTCTGTCCGCGCGCTTCCTGCGCGCGATCACCCTTGCGTCAAGACTGTGCGCGACCAGTGGAAAGGGTTTTGTATGGCTGCACTGCACGCAGCCAAGGCGGTAAGGCTGTAAGAGCTTGCCTTGTAACTGCACTGCACGAAGTCGCCGACGCGAACACACGACATTCAATCTTGCTGCGGCATCGTCGGCCCGCATTGTTCCCGACCCGATTACCAGCCTTTTTGCAAACCGCTCTTAAAACCCTACCGGCATGCACTGCGTGCCGATGGGATTACAAACCTCTTTCTACCGGTCGCGCACAGGCCTCATGCGAAGGTGATCGCGCGCAGGGATGCGCGCGGTCCGCAGTCAGCAGCACGGACGTGCTGTCTGCGGACAACGTCCAATGCGAGATAGCAAAACGTTTTTTGGTGACTTTTTGCCGTTGAGCAAAAAGTTACCCGGCGCTCGCGGCGGAAGCTTTTGCTCGAGAAAGTCGGCAGCAATCGATTAGCGCGAAACCCGAATGAGATGAATCGCAACTCCGCTGCCATCGAGCCCATCCATCCGCGATAGCGCTACCGAATCAAATGCCCCGCTGACCGAATCGCTCCCGCGACGCAAACTGCAAGACGACGGCGGCCAATCCGGCTGCGACGGCTCACGCGTACACGCCAGCGTGACCTGCGTATTCGCATCGCTAATATCGAAATGCTGCGAATCGACAGAACGATATTGCGTGAGATGCAATCGCTGCGGCGCACTCTCATCGTCCGTCACGAGCACCCAGTCGCCCTGCCACGCTTGCCCTGTCGTGGTGTCGGCAATCGGCAAACGGACCAGATCGAGCGGTTGCACTTGCAGGTTCGAATCGTCGGCATTTCCACGCTCGCGACTCAGCCAGCCGAGCGCATGTGCACCGGACTGAAATTGCAGGTCCAGCGCCAGCATCGCATCGCCGCTGGTGGGCGTGACCGACGGATGGAATGGATCGGTGCCGCCGACAATGTGGACGAGCGGGACGTGCGCGACGTGACCGTTGAATTCCGCAGCGCCGAAAAACCACGTCGGTTGACCGATGTCGTCGTACGTCATCAGCGCGACATCGAGTTGCCCGTCCTGCGGTTCGACGCTGAGGATGGTGCGGTTGGTCGTCGCGTCCGGTGCGTTGGAGGTGAACCAGAAACCGGGTTCTGGCGAAACCGCCGGCGCGTCCGAGGCGCTGCGGTCGACCAGGGTGAATGCGCGCAGTTTTGGTGCGTCGTTGGCGCCATCCGCCGCGTAGAAGCTGACGTGATAGACGCCCGGATCGAGTGACGTTTTATCGACGGCGAGCGCGGGGTTGAGCTCGATCGAGAACGGCATCGCCGTGCGGTCGCATAGCGTGAGGTCGGAGCGTGCATCGACACGTAGATCGGTTCCGTCGAGAGTGACGGATTTCAGCGATGGCGGACATTGCGTCGGCCAGCGGCCGGCGATGTCGAGCGACCATGCCGCATTTTCGCCGCGCGGCTGGATCGTGTATGAACTTCCGTCGGCGGCATCAGCGAGCACGGACGCGACGAGGCCGATGGGCAGCAGAAACAGTCCGCGCCAAAACCTCCGCAATTCCCCGCAATTTTTCGGCAACGCCCGCATTCGCAACGGCCAGCAATCCTTGTTCGAATGCCGAGTATACAGGATAATACGCGGCTCGATCCCGACGTCAGCGGCGTGTCCGCGACCTGTCCGTAAACTTTCCTAACACACGGTTTTCAAGCGCTTATGAGCAAGACCATTGCCGTGATCCGCGGCGACGGCATCGGCCCGGAAATCATGCGCGCCACGCTGCGCGTTCTCGACGCGGCGGGCGCGGGCCTCGACTACGATTTCGTCGAAGCCGGCATGGCCGCGCAAGAAACATTCGGTGAGCTTCTGCCCGCTGCGACGCTCGAAAGCATCGCGCGGCATCGCGTCGCGCTGAAAAGTCCGCTGACCACGCCGGTCGGTGGCGGATTTTCGTCCCTCAACGTGGAACTGCGCCGCCGCTTCGATCTGTACGCGAACGTACGTCCGGCGCTGACGATTCCGGGAACGAAATCGCGTTACGAAGGCATCGATCTCATCACGGTGCGCGAGAACACCGAAGGCGCGTACGGTGCGGAAGGCCAGACATTGTCGGCCGATGGCGAGACGGCGCAATCGCTGATCCGTGTCACGCGGCGCGGTTCGGAGCGCATCGTGCGCTATGCGTTCGACATGGCGAAACGCATCGGCCGCAAGAAAGTGACGATCGTGCACAAGGCCAACATCATGAAGACGACGTCGGGTTTGTTCCTGAATGTCGCGCGCGAAATCGCCAAGCAATATCCGGACATCGTGTGCAACGAGATGATCGTCGACAACACGTGCATGCAGTTGGTCATGAATCCGCAGCAGTTCGATGTGATCGTCACGACGAATCTGTTCGGCGACATCATCTCGGATCTGTGCGCGGGGCTGGTCGGCGGACTCGGTCTTGCGCCGGGAGCGAATATCGGGACCGAAGCGGCAATTTTCGAAGCGGTGCACGGATCCGCGCCGGACATCGCGGGCAAAGGTCTGGCGAATCCCTGCGCGTTGTTGCTGGCCGCATGCCAGATGCTCGATCATCTCGACATGAACGGCAAGGCGCAGAAAATCCGCGCGGCGATTCGGGAAACGCTGGCGGCGAAGGATCGCGTGACGCCGGATCTCGGCGGAAACGGTTCGACGGACAGTTTTGCCGATGCGCTCGTTGAACGCGTTCGGAAAAACTGAGCGCGAAAATTTTTGCGTGCATCGTTGCGTGCGCGCGATCGTTTCTCTGTTTCTCGTCTCGGCGCTCGGCGCGTGTTCGACGGTGGGCTATTACGCGCATCTGGCGCACGGCGAACTTGCATTGATGTCGGCGCGACGGCCGATCGAAAAGGTCGTCGCCGATCCGAACACCGATGCGAAACTCAAAGCGAAACTCGAACTGGCCGAACAGGCGCGCGCGTTCGCGTCGGCTCATCTGGGCTTGCCGCGCAATGCCAGCTACACACGTTATGCGGATTTGCATCGGCCATATGCGACGTGGAATGTTTTCGCAGCGCAGGAATTTTCCGTCGAGCCGCTGCAACATTGTTTTCCGCTGATCGGTTGCATCGACTATCGCGGATATTACGATCGCGACCGTGCCGATAGGGAAGTGGCGTCGTTGAAGTCGCAGGGCTACGAAACGTTCGTCGGTGGGTCAGCGGCGTATTCGACGCTCGGCTGGTTCGCCGATCCGATTCTCAGCACGATGATCCGCTGGGACGACGACGAACTCATCGGTACGATTTTCCATGAACTTACGCATCAGAAGATCTACATCAAGGACGACAGCGCGTTCAACGAATCGCTGGCGATGTTCGTGCAACAGGAAGGCTTGCGCCAATGGCGCGAGATTCACGGATTGCCGCCGGCGGATGTAGCCGATCTGCAGCGCGAAGGCGAGTTCACCGCGCTGGTGTTGCAGGCGCGCGATCGTCTGAAAGCGTTGTACGCGACGAAACTAGCGCCGGACGAGATGCGCCGTCGTAAGCAGGAGGAGATCGCGCGCTTGCGTGCCGATTACGCCGCTTTGCGCGACGGCAAATGGCACGGTGACAAGGACTACGACGACTGGATCAACGGCGACATCAACAACGCCAAGCTGTTGCCGTTCGGCATTTACAACTCGTGGGTCGATGCATTTGCCGCATTGTATAAAAAGTGCGGAAGCGACTGGACGCGGTTTTACGCCGAAGCGGCGCGTATAGGAAATCTCGATGCCGACGCGCGCAAGTCGGTCTTGCGCGCGTTGCGTTCCGATTGAGAATTACGGTTTTTTGAAAAGGTACAGCCAGCGGTCGGTCTTGCCGAGTGCGGGACCTTTGTAGGAAATCTCGTCGCGTTTGTCGTCGGGACGGCGAAAGATGTCGCTGCTTTTCACGAACGTAAATCCGTGCGCGGCGAAATCTTTTTTCGCGAATTCCTCATCGATCCGATGTAGCGAACCCGCCACGGAATTCCCCGCGCCGGGTTTGGTCGAGTGATCTTCCACCAGAACGACGCCGCCGTGTTTGAGCGCCTTGTTCAACTGATCGAGCACGCTGCCGACATTGATCTTGTGCCAGCCGTTCTTGTCGTCGACCCAGTAAAGATCGTGATAGACCTTGATGAGAAACACCGCGTCGAGTGAATCGTCTTTGAGGTTCATCTTCGCCGTGTCGACGGTACGATGTTCGACGTTGGCGAGATGATGTTTTTCGATGCGGTCTTTCCATTGGTTGTCGGCGAAGTCGTCGTACGCCTTGTTGTTGATCAGCAGAATGTGACCATCGGCGCCGACGACGTAACTCAGCAGTTCGCTGAAATATCCGTTCGCGGCCATGAAATCGGCTACGGTCATACCGGGTTTCACGTCGGAAAATCGCAGGACTTCGGCGGGCTTGTCGTCGGGATCGCGTTTCAGATCGGTAGCGAAACGGCCGGCGTGCGCGACCGCTTGATCGTAAATGTCGGCGGAAAAAGCGGAAGTGGCGAACAACGATCCAGTCAGCAGCAACAATGCACGCAGGCGCATGACGAACACTCCTTGTGAGGATCGTTGATCGTAGCGCGGTACGCGCCGATTCCGCGTGCCGGAAGTCGTAGTGCGCGCCGGGCTGCTCCGATCACGCGACGAAACGACCAGCCGGGGTCAGATCACGTCGGCCACAACCACACGAACGTGCCGCCGATGATGAGCGCGTAGATCACGCCGTCGACGATGTACTTGAACACGCTGCCCCACGCGTGCGCCCACCAGATGCCATTGGAAATCGGTCCCATTGCATGGCCGAGCAATCCGGCGAGTGCGAGCGTGTGGAATACACGCATCGATGGCGCGCCGGCCGGCAATACCAATGCGACGCACGATGCCAGCAGCGATACCAAAAGGCAGAACAGGAACCATTGCAGCAATGGCACGCCGAGATTGAACTTCCCGCCGGGCTTTATCGCCACCATCGCGAGCGGACCTTCTTCCATTTTGCGAAGCATGTCCGGATCGTTCATCTTGTTCGGTAAGCAGAACGGCACGTTGTACATGCCGGCTTGCGTCATGCCCTTGCGCAGCGCAGCGCGCACTTCGTCTTCGTTGCTGAAGCCGTGGTAGTCCGAACGGTGCCAGAACGACAGCAACATATTGAGCAGACTGCTGGCGATGAATACGAATACCGCAGACAGTACTATGGGCAACCAAAGCTGCGCGAGAGAAACCATCAGCAACCCTCCCCAAGTTGATAATCGAAGGTGAACTATTGGCGACGAATCGAGTCTACTGCCGCGCAGCAGTTACAGCAATTTACTTGTCCGGCCGCACGCCGGCGCGTAGTTTTTCGGACGATCAAGGAGTACGTATGCGACTTGCTCGGATATTCCTGCCGATGGCCTTGCTCGCAGCGGCACCGGCATTCGCTCAGACCACCTTGCCGAACGTCGACGTCACTGCGCCGTACACGCAGCTTTACGGCGGGTATGTCGTATCGTCGAATTTCACGCTCGATCCGAAAATGTCGGCCGTCATCTATCCGAAGGAAGCGCTCGTCAAGGACGACATCGTCTGGGTGAAAACCCAGAACATGAAAGACGACGAATACTTCGTGCTACAGGAATGCTCCAGCCTGGACTGCACGATGGGCCGCATCCTGCGCGTCTGGACGAAAACCGGCGCGATCGGGATGAACTATCACGATCCGTATCGTGTGTTCATTCCTCACGAAGGAAAGTTCTTCATGTGGATGCAGCGTTTTCCCGCGACCGGCACCGCGCCCACGTTCACGGGCTTCGAAGAGTTCAGCCCGCCGCTGGTGCTCAATCCCACCGGCGAAGCCGAGCAGTTCCAGGTAATCGACGTGCAGGCGGCACAAGACAAAGGACCGGAGAAGGTCACGTCGGTCGATCACGACGGCATGGACTTCGTGATCCACTACGAAAGCGGCACGGCGCTATTCGTTCAACGGATGCACGCGGCGAATTGATTTACGCGTTTGTCCGGAAATTGTCCGGATATCGTCCGATTCAGAAGTCCCCGAATCGCTAACTTGACACTGTCTCCGGCAATCGCCGGGGCAGCGAGCGAGGTAGGGGATATGAAAGTGTTTCTATTGTTCGCGGCGATGGCCGTAGCGACCGGGTCGGCGGGTGCGCAAAATCTCGTACAAAACCCGAATTTTGATACGGGCGCGGCTGGCTGGGAACTATCGCCATTTGCAGCCTGGAGCGATCGGGTCGATCACAACAATTCGCCCTTTTCCGGTGCAATGCAAATCACTACACGCGACCTCGACTCCGCGCAGCAATGCATTGAAGTACACGGGTCGACGAAATATGCGATTTCAGTTTGGGTCGAAAAAGATCCGCAAGCATCGATTTCGCCGTGCGCTTCGCCGAACCATTTCATACAAGTCGAATTTTACGACGCTGCGCAATGTGGCGGAGATGCAACGTCATCATTTGGTTCGGTGCAATCCTTACTCGAGCCCGACGGATGGCAGCATTTTACGAGCGCCTTTACGACACAACAGACGACGCAATCGGCACTGCTTTCCCTCGACGGTGAATGTCGTTCGACAGGCACTGGAATCTCTATCCACTATTTCGACGATATCCTCATCGTGGCCGATGAAATCCTGCAGGCTGACTTCGAACCGCAGGATCAAGCACCTTCCTCCTGATTTTTCATTCTTCCTCGACTTTCGGCCGATACGCCTCCGCCAACTGCTTCTGCACCTGCGCCGGCACCGGATCGTAATGACTGAACTCGATGTCATACCGGCCTTGTCCGCCGGTCATCGCTTTCAGTTCGGTCTGGTAGTCGGTGACTTCGGCCAGCGGAACCTGCGCCTTGATGACGATCTCGCCGCCGCGCACCGAATCGGTGCCGTTGATGCGCGCACGTTTGCCCGACAGTCCGCCGGTTACGTCGCCGATGTACGAATCGGGTACGAACACGTCGAGGTTGACGATCGGTTCGAGCAGTTGCGGTTTCGCTTTCAGGATCGCGTCGAGAAATGCTTTCCTCCCCGCGGTGACGAACGCGATTTCCTTCGAATCGACCGGATGGTATTTGCCGTCGTAAACCACGACGCGCACATCCTGCAATTGATAGCCGGCGATCGCGCCGTGATCGAGCACCTGGCGCACGCCTTTTTCGACGGCGGGAATGAACTGCCCGGGAATCGTGCCGCCTTTCACTTCGTCGACGAATTCGAAACCCGAACCGCGCGATAGCGGTTCAACGCGCAGAAACACTTCGCCGAACTGGCCGGCGCCACCGGTCTGCTTCTTGTGCCGATGATGGCCCTCGGCTTTACCGGCGACCGTTTCGCGGTAGGCGATTCTCGGCGGACGCGTTTTCACTTCGACGCCGTAGCGTTCCTTCATGCGTTCAAGCATCAGCTTCAGATGCAAATCGGAAAGTCCGCGCACGACCGATTCGTTCAACTCCTTGTTGTGCTCGAAACGGAAACACGGATCTTCTTCGGCGAGCTTGTGCAGCGACTGCGCGAGTTTCTGTTCCTGACCTTTGTGCGCCGGTTCGACCGCAAGGCCGAACATCGGTTTCGGAAAATCCAGCGGTTTGAGATGGATATGATCTTCGTCATGCGAATCGTGCAGGATCGCGTCGAAATGAATTTCCTCGATTTTCGCCACAGCGGCGATATCGCCCGGAATGGCGTGATCGATCTCGATGTGATCCTTGCCCTTAAGCTTGAACAAATGGCCGACTTTGAACGGCTTCTTGCCGTCGTCGATGAAAAGCTGCGTATCCTTTCGCACCGTGCCTTGATAGACGCGAAAGATGCTGAGTTTGCCGACGAACGGATCGTTGACGATCTTGAACACATCGGCGATCACGTGAAGTTTCGGATCGGGTTTGGCCTCGATCTGGTTCGCGCCCGCGCCGGAGCCTTTCACGAATGGTGGCGCGTTGCCTTCCATCGGATTGGGCAACAGTTTTTCGATGATGTTGAGCAATTCTTTCACGCCCGCGCCTGTGCGCGCGGACACGAAACAGATCGGCACGAGATGTCCTTCGCGCAAGCATTGCTCGAACGCATCGTGCAGTTCCTGGCCGGATAATCCTTCCTCGCCTTGATCGAGGAAATGGTTCATCACGGTTTCGTTGATCTCCACGACCTGATCGATGATGCGCTGATGCGCTTCGGCGACGGTCGAAAAATCCGACACGCCTTGCGGTTTGAAGAAACAGTCGACCACCGTCTTCCCGTCCTGCGCGGGCAGATTCACCGGCAAACATTCCGGACCGAACGCGTCGCGCAGTTCGTCGAGAAGTTTGCGCGAATGGCCGCCATCGATTTTGTTGACGACGATCACGCGCGCGAGTCCGCGCGATTTCGCGTGATGCATCATGCGTTGCGTACCGTATTCGATGCCGTTGTGCGCATTGACGACGACCGCGCAGGTTTCGACGGCGGCGAGCGCGCTCAGCGTCGGACCGCGAAAATCGGCCGCGCCCGGCGTATCGATGATGTTGATGTGGCAGTCGCCCGATCCAGTTTTTGATGTATCGACGGATGCGACACATGTGCTCAAGGATTGCTTGCGATCCTTTTCCATCGGATCGAAATCCGAAACCGTGGTGCCGCGCTCGATCGATCCGGCGATCTGGATCGTGCCGCCGGCGTGCAGGAGCGCTTCGAAAAGCGTCGTTTTGCCGGAAGCGGAATGACCGACGAGCGCGATGTTTCGGATGCCTTCGGTGGTATACGGCATGTTGTCCTCCTGCCCAGTTCGGTTCGTGAGGACTACCAAGACTTCTCCTTTCCATCGGCTGGGTCAAGGCGCGGCGCGAAAATAAGTCGGGGACCGGCGACGAAATGACTCCACGAAGCACTTAACGACCATTTAGCCGAGGTTGAGTAGGCTTTCTTCGTCAGTTTAGGGGAAGAGATTTCCGATGGACGACGGCAACCTCACCCGAGGCGGCAACCGGCGCGCGAACGCGTGGCACGACGTCGTCCGGCATCGCGCGGACGATAGTGCCTCGTCCAATCGCGCGTTGCCGCGGTGGGCGCTGCTCGTCGCGCTCGCGATGCATGTCGCGATTTTTATCGCGTTGCGCGGCGAGATCGCGCGTCGCGCAGACGACGCATCGCCGGCTATGACGGTGCAGATGATCGATCTGTTCTCTGAAGCGCCATCCGCGAGCGAGATTCCGCCGGAGCCGACGCCTCCGCCGATCATGCGATCGTCGCCACGCATCGCGCGCTCGCCCATTCCCAACGCTGAATCATCGATCACGGAAACGCCGATGACAAGAGAGGATGTTGCGTCGACGCTGAATCTCTATAACGCTGATGGCAGTATCGCGCTGCCGTCCGATGCAGTGCCGCGACACGACGCGATTGTCGCGCACGTGTTCGATACGTCGCCGGTTGCCGACAACACGATCATGGTGCACGTCCGCCCGTTGAAAGTTCGTCCGAATCATTTCGACGCGAGCTGGGCAGCGACGCACGGCGGCAATCCACTCGACCGTTTCGTCGCGGATCACTTGGTGAAGAGCACGAGCATCATGCGCTTGCCGTGGGGCACGCGTCTGCAGTGTGCGTGGATCGTGATCGTCGCGGGTTGCGCTTGGGGTCCGGCGGATTACTGGCACGGCGATCAATCGTGGAAACCGGCGACCCTGCTCGACGAGCAATAAAAAAAGCCCGCCAAACGGCGGGCTTTCTTTTGCAAGAACCAGCAACGCGATCAATGACCGTGATCGTCGTCCTTGTGTTCGGGCTGTTTCTCGTCTTTCTTCGGTTCTTCCTTCGGCTTTGTCTGTGCACGCTCGACCGGCTTCGGCGGAGCGTGTTCAGCCGGTTTCGGCGGGGCATGCTCGACGTTGGTCGGCGCGCGTTCCTCAGGCTTCGGCGCGACAGCCGTGCGTTCACGCGTGGCGCGATTGGTCATCTCGTCGTGCGGCGCTTGAGCGTGTTCGTCGTGCATCGGGGTCGGTGCCGCATGCCCCGGCTGCGGGTGCGGAGCCGGCGCACCGCGATTTGGGCCGTGGTTCGGAAGCGGCGGCGGATGCGCCACGGACGGCCGCGGCGGCGAGCGCACGGCGATGTGACGATTCACCCACTCGGTGCGCTGTCCATAAAACGGACGGTTGTGATAATGCGCATCCCAGTAGACGCCAATGTCGAACGACACCACCGGCACGCCGATGCGCGGACCGTAATCGACGAGAAACACGGGCTGATTGTCGTATTCCTCTTCGATAAACGAGCCGGGCACCCAACCGCGATCTTCGCCAGCGATCACGTCGCACCAACTGAATCCGTCCACGCAACCCTGCACGTCGACTTCGGTGCCGGCGGAAAGACTGTCGATCGGCGGATAGTCGGTATCCGGTCCGGCCTGAAGACTGATGTCGGAAACCACATACGCGTCATTCGCGATTGCGGCGACCGGAGCGCCGAGCGCGAGCGCGATTGCAAAACCTAATGCACGTTTCATTAGCCCCTCCTTGTGACTTAACCGGCGCAACCATGCGCCTGACCACCTGAAAGGACGTTAACCGCTCACGACCATGCGCGGGAGTACTGCTTCGGCGGCTCGATCGTGACACCGAGTTCCTTCGCGGCACGGCGCGGAAAATACGGATCGCGCAAAAGTTCGCGCGCCATG
>CAZZYA010000037.1:0-19548 GCA_964658115.1 uncultured Rudaea sp. | reverse complement strand
GCGCGCAGGAAGCGCGCGGTCCGCGCACGGCCAGGGATGGCCGTTCGCGGACAGACACCATGCGAGAAAACAAAACGTTTTTTGGTGACTTTTTGCCGTTAAGCAAAAAGTTACCCGCTCGTCCCGAGCGGAAGCTCTTGCCCTAAGCGATCAACAATCACAGCCGCTGACAAGTGAGCCGACTATGAACTCAACAGCCAAAAAAAGCCGCGATCTCTCACGGCTTCTTCCAAACTTCGATCGAAAGCAGCCTATTTCAAGCCAGCCTGCTTCATCACTTCCGTAGCAAAGTCGTTGCCAACCGGCTTCTCGATACCTTCACCAACGGCCAAACGCTGAAACCCGATCACATCCGCACCGGCCACTTTGGCCGCGGCTTCCACGGTCTGATCCGTGTTCAGCACATAAGGCTGACCGTACAGCGTGTTTTCGTTGACGATTTTGGCGATCTTGCCGCCGACGATTTTCTCGAGAATCTGGGGCGGCTTGGACTTGTCCTTGTCGCTCATTTTCGCGAGTTCAATTTCTTTTTCCTTGTCGAGGAACGCCTGCGGAACGTCGGATGCTTTGTTATACGGCGGATTCATGGCCGCCACGTGCATCGCGACGCTGCGCGCGAACTCTTCGCTGCCGCCGTTGGCTTCGACGAGCACGCCGATGCGTCCGCCGTGCACGTACGCACCGACCGTGTTGTTGCCGTCGACGCGCATGAGGCGACGGATCTGCACGTTCTCGCCGACTTTCGCCACGAGCCACTGACGCGCTTCTTCGACCGTCGGACCGTATGAGGTTTTGGTGCTCTTGAGTTCGTCGACGTTCTTCGCGCCGCTCGCTAACGCCGTCTTGGCGACTTCATCGGCGAACTTCAGGAAATTCTCGTCCTTGGCGACGAAATCCGTTTCCGAATTCACTTCCACCATCACGGCTTTGCCACCGTCCTGCGCGAGCACGATGCGGCCTTCGGCGGCGACGCGGCTCGCTTTCTTGTCGGCTTTGGCCAGACCCTGCTTGCGCAGCAGCTCGATCGCCGCGTCGATGTCGCCCTGCGTTTCCGTGAGCGCCTTCTTGCATTCCATCATGCCGGCGCCAGAGCGTTCGCGCAGCTCCTTGACCATGCCTGCTGTGATTTCCATAAGAACCTCGTGAGCAATGCGCGGACGACACCGCGCTGAAAAAATTGGAATCGAAATAGTCGCCGCTCAAAACGGCAGGGCGATGACGACGGCCTGTGGTCCGCCGTCACCGCCGGTAACGATTACTCCGCCGTTGGTTCGGCCGGAGGAGCGGCTTCTTCGCGGCGCGGCGCGGGTTTGCCGCGCGGCGCGGCTTTTTTCGCGGGCGGTCTGCGCGGACCGTTCGGGCGACGACGATCGTCACGATCGCGATCGCCGCGTTCGCGCGTTTCTTTCGCGACCGGATTACCTTGCGCGTCGAGTTCGACGAACTCGTCTTTCTCGTTCGCTGCAACATGCGGCGCGGCCGCTTTGCCTTCGAGGACGGAGTCGGCGACGGCAGCGGAATAAAGCTGCACCGCGCGGATCGCGTCGTCGTTGCCCGGGATGGCGTAGTCGACCAGGCTCGGATCGTAGTTGGTATCGACCACGGCCACGACCGGAATACCGAGTTTCTTGGCTTCTTTTACGGCGATGTCTTCATGGCCGATGTCGATGACGAACAGCGCGTCGGGCAGACGGCCCATGTCCTTGATGCCGCCGAGCGAACGTTCGAGTTTGTCCTTCTCGCGGATAAGGCTCAGCACTTCGTGCTTGACCAGTTTTTCGAAGCTACCGTCGGCGGCCATCGTCTCGAGTTCCTTCAAGCGCGCGACCGACTGCTTCACGGTGCGGAAATTCGTGAGCGTGCCGCCGAGCCAGCGCTGCGAAACGTACGGCATGCTGCAGCGGGTGGCTTCGTCTTTCACCGCATCGCGCGCCGAGCGCTTCGTGCCGACGAACAGAACGGTACCGCGCTTCTGCGCCAGACCGGAGATGAAATTCATCGCGTCGGTGAACAGCGGCAACGTCTTTTCCAGATTGATGATGTGAATCCTGCCGCGCGCACCGAAAATGTACGGCGACATGCGGGGATTCCAGTAACGGGTCTGATGACCGAAATGCACGCCGGCTTCGAGCATCTGGCGCATGGTGACTTGAGGCATTATGAAACTCCGAATAGGGACGAAACCGCGCTGACTTCGAGTGCGGATGACGCCCGGGGTTGGGACCTCCACGTTTCCAGCGTTGGCGACCTCGGCGACGGCAAAGCGTTCGGCGAAGCACCCCGACAACGGTTTCGAAACGTGTGCGGATTTGTTCCCCGACTCAAGCAACGCGTCCGGGGAACCACGAAATTATAGGACGATCAGCCGTTTGGCGCAATCGCCGCACTTGTTTTTCCGACGAAAACCCTCACCTGAGCTACACTATTTACGACCGTTTTCATCGATACGTTGGCCATGCCCGTCAGCATCAAGACTCCTGAGCAGATCGAACACATGCGCATCGCCGGCCGTTTGGCCGCCGAGGTACTCGAAGTGCTCGTGCCGCACGTAAAGCCCGGCGTGACGACCGAGGAACTCGACGAAGTCGCGCACACCCATATCGTCAACGTGCAGAAGGCGATTCCCGCGAACGTCGGTTACAAAGGTTTTCCGAAGACGTTGTGCACGTCCGTCAACAATGTGATCTGCCACGGCATTCCGTCGCCCGGCAAAGTGCTCAAAACCGGCGACATCGTCAACATGGATGTCACCGTGATCAAGGACGGCTGGCACGGCGATACGAGCCGCATGTATTTCGTCGGCGAACCGTCCGTGCTCGCCAAGCGGCTATGCACTGTCGCCTACGACGCGATGATGAAAGGCATCGAAACCGTCCGTCCCGGCGCGACGCTCGGCGACATCGGCTATGCGGTGCAGCAGCACGTCGAATCGAATCGCTTTTCCGTCGTGCGCGAATATTGCGGACACGGCATCGGAACGATCTATCACGAAGACCCGCAAGTGCTGCATTACGGACAGCGCGGCGCCGGCTTGCGTCTCGAACCGGGAATGACGTTCACGATCGAACCGATGGTCAACGCGGGCAAGCCGCACACGCGTCTGATGCCCGACGGCTGGACGGTCGTGACGCGCGACCATTCGCTTTCCGCGCAGTGGGAACACACCGTGGCGGTCACCGAGAACGGCTTCGAAATCCTGACGCCCTGGCCGAAAGCGGCCTGATCACGCGATGAACGCCGTCACCGTGCCGGTCATGTCGCTTCCGCGACTGCCGCGCAGCGTCCCACGCGCGGGTGTTTCCGAGGCCGCGCGCACGTCATTACGCCAGCTGCTCGGCGATGGCGACCGCCGCATCGCGCAAACCTTTCGCGACGGCGTCGACATCGACGAACTCCTGCGCACGCGCGCACGTTTCGTCGAAGGCATCGTCGCGCACGTTTTCTCCGCCACGGTCGGCGAACGCGCTGGACTGGCGTTGTATGCGGTGGGTGGACTCGGACGCGGCGAGTTGTTCCCGCATTCCGACGTCGATCTGCTCGCGCTGTGCGACAAAACCCCGTCGCATGTCGTCGGTCACGCACTCGAAGCATTCTTCACCTGTTTGTGGGACATCGGACTCAAACCCGGTCACGCCGTCCGCACGATCGCCGAGTGTCGCGAGTTCGCCGCCGCCGATGCGACAATTTATACAAATCTGTTCGACGGACGTCGCATCGCCGGCGACGCGGCCATCGATGCATCGTTGGCGGCGATAGTCGCCGACAAAATGATCTGGCCGCCTACCGCTTACTTCGCGGCAAAGCGCGCCGAACAGCTCGGTCGCTACGCGCGCTTCAACGACACCGCATACAACCTGGAGCCGAACATCAAAGATGCCCCGGGCGGCTTGCGTGCGTTGCATCTGATCGGCTGGCTCGGCCGCCGTCTTTTCGACGCGCCCACGTTCGAGGGGCTTGCGCGCTGCGGTTTTCTCACGCCGAGCGAAGTCGAACGCGCCGACGATGCGCGTCGTCAGCTTTCGCGAATTCGTTTTGCCTTGCATCTCTCCGCCGGCCGCGCGGAAGAACGCCTGCTGTTCGATTATCAGCGCGCACTCGCCGAACAATTCGGTTTCACCGACGAGCACCGGCAAAATCTTGCCGTCGAACAATTCATGCAGGGCTATTACCGCGCGGCGATCGCGACGGAACGTTTGAGTGAACGTTTTCTTTCGCGCTGCGAAGAATCGCTCGACACCGATACGCAACGCGAGCGACGTCTCACGCTCGACTTCGTAACCATCGGCGATCGCCTCGACTGCGATCCACCCGATCTGCTGATCAAACGTCCGGCCGCGCTGATCGATCTGTTCCGCGTCTGGATCGAACATCCCGAAGTAAAAGGTCTGCGCGCCGACCTGTTGATCCGGATCGAGGCCGCGCTCGTTCTGATCGGCCCGGCACTGATCGACGATCGCGACGTCAACGCCGCGTTTCTGCGTCTGCTGCGCAAAGGCGCGCCGGCCGTCGAAGCGATCGCGCGCATGAATCGTCACGGCGTGTTCGCGCGTTATTTGCCCGCGTTCGGCAACGTCGTCGGCCGTATGCAATATGATCTTTTCCACGTTTACACCGTCGACGAACACACCATGCGGGTGCTGCGCAACGTCGCGCGTTTCGCGTCGGTCGAGACGTCACAGGAATTCGGGCTCGCGCATGATGTCTGGAAGCGTCTTCCGAAACCGGAACTGCTGTTGCTCGCGGTTATCTTCCATGACATCGCGAAAGGTCGCGGTGGCGATCACTCCGAACTCGGCGAAGCCGACGCGCGCGAGTTTTGCGCGAAGCTCGGATTGTCCACCGGCGACATCGACCTCGTCGCGTGGCTGGTGCGGCAACATCTCGTCATGAGCATCACCGCGCAGCGCAAGGACATCACGTCGCCGGATGTCGTGCACGCGTTCTCCGAGGAAGTCGGCGACCGCGAACGTCTCGATTATCTTTACGTTCTGACCGTCGCCGACATTTCGGGCACCAGCGCCAAACTATGGAATTCCTGGAAAGACCAGCTCCTGTCCGATTTGTATAAAAGTGCGCATGAAGCGCTGCGTCGCGGCCTCGCCGATCCCCCGGACGCCGCCGAGCGTGTCGCCGATTGCCGCGCGCAGGCGTTGGCGATTCTGCGAGAAGACGGCATCGACGAAACGACGATCGATCGCATATGGTCGCAATTTCCCGATGAAGCATTCCTGCGTTTCACCGACAACGAAATCGCGTGGCTGTCCGCTGGCATCGCGCGGCACGACAAACCCGGCGTGCCGCTCGTGCTGGTGGACGGATCGAGTCTGCGCGGAAGCAGCGAAGTATTTGTCTACGCCGAATCGCGCGACGGTTTGTTCTCCGCCGTCACCGCGGTATTCGACCGGCTGCGAATGTCGGTGCAGGATGCCCGCATCGTCACCTCGCGCGATGGCATGAGCATCGACAGTTTTCTCGTGCTCGATGCGGAAGGCCGCGCGATCACCGAGGAACACCGCATCGAACGCCTGCGTCGGGCGCTCGTCGAAACCCTGTCCAAGAATCCGTATCGCGCCGATCTCACGCCGCGTCCGATGGCGCGCTCGCTGCGTCACTTCAACATTACGCCGCGCATCTCGTATGATCGCGATCGCAGTGGCTTCACGCAGTTGTCGTTGATTTGCGCCGATCGTCCCGGCTTGCTCGCGTCGGTCGCGCACGCGTTTCGCGAGTGCCGCGTGCGCGTGCACGACGCGCGTGTCGCGACGTTCGGCGAACGCGCGGAAGATTATTTCCTGATCAGCGACGAACGCGATCGTCCGCTCGATGCATCGCTACGCGACAAACTCAGCGGCACGCTCGTCGAGATCGCCGACATCAGCAAAACGGACAGTCACAAGGAACGTCATGCACCGGCTTGAAAGCGTCATCGATTCCGCCTGGGAACGCCGCACGTCGTTGAACGACGACGAAATCGATTCGAGCGTGCGCCCGGCTATCGAAGCGGCGCTCGACGGACTCGAATCCGGCGAACTTCGCGTCGCCGAACCGCGCGACAGCGCATGGCACGTCAATCAATGGCTGAAAAAAGCCGTGTTGCTTTCGTTTCGCATCACGCCGAATCAAGTGATGCCGGCCGAACCGGCGCCGTATTTCGACAAAGTGCCGCTGCGCTTCGCCGGTTTCGACGAAGCGAAATTCAAGACGCTCGGCGCGCGCGCGGTGCCGGGTGCGATCGTGCGTCGCGGCGCGTGCATCGCGAAGGACGTCGTGTTGATGCCCAGCTTCGTCAACATCGGCGCCAATGTCGGAGCGGGAACGATGGTCGACACGTGGGCGACCGTCGGTTCGTGCGCGCAGATCGGCAAGAACGTGCATCTGTCCGGCGGCGCCGGCATCGGCGGCGTGCTCGAACCGCTGCAGGCCGGCCCGACCATCATCGAAGACGATTGCTTCATCGGCGCGCGTTCTGAAGTGGTCGAAGGCGTTATCGTCGAGCGCGGTTGCGTGATTGGCATGGGCGTCTTCATCGGCCAGTCGACCAAGATTTACGACCGCGCGGCGAAACAGGTTCACTACGGCCGCGTGCCGGCGGGCAGCGTCGTCGTGGCGGGCAATCTGCCGGCGGCCGATGGTTCGCACAGCTTGTACGCGGCGATCATCGTCAAGCGCGTCGACGGGAAAACGCGCTCGAAAACCTCTCTCAACGAATTGCTGCGCGACTGAAAATGATAAAAGTATACGGTCTGGAGAAGTGCAGCACGTGCGACAAGGCGCGCAAGTGGCTCGACAAAAACAAGATCGCGCATGCGTTCGTCGACTATCGCGATCATCGCATCGAAGGCGCGACGCTGAAAGATTGGGCGACACAGGCCGGCGGCTGGGAAAATATCGTCAACCGAACCGGCACGACATGGCGCAATCTGCTGCCGAATCGAAAAACGCCCGCGTCCGATCCGGAGTGGCTGCTGCTCATCAAGGAATATCCGGCGCTCGTGCGCCGGCCGGTCGTGGTGTTCGACGGCGGCGCGATGAGCGTCGGCTTCACCGACAAAAAGTTTCGCGAGACGTTCGCAGCGTGAGCGCCGTCGTCGATCTGACGCAGGAACTCGTGCGCCGCCGGTCGGTGACGCCGGATGATGCCGGCTGTCAAACGCTGATCGCTGAACGTCTTATCAAGCTCGGATTCAAAAGCGAACGCCTGAGATTCGGCGACGTCGACAATCTATGGGCGACGCACGGGTCCGGCGCGCCCGTGTTCGCGTTTCTCGGACATACGGATGTCGTGCCGACGGGCGACGTCGCGCAATGGTCGAGCGATCCGTTCACGCCGACCGTTCGCGATGGACGTCTATACGGCCGCGGCGCGGCGGACATGAAAGCCGGCGTCGCCGCGATGGTCGTGACGCTGGAAGAATTCGTCGCCGCGAATCCGGATCATACGGGCACCGTCGCGTTGCTGCTGACGAGCGATGAAGAAGGTCCGACCAATCTGCACGGCGTGCGACGCGTCGTCGAGGAATTTCGTTCACGCGGACAGCGTATCGATTGGTGCGTCGTCGGCGAGCCTTCGTCGGCGCAGCGATTGGGCGACATCGTGCGCGTCGGGCGTCGCGGTTCGCTGTCCGGCAAACTGACGGTGCGCGGCGTTCAGGGCCACGTTGCCTATCCGGAAAAAGTCCGCAATCCGATCCATCTCGCCGCGCCGGCGCTGACGCAACTCGCGTCGGCAAAATGGGACGACGGCAACGCCGAATTTCCGCCGACGTCGTTCCAGATTTCAAATATCAATGCCGGCACTGGCGCGCTCAACGTCGTGCCTGGAACGGTCGTCGTCAATTTCAATTTTCGATTTTGCACCGCGAGCACGACGCAGATGTTGCGTGACCGCGTGGAGGCGATCCTGCGCGAGCATGAGCTCGACTTCGCGATCGACTGGAACGTATCCGGCGAACCTTTCGTCACGCAGGATGGAAAGTTGCGTCGCGCCGCGATGCAGGCGATCGCGGAAATTTGCGGCATCACGCCGAAATTCGACACCGGCGGCGGAACATCGGATGCGCGCTTCATCGCGCCGATGGGCGCGGAAGTCGTGGAGATCGGACCGGTGAACGCGTCAATTCACAAGATCGACGAAAACGTTCCCATCGACGAACTCGAAACGTTGCCGCGTTTGTTCCTGCGCATCATGGAAAAACTGTTCGCGAAAGCGTGAGCATCAATGTGCCGTCAGCGTCAAAGTATACTTTGGTGCGCCCGGCAGGAATGGCGTCGGTTTACCTTGCGCCCAGTCCGCATCCCCGGCGCCATAGAACGGCGATAGCGGGTTGTCGCTTTGGCCGCCGGGCATGTGGAAGTAACCGTATTGCTCGAATCCCGGTTCGACGGCGAATCGCTCCGACGCGCCGAAATCAGGCCCTTGCACGCGCGGCATGTTCGAATCGCCCGGCAATTCGCGACGGGGCATGTCGAGTAGCCAGCCCATTCCCGGCAACGATTTGCTCAGCGCGTGACGAATGCGTGTCGCGTTCGCATCGCCCCACGTTCGCGCGGCTAGGCCGCCCGGTGACGCGTCCAGTTTTTTGACGACGCGCTCGGCGCATTTCTGCAAAAGATCGTTCCAGTCGACATACGTCGGCGGCAACAGATGGGGTGGCCGGTGACCGACGATCGTATCGACGACCGCTTCCGCTTGCGGCAGTTTCGGCATCTTGAAATCCGTGTCTTTCGCGCGCGCGGCCGCCGCGAATCCGTCGAGCACGGTGTCGGTGACTTCACGGCGGAAATCGCGCACGAGCCGATAGCCGACTGATTTCGGATCGGCGTGTTCGTTCCAGTCGTCGAAATATTTCTTCGCGCCGGCGAGCGGCGAATTTGCGCCGGCGCGCTCGATCACCGTGCCCAGAATGTCGTGCCACGGCGCGAGCAACACGGCGCGATCGTCCAGCTGGATGGTGAGCATGTCGTCCGGCGCAAACTGGCTGCGTCCGCGCATGTCTTCGCGGATTTGCCGGGCACGCGCACCGAGGTCGTAACCGCCGTCGCCGAGCGTGGCGAGATCGCGGCTGCCGAGTTCGGCGATGCGCTGATTGGCGGTCCAGATGCGGTGATCGACGGGATTGGACACACGCGGTAAATCCGCGGGCGCAATCCACCCGTCCCAGCCGATACTCGGCTGACTCCAGTCCGAGGGCAGCAGCGGATCGTAAGCGCCAATGCGTTTCGGCACACGGCCCGCGATGGTCCACGCGACATTGCCCGCGCGGTCGCCCGCCACGAAATTCTGCGCCGGCATGCCGCTGTCGTTGGCTACCGCTACGGCTTCGTCGACGGTCTCCGTCGTGGCGAGTCGGGTGAGATTGATGTTGAGCGCGCCCGGTCGGAGCGCTGTCCACGCGAGCGCGAGCGGCGCACCGTCTACGTCCTTGGCGAGAATCGGACCCCAGCGCGTTTCGGTGACGTCAAGCGGCTCGTCTGCAGCATTGTGGATTTGTATATTTTCACGCGTTATGAGCAGCGGCTGCACACCGTCGCCGTCGTGGTAGTTGGTTTTGTCCGACGGATCGAGACTCACGCGAACCCAATCGGTGTAGTCGCCGTAGCTGTTGGTGAACGTCCACGCCACATGGCCGTTGCTGCCGGCCACGATGGCGGGCATGCCGGGCAGCGTCACGCCCGTCAGCACGAGTTCGTCGTTGGCGCGACGCGGGTTGGGATAGATGATCTGCGCGCGGAACCAGATGTTCGGCACGCGCAGGCTCAAATGCATGTCGCCAGCGACGAGTGCGCTGTGCGTCGCGGTCAGTGTTCCGCCCACGGCGAAACCGTTGCTGCCGGTCGTCGCGGGTTTTTCGGCGGGCGGCGGCGGCACCTGCAACAGCGAGGGATCGATGCGACGCAGGTCGATGTCGTCGGCGGTCGGCATCGTTGGGAACGGCATCGCCGGGCCGGTCAATGGCGCATCCCACGGTCCGCCCGACGTGCTCAAGAATTTGTATACGTTTTCGCCCAATGCGGCGCGCAGGTGCGCGAAGCCGAGCTCGCGGCCGTTGGAGGAATCGTTGAGATCGAAAAACATGGTGTCGGTGACGAGCAGACTATCGACCGGCTGCCACGGCATCGGTTTAGCGCCGACGAGCCAGTATTCCCACGGCCGCGACGTCATGGCCGACAGCCCCGCGTTTACCCCATCCGCGTACGCTTGCAGCAACGTGCGATCGCTGTCGCTGAGCGATGCGAGCGTTTCAGTAGCGCGAGCGCGCATGCGGAACGGTCGGTGCGTTTTGTCGGTATCGAGTGCGACTTTCCCAAACAAAGCCGACAGTTCGCCAGCGGCGAGACGGCGCATGAGATCCATCTCGAAGAAGCGTTCCTGCGCATGAACGAAACCGATCGCGCGCGCGGCGTCGAGCTCGTTTCTTGCGCGGACGGTGGCGACGCCGAGCGCATCGCGCTGGACGGTGACGTCGGCGCGCAAACCGGCGAGGGAGAGCGACCCGTCGAGCCGCGGTACGCTCGCGCGCAATATCAGCCACCCGGCAGCGACGACGGCGATGACGAGCACGACGACGAACAGCAGGATCGCGCGCAACGTTCGCTTGCGTTTCGGCATAGGGCGGTCTCGCCAGAAAAATCCGATGGTAAATCATTCGCGCGGCGCTTTCGCGTATGCTTCGGGCGGTATGGACGTCTCCTCGCATCGCAGTCCGGCGTGAGCGAATCGCGTTAGCGGGAGCCGGCCGACGATCTTCCCATCGACCACTTCGCCGGCCATCGATCATGATCAAACGTCATCTCTGCCTCGTCGTCGCCACACTGTTTCTCGTCGCCGCGAAATCGCCGGATCGCGGCGTGCGCTTCGATAGTCCCGGCGTGCTGGACTTGGCCGCGAACCCGCTCACCGTGAAGCTCGATGGGGGGCTCGATATTGCGGCGCTACGCGCGGACGAAGCGGCGCGCATCGCCGCCGCGCCATCGCTGACCGATGAGGACGCGGCGATTCTGTTGCCGTCTGACGATGTATACGGATGCAAGACGCCCGCGCCGTCGTGTTCTTCGGCCGGCGAAAAAAAGAGGATTTCCGAATCGAGCGGTCGCGTCACGCGCGACGGCGCCGCGCTGAGCATCGCTTCGGCCGCTGCGCCCATTGTTTTCGCCGACTGGAAGCAAACCGGCACCCGGAATGCCGACGGCGACGGCGAAAAGCACTGGTATCTCGGCACGCTGCCGGGCAATGGTTACCAACGCGTGGAAGTGGAGTTCGAACACGATGCGCCGGGCACCTTCCTGATCAATCCCGCCAACGGCAAGATCGCGTTCGTGCACAACGGCAGCGATGTCGTAGCGTTATCGCCCGACGGAAAATTCGTGCTGACCTACAACCAGACCAGCGAGCCGTTTTCGATCCGCATCGCCGCACTGGATACGAACGGACCAACGCTGACGGCGGCATGCAGCGGCGATTCCGACGACAACACGCACATCGAGTTCAAAGGATGGCACGATGCCAGCCATGTCGATCTCGCCGTGGTTTCGCACGGCTCGCGTTCGCGCATGGCCAAGGCCGATGCGATGCAGTTCGCGTCGAGCACGTCCGGCTGGACGCTCGCGGCGGCCGATTCGGAACCGTTGCGTGCCGCGCATGTGGTCTGCAACCAAACGCGCTGATCGTGGTTCGGTCCGAATGTTTTTAAATATTAGACGCTCGTCTCGATGCGATCCACGCGCTGGAATCCGCGCGGCAATTTTCCACCGCGTTGCGCGCGATTTCCGTTGTATTCGATGAGCTCCGACCATTTGAGGATCAGCTTGCGCGCGCCGGCGTAAAGCGTGACTTCGCCTTTACCTTCATTGACCACCGCGATGCCGGCGACACGTTCGCCTTCGGCGAGACGCGCCTTGGGAATTTCGATCAGTTTGTTGCCGCGGCCGCCATTGTCGAGTTCGGGCAGTTCCGCCACCGAGAACATCAGCAAATGGCCGGCGTTCGTGGCGACGACGATGCGGTCGCGCGCCGAATCGGTGACATACGCCGGCGCGACGACATGCGCGCCGTCGTCCATGTTCATGAGCGCTTTGCCGGCTTTCTTGTTGGCGAGAAGACCGTCGAATTTGATGACGAAGCCGTAGCCGTAATCGGAGGCCAGAACGATTTTTTGCGACGGGTCGGCGACGGCCATCGCATCGAATTTCGCGCCGGGCGCGGGCGTGAAGCGGCCGGTCAGCGGTTCGCCGTTGCCGCGTGCGGACGGCAGCGTGTGCGCGGGCGTCGAATAGCTGCGGCCGTTGGAGTCGATGAATGCGACTTGTTGCGTGGTTTTACCTTTTGCGGCATTGTGGAAATTGTCGCCTTCGCGATAGCCGAGCGATGCGGCATCGACGTCGTGCCCTTTCGCCGCGCGCACCCAACCTTTTTCCGACAATACGATCGTGATTGGTTCGCTGACGACGAGCGCGGCTTCGTCGAGCGCCTGCGCCACTTCGCGTTCCACGATCGGCGAGCGGCGTTTGTCGCCATATTTTTCCGCGTCGGCGGTCAGTTCCTGTTTGATCAGCGTTTTGAGTTTCGCGTCGGATTTGAGCGTGACGGAAAGGCGCGCGCGCTCTTCCTCGAGTTCGTCGCGTTCGGCGTTGAGCTTCATTTCCTCGAGCCGCGCGAGCTGGCGCAAACGCGTTTCGAGAATGTAGTCGGTCTGTTCTTCGGTCAGGTTGAAGCGTTTCATCAACAGCGGTTTGGGTTCGTCTTCGGTGCGGACGATGCGGATCACCGCGTCGAGATTCAAAAATGCAATGCGCAAACCTTCCAGCAGGCGCAAGCGGCGTTCGACTTTGTCGAGCCGGTGTTGCAGACGTCGCTTGACGGTGTTCGTACGAAACGTCAGCCATTCGTTCAGTATTTGCTTGAGCGTCTTGACCTGCGGTTTGCCGTCGAGACCGATGACGTTGAGATTGATGCGGTAGCTGCGTTCGAGATCGGTGGTCGCATTCAGGTGCTGCATCATCTCATCCAGATCGACGCGATTGCTGCGCGGGATCAGCACGAGGCGAACCGGATTTTCATGATCCGATTCGTCGCGCACGTCTTCGAGCATCGGCAGTTTCTTCGCCCGCATCTGGTTGGCGATCTGCTCGACGATTTTCGACGGCGACACCTGATAGGGCAGCGCGGTAATGACGGCGTTCGCGTTTTCGATCTTGTAAATCGCGCGGCAGCGGACCGAACCGTTGCCCGTCGCGTACATCGCTTTCAATTCGCTTTTCGGCGTGATGATTTCAGCGGCCGTCGGAAAATCCGGTCCTTTCACATGCCGGCACAATTCGGCGATGCTCACGTCGGGTTCGTCGAGCAAATGAATGCACGCAGCCGCGATTTCGCGCAGGTTGTGCGGCGGAATGTCGGTTGCCATGCCGACTGCGATTCCGGTCGAACCGTTGAGCAAAACGTGCGGCACGCGCGCCGGCAGCCACGAAGGTTCGTCGCGCGTACCGTCGTAGTTCGGCGTGAAGTCGACCGTGCCCTGATCGATTTCGTCGAGCAGCAGTTCGGCCATCGGCGTCAAGCGCGCTTCGGTGTAGCGCATCGCGGCGAATGATTTCGGATCGTCGGGCGAGCCGAAGTTGCCCTGGCCGTGCACCAGCGGATAGCGGTAGGAAAACGGCTGCGCCATCAGCACCATCGCTTCGTAACACGCGCTGTCGCCGTGCGGATGGTACTTGCCGAGCACCTCGCCGATGGCGAGCGCGCACTTGCGATGTTTCGCGGTGGCGCTCAAGCCCAGATCGTTCATCGCGTAGATGATGCGGCGCTGCACCGGTTTGAGACCGTCGCCGACGAAGGGCAGGGCGCGATCGAGCACCACGTACATCGAATAATCGAGGTATGCGCGTTCGGCGTAATCCTTGAGCGGAATCTGTTCGAAATTGGCTTGCAGGTTCATCAGCGGCACTTCAATTCATGAATCGCGAATTGTGCCGCAATTCGCGCATGCTGTGTCTGCCGCGGAGATCGCATCTGCTATGGTTCGCGCGTGGACGCCGTTTGCGCCAACTGCAAACATTTCAATTCGGATCCGCACGATGCCGAAGCGATGACGCCCGGATTGACGGCGATGAGTTCGGGCTTCGCGTCGGTGCGTTCGGGCGATGGCCTGTGCAAGGTTCACGAACGCCATGTGCCGGCGCATGCGACGTGCAACGCGTTCGCCGTGAAAACCGACGCTTCGTGATCGCAGAACAAACGCGCCAAGCTGGTCGACGACGGTTCCGCTTCATCGTGATCGCAGCGGTGAACACGGGTTATCGCAGCGTAGCAATGGCGTGGCGCCGCCGTTGCTCAATGACGTTGGCACCGGCGGTTTCGAGGGAATCGTGCAAAAGTATACTTTTACGCACGCACGAAATAACGCACGATCGCCATGCCCGCGAAAGTCATCATCAGTGATCCGATGACGTGCGTCGCCACGATCGCGGCAAACCAGCCGAACTGCTGACGATTCAGCGCGATCACGGCTTCGGCCGAGAAAGTCGAGAACGTCGTTAATCCGCCGCAAAATCCGGTCGTGATGAACAGACGCAATTCGAGTGGCGTCGATTGAAATGCCTCGAACGAAGCGAGCGCCATGCCGATGATCAAACCGCCGACGAGATTCGCAGCCAGCGTGCCGAGCGGCAGTTGCGGCACCGTCGCGTTCCATAGAATGCCGAAACCCCAGCGCATCAGCGCGCCGAGAAAGGCGCCGATTCCGACGGCAAAAAAAGCGGCGATAGGCATGGCGACTCTTCTCCAGTCCGGTGATGTAAATCCGAAACGGTGCGCAGAAGAATCGATCGGAACGCCTGCGCGCCGCCTCGTCGAGGCAGCAGGACAGGCATCATCAGCCTCGCGGCGGTTGCGCGCGCTCGACCTCGGTGGAAAGTCCGGCGCGCGAAGGAGGAATGCCATCTCCTTGAGCACGCGCATCGTACCTTAGCGAACCGGCACGTGGTCAAGCGGCGTATCATGGCGGCATAAGATCGAATAACAGCCCTGATGAACGCCGTCGTCATTCCCCGCCGAGCTTTGCTCGCGCCGCTGCTTGCGGCGTTGGCCATGCTCGGCCCGTTTTGCATCGATGCGATATTCCCCGCGTTTCCGGCGATGGCGAAGCAGTTCAACGCCGATTCGCTGTCGATGCAGCAGACGATCAGTATCTATCTCGGCGCCTATGCGGTGCTGTCGCTGTTCATCGGCTCGTTGTCGGACACGTACGGACGACGTCGCGTGGTTCTGGTCGGTGTGACGATATTTCTCATCGCGACCATTGGCTGCGCGTTGTCGCAATCGCTGTTTTCCCTGCTGCTGTTTCGCGCGTTGCAAGGTTGCAGTGCCGGCGTCGGATTCATCGTCGGCCGCGCCATCATTCGCGACTGTTTCGAAGGCGCGTTCGCGCAAAAATTGATGGCGCAGGTGAGCATGATTTTCGGCCTTGCGCCAGCGATCGCGCCGATCGTCGGTGCCGGACTGGTCGTGTTCGGCGGATGGCATGCGTTGTTCTGGGCGCTGGCGGCATTCACACTGCTGCTGCTGTTCGCGTGCTTGGCGGTGCTGCCCGAAACGCATCCGAAAGCCAATCGCGTGGCGCTGTCGCCATCGCGGCTGGTGACCACGTATCGACAGATACTCGCCGACGCGCACTTCCTGCCGCTCGCCTTCGCCAACGTCGGAAATTTCGGTGGATTGTTTCTGTATGTCGCCATCGCGCCCGCGTTCGTGTTCGACGTGCTGCATCTGGGCGTCAACGATTTCCCATGGTTGTTCATTCCGGCGATCACGGGACTCGTCGCGGGTTCAACACTCGCGGCGCGCCTGGCCGGACGCGTCAACACGCGGCTCGTCATCAACGCGGGTTACGTGATCATCGCGATAGCCGCGGTGCTCGAATTACTAAGCGCGTGGCTGGTCGTGCCGGCACGCGTGCCGTGGACAGTGATTCCGATCGGCATCGCGGGCCTGGGCATCAACCTCATTTCGCCGACGCTCAATCTGCTGGTGCTCGATAGGTTTCCGCGACATCGCGGTGCGGCGTCGTCGGTGCAGGCCTTCATCACGCTGTCGTTCAACGCGCTGCTCAGCGGCGTGGTCGGTCCGCACTTCGCCGGCAACGCGACGGAACTCGCGGTGACCTCGGTGGTGCTGTTCGCGTTCGGATTCGTATCGTGGCGCTGGTACCGCGCGGTGGCGAGCCGCACGCCGCGTGAAGGCAGCATCGAACACGAAGTGCTCGATGCGCCGAAGCCGTGACGATCAGGCGCTCGGAGCGGCGCCGAGCAACGACTTCAACAGGCCGAGGATTTCATCTTTCGAACCTTGCACCGAAATCTGATGTTCGCGCGGAATGTCGAGCCCGAGATTGACCGCATAGCCAGGACCGCTGTCGACATTTTCGTCGTCCAGGCGCGGAAACGTTTCGACCTTGCCGACGTAGACGATGCGGTTCGCATCGATGAAACGGCCATCGGGGAGTTTTAGCCAACGCTGCATGGCATCGGTTCCTGGGGAAGTTTGCGCAGGCTAGTGCGCGGCGCGATCACGCGCAAGCGGGCAGGAGACGCCGTGCGACGAGCCAGGCACGCGCATCGTCGGCATCGCGTTCGAACCACGCGCGCGCCGAACCGAGGCGGAAGGTATAACCCCACGTGTCCATGTCGGCCTGAATGCGCGCGGCGCCGAGATTCGGAATCGCATCCCCGAGCACGATCTGCAGATAGCACGTCGCATCTTCTTCGGCTTGCGAATCGGAGGCGTCGGTGTGGATCGTCGACCGGCGCGCAGGATCGGCGACGATCAGATGACACGCTTCGTGCAACAGCGAGTGGACCGGCGTGTCGTCGCGCGCGAAGACGGTATGTCCGATCAATCCCGCTTCCGGTTCGCCCCAGTACGACGCGGGAATCTGTTCGCCGGCGCGCACGCGCGCAACCGTGAGGCCGTAAGCGGACAGAAGCAGTTCGATGAAGTCGATATCGACGGCGCCGAGCGCGATCACGCTCGAGACGGCGTCCACTAGCCGCCGGCTGCGCGGGCGATACGCGGCGCGATCTTGCGTTCGCGTTCGGCCAGCCATGGCTGATTCGGCAGCGCCGCCGCCGGTGCCGCGAGGTAAGTGTCGCGCACGAACGGAAAACTCGGCAGATCTTTCGCGAGCAGCGCCACGCGACGATTCACGCCCGCCATCAGTTGCTGGCCGACTTCCTGAAAGCCGTACGTGCCGTGGAACAGTACCGAGACATCGTCGCGCGGTTCGAGAAACACTTCGCACGCAAGCAGCGGCACGCGCACTTCGGCATAGCTCGTCACGTCCGCGTAGAAAATGCGGCCGAGACCGAAGCCTTGATACGGCTTGGCGATGACGATGCGATCGATATAAAGGAACTGCGGATAATGTTCGCGGAACCACATGAAGTTCGGACTGCCGTAGTCGGCATCCTCGCGCAGCGCGATCAGAAAACCGGCGACGTTTTCGTCGACCAGCGCGATGCGGAAATACGCCGACTGCTCGCTCAGCGCGACGAGCCGCGTCATGTCCAGCGGCAGGATCGTGGTGCCCGCGGCGTTGTTGAGCGCCAGCACGGAATCCAGTTCCTGCTCGCGCACGTCGCGAATCGAAATAGTCATGTCGTGAAGGCCATGCCGGATCAGCCACGCGCGCGGCGGGCCGGCGCGGGCTGCGGTGATATTTTTGGGATGCGCAATTATCGCATGCGGGCAAGGTCGTGGCCATGACCGCCGCGAGGCTTTTTCGTTAAAGCTCCGTTGTGACTAGCGGCAGGTTGCGCAGGACAGGCGGGGCACTATGATGCGCGCATGCGGGTGTCCTCGATCAATCCCATCACATTGCTGCGTTACGCCGGACTGTTCACCTATCTGTGCGTCGGCTTGCCGTTTCTGTGGGACACGATTCGACCGATCGAAGACGCCGGCGATCCGAACGATCGCGTGTGGTGGTTCGTGTCGTACGCGGTGTTCGGTCTCGCTTACTGGGCGGCGACGCACGATCTCGGCAAGCCGCGGCCGTGGCAGGTGAAGATTCCGCTGCTGCTCGTAATGGACATCGCGGCGATATCGATCAGCTTTTTCACGCGCAGTCAGCTTTCGACGATTTTGATGCTGGTCATCGCCGGCGTGCTGCCGTGGATGGTGCCGTTTCGTCCGGGACTGATCTGGGTGGTGCTGCAGAATTTCGCGCTCGCGCCGATCACGGCGATGCAGCCAAAATATCTCAACGGCGAACCCTCCGGAAATTACGGATGGTTTCTCGCATTGCTGCAGCAATCGCTGTATCTCGGATTTTCCGGATTCACGTACATCACCTCCGTGGTCGCGCGGCAGCAAGCCGATTCGCGCGAGGAACAGCGCAGGCTCAATTCCGAACTGCGTGCGACGCGCACGCTGCTCACCGAGTCGAGCCGCATCGGCGAACGCATGCGGATTTCGCGCGAGCTGCACGATCTGGTCGGCCATCATCTGACGGCGCTCAGTCTGAATCTCGAAGTGGCGAGCCATCTCGCGGCCGGCGCCGCGCTCGATCACGTGAAGCAGGCGCAAAGCGTCGCGAAACTGCTGCTCACCGACGTGCGCGAAGTCGTGAGCCAATTACGCGAAGACGACAGCATCAATCTCACCGACGCGCTGAAAACACTGATCGAAGGCGTTCCCGGCATCGACATCCACCTTGAATTGCCACCGCGATTTTCGGTGGACGACCCGCGCCGCGCGCAAGTGTTGTTGCGCTGCGCGCAGGAAATCATCACGAATGCCGTGCGTCACGCCGGCGCGCGCAATTTATGGCTGCATTTCGAGCGCACCCCGGAAAACGAACTGGCGATGCATGCGCGCGACGACGGTCGCGGCGCGCCGCATCTGAAACACGGCAACGGCCTGATCGGCATGCGCGAACGCCTGGCGCAGATCGGCGGACGACTGAACATCACCACCGAACGCGATCGCGGCTTCGCGCTCGATGCCTGGCTGCCGCTGGAGGCGACACGATGACACCCGTTTCGGTTTGCCTGGTCGACGACCAGACCCTGGTGCGACAAGGCATCCGCTCGCTGCTCGAACTGTCCGACGACATCCGCATCGTCGGAGAAGCCGCCGATGGCGCGCAAGCGATGGAAATCATTCCGCAAGCCAAGCCCGATGTCGTGCTGCTCGACATGCGCATGCCGGGCATGTCCGGACTCGACGTGCTCAACGCGCTCGCGGCGAAAGGCAACATGCCGCCGACGATCATCCTCACTACGTTCGACGACGATCAGCTCGTGCTGGCCGGACTCAAAGCCGGCGCACGCGGCTATCTGCTGAAAGACGTTTCGCTCGAACAGCTCGTCGATGCGGTGAAGGAAGTCGCCAGTGGCGGATCGCTGGTGCAGCCGGTGGTCACGCAGCGTTTGCTCACCGGTCTTGAGCGCATGCACAACGAATTCACGTCGCTCGATCGGCCAGATCCGCTGACCGATCGCGAAACCGAAATCCTGCGCCTGATGGCCGGCGGCTACAGCAACAAGGAGATC
>CAZZYA010000036.1:8354-19685 GCA_964658115.1 uncultured Rudaea sp. | reverse complement strand
AGGAAAATGTGAATGCGCGCGCGGTCGGCATTTTCCGTGGCGCGCGCGACCGATTCGATGTCGCCGAATTGCGCGCGGGCCAAGCCGCAGATAATGGGGCCGCGAATATCGGTAGCGACAGCGCGAACGGCTTCGAAGTCGCCGTCGGACGCCTGCGGGAATCCGGCTTCGATCACGTCGACGCCGAGATCGGCGAGCGCGTGCGCCATGCGCAGTTTCTGCGCGCGGCTCATCGAGAAGCCGGGCGCCTGTTCGCCGTCGCGAAGCGTGGTGTCGAAAATCCGCACACACTCACGTTCCGGTGTTACTACGTGCAAGTCGCTGGTTTGTGTCATGGCCGCTTTCGCGGGCGTCAGGCGTTGAGAATCAGTCAAAAAAAACCCCGCTCGGTTTCCCGGTGCGGGGTTTAGGATCTTGTCTGATTTTCTAGACGCGCCCTATCCCGCACCTCCGTTGGTAATAAGAAGTACGAGGGTAAGGACGAGTACGAGAAGCGAGATCGAACGCGGCGCCAGGGCTTTCAGGCCCAGATACTGGCATTTGGAGATGCTGCCGGTGGCGTTGCTGCGATGCGACATGCGCTCGACCTTAAGCGATGCGTGAAGGCCGTGTCAACACTTTTTTCGGGAATTTTGTAAATTGCGGCAATTGTGCCGCGATCCGAAGGTTTTAGACGGCTAGACGGCTGGATGTCTGGACGTCCGTATCGTCGCGCGCGGCCGTTCCGGCTTGCGTGGATGGCGCGGTGAGAATTACTCGCCGTGAATGGTTTCGATCCATTTGGCGAACGCTGCCATGAATTTGCGCAAGAATTCGCGTGTGTCGTCCTTCTTCAACCCACCGTTTTCGTCGAACAAGTCGGCGGCCTTGCCGAGATAGACTTCCGGTTGCGGCAAACACGCCAAACCCACTGCGACGAGCGTCTGACGGATCGCGAACGCCGCGGCCATGGCGGACGTGGCGCCGATGGAAACCGTGACCAGCGCGCACGGTTTGTCGCGCCACGCGTTTTTAGACGGCGGGCGCGAACCGACATCGATCGCGTTTTTCAGCGCGGCGGGAATCGAACGGTTGTATTCGGGACTCACGAAAAGGATCGCATCGCACGCATTCACCTTGTCGCGGAACCGCAGCCACGGTTCGTAAGGATTTTCTTCGGCATCCTGGTTGTAAAACTGCAGGCCACCGATATCGAGCGTTTCGAAGTTGAGATTCGGCGGCGCTACATCTTGCAGCGCCTTGGCGGCCATCTTGTTGTACGAACCTTTGCGCAGGCTGCCGACGATGACGGCGACGTTCCGTGTTTGCGGCATGACAAATTCCTTTCGTGAAAACGCAGGCCTTTCGTCGAGATTTTTCTAGGCGACGTTCTCGCGTTGCTGACGACCGCGGCGGTTTTCGACGATCCACTCGCACAAACGCCAGCGCATGAAGTCGAGACATTCTGGGCTGGGTTTTTCCGGCGACAGCGTGACGAGCATATCCATCAGTTCGGTCGCGAGATCCTTCGCCGGCTCGGACGAATCGGCAATACGGACGACCATCGCATCGACCTGACGCGGATCGCGAATCTCGGCCATCAGCCGTCCGCGCCGCGCGCCGGTGAGTTCGAGCGGCGCGTTGGAAAGTCGTAATGCGCTGACGCTTTCGCCGGAAGATTCCAGCGACAGCGACCACGTGCAATAGACGTCGTCGCAAAACACCTGGAGGGGTTGCGGCCTCATGGCGAGCGAGCGATCTCCAATGGCGTGAAGACGGAAAATCATGTCGGCGACGTCCTTGTGACGGCCGTTTGCATGATACCGGCGGTCGGCCGATTCTAGATGAAACCGGTGCCAGACGAAACCGGCGTCGAAGTGTTTCGGCCGGTTTGCGGCACTGCAAAACGACGTGAGGCCGTCGAGACGTCTACACAGTCACTGGAACGGATCGGTCAGCGCGATCGTGTCATCGCGGTCGGCTCCGGTAGCGACGAGCGCGATATGCGTCTCGGCCAACTCTTCCACCGCCCGAAGATAGGCGCGCGCGGCGGGCGGCAGTTTGGAGAATTCGCGAACGCCGCACGTGGATTCTTCCCAGCCCGGGAATTCGAGGTAGACCGGTTTGCATTCGTCCCAGCCGGCGGCGTCGAGGGGCGCGAGTTCGCGCCGTTTGCCGCGATATTCATAGGCGACGCAAACTTTGATGCTCGGCAAACCGTCGAGCACGTCGAGTTTGGTGATCGCCAGCCCGTTGATGCCGTTGATCTGCACCGCACGTTTCAGCGCGACAAGATCGATCCAGCCGCAGCGGCGTGGCCGGCCCGTCGTGGCCCCGTATTCGTTGCCGCGTTTTCGCAGTGCGTCTCCGGTTTCATCGGAGAGCTCGGTCGGGAATGGACCGCCGCCTACGCGTGTCGCATACGCCTTGCAGATGCCGAGCACGTAGTCGATGTCGCTCGCCCCGACGCCGGTTCCCGCATAGGCGCCGCCGACGGTGGTGTTGGATGAGGTCACGTACGGATACGTGCCGTGATCGATGTCGAGCAGCGCGCCCTGCGCACCTTCGTACAGGATGTTCGCGCCGGATTTGCGCAGTTGATGCAAGGTGGTCGAGACGTCGTCGATCATGGGATTGACGTAGTCGCCGAACGCGATCGCTTCGTCGAGCGTCTTCTGATAATCGACTTCATCGGCCTTGAGCCAATGCTTGAGCACGAAGTTGTGATAGTCGAGCACGCCGCGCAGCTTGTCGGGGAGCTGGTTCGGATACATCAGATCGGCCACGCGAATGCCGCGACGCGCAACCTTGTCTTCGTACGCCGGACCGATGCCGCGTCCGGTCGTGCCGATCGCCGATTTGCCGGCGGCTTTCTCGCGCGCCTGATCGATGGCGATGTGATACGGCATGATCAGCGGTGTCGCCGGGCTGATTTTCAGGCGCGGACGCACATCAACGCCTTGCGCTTCGAGTTCGCCGATTTCTTCTTTCAGCGCGGCGGGCGAAAGCACGACACCGTTACCGATCATGCACAGCACGCCTTCGCGCAGGATGCCGGACGGAATCAGGTGCAGCACCGTTTTCTTGCCCTTGATGACGAGCGTGTGGCCAGCGTTGTGGCCTCCCTGAAAGCGCGCCACGGCGCTGACGCGTTCGGTCAAAAGATCGACGATCTTGCCCTTGCCTTCGTCGCCCCACTGCGCGCCGAGGATTACGACTGACTTACCCATCGAAATATTCTCTCAACTCAAAAGTTGTTGAAGACTACGCGGCCATCGTTTCAGTTGACCAACCTCAGCGCGATCACGCCGAGCAACATCATCACGCCGCCCATCGCGCGCAATTGTTTCGCATCGAGTTGGCGCATGTACTCGGCCATGCGTTGCCACGTTCCGGGCGCGGCGAACAGAAACAATCCTTCCAGCACGAGTACGAGACATATCGCCGACGTGAATACGTGATTCATGCCGACGAACGATTATTGTTTGCCTTCGAGTTTGCTCTCGCTGAAATAACGCATGAATTCGGATTTCGGATCCAGCACGATCACGCCGTTGTTCTTGAATGCATCGCGATAAGCCTGAAGACTTCGGTAAAACGCGTAGAACTCCGGGTCCTTGTTGTAGGCCGCGGCATAGGTCTCTGCCGCTTTTGCGTCGCCTTCGCCGCGCACCTGTTGGCCGTCGCGTTCGGCTTCAGCCTTGATGACCTGCACTTGGCGATCCGCGTCGCCGGTAATTTTCGCGGCGGATTCCTTGCCGTTGGACCGTTGCTCGTTGGCGAGACGCGTGCGCTCGGCGCTCATGCGCTTGTAAACGGATTCGACCACCGAATCGGGAAATTCGACGCGTTTAACGCGGACGTCGACAACGTGGATGCCAAGCGCTTTTTCGGTCTGCTTGTTGGCTTGCTCGAGCACATGCTCGGTAATGTCCGACCGCGCGCTGGCGATGAGATCACCGAGCGTGCGCGAGTTGAATTCGAAGCGGACTGCGTCCTTGATGATCGGCGAAAGCCGCTGGTTGGCCAGCGTCTGGAACTCGTCGCTGCCGAACGACTGGTAGTAGACCGCGGTATTGTCGATGCGCCATTTGACGTAGAAGTCGACGAGCACTTGTTTTTTCTCGGACGTCAGATACGGCTCGGGCGCGCCTTCGAGATTGAGGATGCGGCGATCGTAACGAACCACTTGCTGCACCATCGGCAGTTTGAAATGCAGGCCCGGACCGTAGTTCGAACCCGCTTCGGTGCCGACGCCTTCGATGCGACCAAACTGCAACAGCAGTGCGCTTTGTCCTTCCGTCACGACGAACGCGCAATTGACGGCGATGATGATGACGATCAGCACGAGAACCGGTGTGAGAATTTTCATTGATCGGTCTCCCGATGATTGCGCAGTGCCGCAGCGGCAGCCGCTGCGCTCGGGTCTTCCTTCAGTTTGTCGACCGGCAGATACAGCAGATTTTTTCCGCTGGTGCCGTCGATGACCTTCGTGTTGTTGGCCAAAACCGACTGCATCGTTTCCAGATACAGACGCTTGCGCGTGACATCCGGCGCCAGTTTGAATTGCTGCTCGATCAGACTGAAGCGCTGCGTTTCACCGGTCGCATTCGCGATCTGCTCGGCTTTGTATCCTTCCGCCGCGGCGCGGATTTTGGCGGCGTCGCCACGCGCTTCCGGAATCTTGCCGGCGGCATAACTTTGCGCCTCATTGATGATTCGCTGTTGATCGTTGCCGGCGTTGTTGGCGTCGTCGAACGCGGGTTTCACTTCACTCGGCGGCTGGATCTTCTGGAAATACACGCTATTGACGAGCAATCCGACCTTGTAACCACCGAGCGTTTCCTTCAACAATGCTTCGGTCTCGCTGGCGAGCTCGGTGCCATGACCGGTCAAGATCGTGTCCATCTCGCTGCGTCCGATCACTTGGCGTAACGCGCTTTCCGCGGCCTGTTTCAACGCCTCATCGGGTTCGTTCGCGGAAAAGAGATATTGCCGCGCATCGCTCACCGTGTACTGCACGTTGAAATCGATAACGACGATGTTCTCGTCCTTGGTCAGCATGCGAACTTGATCGGTGAAGTTCTTGACCGTGGTCGCGTCGACCGCGATCACCTGTTCGAACGGCGACGGCCATTTGAAATTCAGGCCGCTGCTCATGATGCGGTTGAACTGTCCGAATCGCAGGACCACGCCGAGTTGGCGCGCGTCGATTTTCGTCCACGAACTAACGCCGGCCCAGATCAGCACGACCGCGACGACGATCAATGCGACATTGCCGAAACTGCCGCCGCCGCTCGTCGATCCGCCGCTGCCACCGCCGCCGAAAACGCGGGCGAATCCTTCGCGAAGACGGCGCAACAGCGCATCCAAGTCGGGCTGACGCGGCTTCTGCTGCCAGGGATCGCGCTTGCCGCCGCCAGGTTCGTTCCACGCCATTGCATCTACTCCGGTTCAACTACTCGGTATTCTGCTGCGAAAAATTCTGCTGCGTAACGCGCGCGATCAGTCGGGCCGCACTGATCTCAAGACAGGCAACCGAACGCAAAGGGGGTTGCCGACGAATTGTAGGGAAAGTCGCGGTGTTTCGCGAATTTCAGTGGGTCCGCGTCGCGGAATTTTCGATGCCGATCTGATCGCGCAGCCATTCGCCTTCCGGCATTCCGAACAACGGTTCGATGAGGGCGAGCGGCGCGTCGATTTCCAGTTCCCAGCCCTGTTCGGCTTCGCGCTCGTTGGCGACCAGACCCTGTTCGAACAGCCGCGCGCGCAGACGTCCGGCTTCGCCCGGCACGTGGACCCAGCAGTGCACCCGCTCGCGCTGCAGTGTGCGTGCGAGCGTGTCGCGCAAGAGATCCATTCCGGTGCTGTGCATCGCCGACACCCACACGCGCGGAACGCGGCCACCGTCGATCGTATCGGCGCGCGGCAGCACAGGCTTGGTGTCGTCGTCCACGGCGAGCTTGTCGATCTTGTTGAACACGAGCATTTGCGGAACATCCTGTGCGCCGATGTCGGCGAGCACACGCTCAACTTCGTGAATCCGTTGCTGGTGGTCCGGATCAGCCGCGTCGACGACGTGCAGCAGCAAATCCGCATCGCGCGTTTCGGCCAGCGTGGATTTGAACGCCGCGACGAGATCGTGCGGCAGATCGCTGATGAAACCTACCGTGTCGGCCAGGATCAGCGGACCGCACGACAATCCGTCGATGCGGCGTAATGTCGGATCGAGCGTCGCGAACAATTGATCGGCCACGTACACGCCGGCGCCGGTGAGCGCGTTGAACAAGGTGGACTTGCCCGCGTTCGTGTAACCCACCAGCGAGACGACCGGCACCGCGTTGCGTTGTCGCGCGCGGCGCGCCTGCACGCGTTGGGTTTCGACTTTCTGCAACCGCTGCTGCAACTGCTTGACGCGATTGGCGACCAGACGCCGATCGAGTTCGAGCTGCGTTTCCCCGGGTCCGCGCAAGCCGATCGCACCACCGCGCTGACGTTCAAGATGCGTCCAGCCGCGGACCAGCCGCGTGGACATATGTTTGAGCTGGGCTAGTTCGACTTGCAGCTTGCCTTCGTGCGAACGGGCGCGCTGCGCGAAAATATCCAGGATCAATCCGGTGCGATCGACCACGCGGCATTGCGTAAGCGCTTCGAGGTTACGCTCCTGCACTGGCGACAGCGCATGGTTGACGAGCACGAGATCCGCGTTCGTCGATTCCTTCTGCACCTTTATCTCTTCGGCTTTGCCGCTGCCGACGAAGAATTTCGGATTCGGCTTTTCGATGCGCGCGGACAG
The DNA here is from genome assembly GCA_964658115.1 of uncultured Rudaea sp. Lineage (GTDB taxonomy): Bacteria > Pseudomonadota > Gammaproteobacteria > Xanthomonadales > Rhodanobacteraceae > Rudaea. The sequence continues at coordinate 12,910 of CAZZYA010000036.1, read as the reverse complement.
CGAGCCGACGATAGTCGCGCCCGCCGAACGTGCCAGTTCGCTGAATTCGCTTAGCGCGTCGCTGCCGTTTTCACCGACCCGCTGCGGCTGGACCAGCAGCGCGCGCTCGCCCTTGCGTGAACGATCAAACAGAAATCAACCTTCGACGGTTTCTTCCACCGACGACTCGGCCTGCGCGTCCTTCTCGAGGTTCATGCGCACATTGCGGCCGGGAACGATGGTGGAAATAGCATGCTTGTAAACCATCTGGCTGACGGTATTACGAAGCAGCACGACGAACTGGTCGAACGATTCGATCACGCCTTGCAGCTTGATGCCGTTGACGAGATAGATGGACACCGGGACGCGCTCGCGGCGCAACGCATTCAGGAAAGGATCCTGCAAAGACTGTCCTTTGGACATGGTTTTTCTCCCACACTTTTGATTGTAATTATGCGAACCGGAAAAAGCGGCGTGGCCGGACCCCAATTGACATCTTGGGCCGAAACGCTCCGATTCAATGTACTGAAAGTATACAGATTTCCGCGCGCTTTTGAAGCGACCAACGCTTAGTTGCGCGGCAGGAAATCGCCGACGGCGCGTTCCGCGCCGCCGCGATATCCCCCTATATCGGGATCGAACACGCGCGCATCAAGCTCCGAACGCAACCAGGTGATCTGTCGTTTAGCGAGCTGGCGTGTCGCGAAAATGCCCACGTTGCGAAGCTCGGCTGCGTCGAATGCCCCATCGAGATGTTGCCACGCCTGTCGATAGCCCACGGCGCGCATCGCCGGCAGATCGGCATGAAGATCAGTGCGGGATTTCAAACCCGCGACTTCCTCGAGAAATCCGGCAGCGAGCATGGCGTCGAAGCGGCCTGCGATGCGCGCATGGAGCGCGGCGCGATCTTCGGGAATCAGCGCGAGTTTGAGAACGTCGTACGCGAATGGCGATGACGGCGCCGACTGCAGCGACGATATTGGCTGGCCGGTCAGTTCGATCACTTCGAGCGCGCGCTGGATGCGCTGCGAATCCGCCGCGCCAATGCGCGCGGCTGCGATCGGATCAAGCGCTGCCAGTCGCGCATGCAATGCCGGCCAGCCAACGGACCGCGCTTCGTCGAAAAGACGATCGCGAATATCGGCGTCGGCTTGAGGAAGATTCGACAGACCATATTGCAGCGCGCGGAAGTACAAGCCGGTGCCGCCGACGAGCAACGGCACGCGTCCGCTCGCGGCGATCGATGACATTGCGCGCAGCGCATCGTCTCGGAAATCGGCGGCGGAATACGGTTGCGAAGGATCGCGGATATCGACGAGCCGGTGCGGATGCTCACGCAACGTCGCCGCATCGGGTTTTGCCGAACCGATGTCGAGACCGCGATAAACCAGCGCGGAGTCGACGCTGATGATGTCAAGAGGAAATTTATCGGCCAAATCGCACGCGAGCGCGGTCTTGCCCGACGCTGTTGGGCCCATCAGGAAGATGGCGCGTGGGCGTTGATCAATCACGGCTTGGACTCGAATCTCATTTTGAGATATAATTTGAAAGATGCGAGTCATCTCTAACAAAACCTCGCTCGCATTCTCGGCAACGCATATCGAGGCAGCCAAACCACTGCAATTGTGGCGCAAAGCGATCGAAGCGAAATCGTATCCAAGTCTCGCAGCGTTGAAATCGGTATTCGGATCGGTCGATAAGGTTGGCGATTTTCACGTGTTCGATCTCGGCGGCAACAAATACCGCGTGATAGCGGCCGTTCACTTCAACCGGCAGATGCTGTTCATCCGTCACGTTTTCACTCATAGACAATACGACCGCTGGAAACCCTCATGAATGCAATGGCCATTCAAAAAATCGCTCGGCATTATCAGGCACTCACGGCGGCTATTCCGTTGCATCCCATCCGCTCCAAGTCGGAATACGCGCGGGCGGTACGGGCGATGGACGATCTGCTCGACGCCGGCGCGGCCGACGAATCACATTCTTTGGCCGATCTCGCTGCAACGCTAGGTGAATTGATTGGCGATTACGACGATAACCATCTTCCCACGCCTGCCGACCTCGCCGGAATCGATATGGTGCGCTTCCTGATGCAACAACAAAACCTTCATCAGACCGACCTGAAAGAACTCGGCAGTCAGGGCGTGGTCTCGGAACTGCTGTCCGGCAAGCGCGAACTGAACGTGCGTCAGATAAAATTGCTGAGTCGACGTTTCAATCTGCCTGCTGCCGTTTTTATTTGATCGGCGTAGCGATCCTAGGAGAATTCAACATGCAATCAACCATGAAAGCCCTGGTCAAAAAAGAAGCCGCCAAGGGCATCTGGATGGACGACGTGCCGATGCCCGAAATCGGCCCGAACGATGTGCTGATCAAGCTCGAAAAGACGGCGATCTGCGGCACCGATCTGCACATCTACAAATGGGATGAATGGTCGCAGCGCGTGATCAAACCCGGTTTGGTCATCGGACATGAATTCGTCGGACGCATCGTCGACATAGGCGCGGGCGTGCGTGGATATTCGCTCGGGCAACGCGTGTCGGCGGAAGGCCATATCGTGTGCGGCGTGTGCCGCAATTGCCGCGCGGGCAAACAGCATCTATGTCCGCACACGATCGGCATCGGCGTGAATCGCAATGGCGCGTTCGCGGAATACATTTCGATGCCCGCGTCGAACCTGTGGCCGATTCCGGATCAGATCCCGAGTGAACTCGCCGCGTTTTTCGATCCTTACGGAAACGCCGCGCACTGCGCGCTGGAATTCGATCTGATCGGTGAAGACGTGCTGATCACCGGCGCAGGCCCGATCGGCATCATCGCCGCGGGCATCGCGAAACACGTCGGCGCGCGCAACGTGGTGGTCACCGACGTCAACGACTATCGCCTGAAACTCGCTGCCGACATGGGCGCGACGCGCGTCGTGAATGTGTCGAAACAGTCGGTCAAGGACGTGATGAAAGACCTGCACATGGAAGGTTTCGACGTCGGTCTGGAAATGTCCGGCAACCAGCGCGCGTTCAACGACATGCTCGATTGCATGTACAACGGCGGCAAGGTTGCGCTGCTCGGCCTGCTGCCGAACGGTGCGGGTATAAATTGGGAAAAAGTGATCTTCAAAGGACTCGTACTGCACGGCATTTACGGACGCCGCATGTATGAGACCTGGTACAAGATGACGCAGATGCTGCTGACCGGTTTTCCGCTGCAGAAAGTACTGACGCACCAAATCCGCATCGACGATTTCCAGAAAGGTTTCGATCTGATGGAATCCGGCAATTGCGGCAAGGTGGTTTGTTCCTGGACTTGATGGTGCGTTAGTCGAGATTCATCCGACAGCCATCATCGTCGCGTCATGCGGATCGGATTGATTTTGCTTTTTGCGTCCGCGCTTGCCTGCGCGGAAACGCCGCCGAAGTGCCAGCGCGATTGCGAACCCGAACCGGTTTTGTCGGCGCCTGCGCTCGCGCCGCCGTCGTTGTTGAGCGGACCGGGTTACCGCGTCGTGCCGGAAGTGCGCGTGCGCGGCTACATGGCCGATTTCCTGATCGATACGAAGTTCGGCCCGCTGCGCGCCGACAGCGTCGAACTGCTATCCGTGCGCATTTCAGAAATCCCCGCGATGGAAGCGCTCGATCGCGCCAGCCGCACCGATGCGTTTTCTCACGCGATCGCCGAGCGCGGACGCAAGACCGGCGTGGCGATATTGCACGTGGTCGAGCATCCGGTCGACACGATCACCGGACTGCCGCTGGGTGTGGTGCGATATATCAACGCGAAGTGGAAAGGTCTCACCGATAAGGCCGACGCCCTGTCAGATCGCGGCACCAAGGAATTCGAGAATAAAGGCGATGCGTTCCGCGCGCCGTCCGGACCGATGACCGCCGATCGCGATGAACCATCGAACGAAGGCTATCCGCCAGAAAAGAAAAGCCGCGCGTGGTATTCGCGTGGCGAATCGGAGGGCGAACGCGAAGCGAAACGGTATCTGAAATACAGCGAGCAAAAGCGCGAGATGGTGAAGCTGCTCGGCATCGATCCGAACTCGACCAATCCGATCCTTAACGAAAAGCTCGACGAGCTCGCGTGGGCGGCCGTATGGGGAAATTTCTCGGCTGGCGCAGCGTTGGGTGTCGTCACTGGCGGCGCGGCCGATGTAGTGACGTGGACGGGCCGCCTCAATCAGTACGTGCTCGAAAAAACACCGGACGATCTGCGCGAGGAAAACCGCACGCGGTTCGTGAAATTCTGCAGCGACGATTTCGCCGTGCGCCAGTTTCTGCGTCGTGGCGGATTCACCGATACGCTGCGCACCGCACTCGCGCAGACCTACGAAAAACTGAACCCCGAAAGTGGCTGCAATGAACTCGTCGAACTGGCTGCGACGACGCGCGGCGAAGTCGAAGGACGCTATCTTACCGACGCGCTCAAGATGATCCAGAAACGCGCCGACGCGGGAACCGGAAAACTGCTCTTCGTCGGCGCGGCGCTTGTGTGGCAAAGCGACGACGGAAGGATTTTTCTTCCCCTGCCCGTCGACTATCTGACATGGAGCCACGACATCGGCGATTTCTTCC
>CAZZYA010000036.1:0-8344 GCA_964658115.1 uncultured Rudaea sp. | reverse complement strand
TTCTTCAACGACCCGGTTTTCAAAGCGAAGGACCGCGTCGTCCTCATCGGCGGCGACGTTTCACCGCTCGCGATGCGCAAGCTGACCGACCGCGGGTGGAGCATCGTCGTGCACGCGCCGTTCGATGGCGCGCCGATCTACGCGCAAAACACGGATTTCGACGGCGCCGCCCACGCATCGTATTGAGCCGCGTTCACTGCGCTAAAATCGCCGTCCGCCTCGAAGGACTCGCGCCATGACGACACGTCCCATAACCTATGCCGCACAGGATCGTTTCGCCGGCGAACTCGATTTGATTCGCGAACAGGGTTTGTATAAAACCGAACGCGTGATCACGACGCCGCAGTCGTCGCAAATCAGCACGACAGACGGCAACGACGTGCTGAATTTCTGCGCCAACAACTATCTCGGACTCGCCGACAACGCGGACATCATCAAAGCCGCGAAAGAAGCGCTCGATACGCACGGCTTCGGTTTGGCCTCGGTGCGATTCATCTGCGGCACGCAGGATCTGCACAAACAGCTCGAAGCGACCATCTCGAAATTCTTCGGAACGGACGACACGATTTTGTACACCAGCTGCTTCGACGCGAACGGCGGATTGTTCGAAACGATTCTCGGCGAACAGGACGCGGTGATTTCCGATGCGCTCAACCACGCTTCGATCATTGACGGCATTCGTTTGTGCAAAGCCGAACGGCGCCGCTATGCCAACGGCGATATGGCGGAACTCGAAAAACATTTGCGGCAAACGAAGGACAAACGCACACGCCTGATTGCCACCGACGGCGTGTTCTCGATGGACGGCTTCATCGCGAAACTCGACGAGATCGCGAAACTGAAGGAGAAATACGGCGCGCTGCTGATGGTCGACGATTCGCACGCGACTGGCTTCGTCGGACCGACCGGTCGCGGCTCTGCCGAGCTTCACGGCGTGATGGACAAAGTAGACGTCTTTACGTCCACACTCGGCAAGGCGCTCGGCGGCGGTTCCGGCGGATTCACCACGGGTCGCCAGGAAATCATCGACCTATTGCGCCAGCGCTCGCGTCCGTACCTTTTTTCGAACACGTTGCCGCCTCCGCTGGCCGCTGCGTCGATCAAGGTATTCGAGATGCTGTCGTCGAGCACGACTTTGCGCGACAAGGTCAACGACAACGCATTGTATTTCCGCCAGCGCATGACCGACGCCGGCTTCGACATCCGACCCGGCACGCATCCGATCGCGCCGGTGATGCTTTACGACGCCAAACTGGCGCAGCAGTTCGCCAAGGAATTGCTTGCCGAAGGCATTTACGTGATCGGATTTTTCTATCCGGTCGTACCGCAAGGCCAAGCGCGCATCCGCACGCAGATGAGCGCGGCGCATTCGCACGCGCAAATCGATCGCGCAGTCGAAGCCTTCGTGAAAGTTGCCAAGAAGCTCGGCGTTTCGCAGCCGGCATGACGCAGTTTCGTCGCGCCATCGTTCGGCCACCGTCGCGCACGTTCGCCGATGGCCTGACCTCCGCGCAACTCGGCCGACCCGATCTCGACAAAGCGCGCGCGCAACATGCGACGTATTGCGGGGCGCTCGAACGTTGCGGCCTGACACTCACGCATCTGCCACCCGATGACGCATTTCCGGATTCGACATTCGTGGAAGATCCGGCGATTGTGACGAGCACATTTGCCGTTCTCACGAATCCCGGTGCTCCATCGCGTCGGGGCGAAGTGCCTGGCGTCGCCGGCGCATTGACGGAATTTTTCGATCGCGTCGAGCGCATCGAAGCGCCGGGCACCGTGGATGGCGGCGACATCTGTCAGGCCGACAATCATTTCTTCATCGGTCTCTCCAGCCGCACGAACGAGGAAGGTGCGCGTCAACTCGCCGCATTGCTTGCGGAGCAAGGTTTTACGTCGCGCGTCGTCGATGTTCGCGCATCGTCGACGGTGCTGCATTTGAAAACGGGCGTGTCGTACCTCGGCGAACGGCGACTCGTCGCCATGCGCGAGATCGCCGATCACGAGGCGTTCGGCGATTACGACGTGATCACCGTTACACACGAAGAAAACTACGCGGCGAACCTTTTGCGCATCAACGAATTCGTCGTACTCGCCGCGGGTTTTCCGCAGATCGCGGAAACCGTCGCGGATTTCGGGCACACTGTCGTCGCGCTCGATATGTCGGAATTTCGCAAGATGGACGGCTCGCTGAGCTGTCTGTCGCTACGGTTCTAGGATCGCTATGCAACGACGGGAATTCGTCATGTCCGCCACCGCCCTCGCCAGCGCGGCCACACTACCGGTCTCATTGTTCGCCGCCGGGGAACCGCGCTGGGCACCGTATCGCGACGCGTTCGTCGTCGACGCGTGTGGTGCGATCGGCAACGGCAATGCACTCGACGCGAAACATCCGCTGCTCGAGGATCGGGAAATGGCCGACGCCAAACGTTCCGGCGTGACCTTGGTCAACTACACCGTCGGCACCGTCGGCAGTTATACGAACGATTACCGCAAAACCCTCGACAACATTTCGTTCTGGGACGAAGAATTCGCCAAGCGCCCAGACGTTCTGCAGAAGATCACCAGCGGCGCGCAGCTCGCCGACCTCAAGAAATCCGGACGCATCGGCGTCATGTTCGCGTTTCAGGACACGACGATGTACGGCGAGAACCTCGACCGCTTCGACTTGTTCCACAACTTCGGGGTGCGTATCGTCCAGCTCACCTACAACCGTCGTAATTTGATGGGCGACGGTTGCCTTGAAACCGGCAATGCGGGCGTGAGCAAACTCGGCCGCGACATGATCGCGCTGATGAACGAACGCGGCTCGCTGGTCGATCTGAGTCATTGCGGTCAGCGCACGACGCACGAAGGCATCGAGGCATCGAAAAAACCCGTCGCGATCACGCATTCGGGCTGCGCGGCGATCGCCGACATGCCGCGCAACAAACGCGACGAGGAATTGAAACTGCTCGCCGATCGCGGCGGCGTGATCGGTATCTACATCATGCCGTACCTGCGTACGCAAGGTCAGGTGATGGCCGACGACGTGATCAAACATCTGGAGTATGCGATCAAGGTGTGCGGCGAAGATCATGTCGGCCTCGGCACCGATGGCGCGACGTCCGCCGTCGACATCACGCCGGAATTCAAGAAAGGTTTTGCGGCCGAAATCGCCGAGCGACAACGGCTTGGTATTTCCGCGCCAGGCGAACGGCCGGATTCGTACACGTTCGCGCTCGATCTGAACACGCCGGACCGCTTCGAGATGATCGCGGCGAAACTATCCACGCGCGGACATTCCGACGCGCGCATCGCGAAAATTCTCGGCGGTAATTTCCAGCGTCTATTCCGCGACGTGATCGCTTGACGCAGCGCGCAGCGCCTGCACTTCGGCGGCGGTGAGTTCACGCCATTGCGCTTTCGGCAAATCGCCGAGCGCGAGCGGACCGATCGCCACGCGAATAAGCCGTAATACGCCAATGCCGTGTGCCGCGAGCAGTTTTCGGATGTGCCGATTGCGCCCTTCGTCGAGCACGATTTCGAGCCATGCGTTCTTTTCGCCGTGGCGCAGAATCTCGATCGATCTGGCGACGAGCTGCACACCGTCGACGATTGCACCCGCGCGCAACGTTTGCAGCAAAGGCTGGTCGGGCAGAGCATCGATCTGCACGTGATAGGTTTTATCGATATGCGATGCCGGGGCGGTCAGCGCAGCGGCCCAGCCGCTGTCGTTGGTCAGCAATAGCAATCCTTCGCTGGCTTTGTCGAGGCGACCGACGGGCGCTATCCATGCGTCGAGAGCAAAACCCGCGCCGCGCAAAACATCGTAAACCGTCGTGCGGTCGTGCTCGTCGTTCGCTGTCGTCACCGCGCCGCGCGGCTTGTTCAGTGCGATGTATACTTTTCCCGCCGCAGCAATGTTGGTTCCGTCCAACGTCAGCGCCGCATCGTCATCGAGCTGAAATTCCGGATCGCGAATCACGCGTCCGTTCACCGCAATGCGTCCGGCCCGCACGAGCGCCTGCGCCTGCGTGCGCGAACATACGCCGCGTTTGCTCAGCACGCGCGCCACGCCGAAGCGCGGTGAGTCGCGGTGACGTTGAGGAGGCGATGGGATACGCTTCATACGCCAACGGTGCCGCATCGGCGCTTCGGCGTCAAAACGGGGAGCACGCGCATGTCCGAACACCGAATCGAACTCGACTGGCTGCGCAACAACGGCCCTTTCGCGCGCGGCAATTATTCGACCGTGCACGAGATCAAATTCTCCGAGTCGCTGCGCATCAACGGTTCGCCTTCGCCGGAATACGGCGGCGACAACGTGGCGGCCGATCCGGAGCAGATGTTCGTCGCGTCCGTCTCGGCTTGCCATATGCTCACCTTCCTGGCCGTAGCGGCGAATCGCGGTTATGTCGTCGATACGTACCACGACAACGCGGTTGCCACGCTGGAAAAAAATGCGCACGGCCAAACCGTCATCACGCGCGTCGCGCTGAAACCGAAGGTGGAATTCTCCGCCGAAAAGCGGCCGACGGCCGACGAATACCGCAAGCTACACGAGCGTTCGCACGCCGCGTGTTTCATCGCCAATTCGGTGAAAAGCGCGGTTATCGTCGACGTCTAGCGAATGTACACTCCGGATGAATGCGGCGAAGCCGTTTTCACCGCGTCATCACCGCGCAGCGGAGACACTGCGCGCCGAATCGATGGGATATAAGGCATGAGTTCGTTCGTTCGCGCATCGACGCCGACCTTCCGCGCGCGCGCCCGGATCGCCATCGTGCGCTGGTTCGATACCGCCGCGCACGACGGCAATCGCGACGACGCCATCGACTGGCTGCGCGTGGCGCCGTTCGTCGCAATGCATGTGGCTTGTTTCGGTGTGATCTGGGTCGGCGTTTCACCGGTCGCGCTGATCGTTGCCGGCGCGTTGTATGCGTTGCGCATGTTCGCGATCACCGGTTTTTATCATCGCTACTTTTCGCACAAGGCGTTCAAGACATCGCGTGGCGTGCAGTTCGTATTCGCCGTCATCGGTGCGAGCTGTGTGCAGCGCGGACCGTTGTGGTGGGCCGCGCATCATCGCAATCATCATCGGCATGCCGATACCGAACAGGATTTGCATTCGCCAGCGCATCACGGTTTCTGGCGAAGTCATGTCGGATGGTTTCTGACGCAGCGCGGATTCCATACCGACCGCAGTGTCATCACGGATCTGCACCGCTGCGCCGAATTGCGCTGGCTCGATCGCTTCGACATCGTCGTACCGATCGTTTTCGCCGTGATTTTGTACGCGCTCGGCACCGTTCTCGGCCACGCGTATCCCTCGCTGCACACGAGCGGCGCGCAGATGCTGATCTGGGGATTCTTCGTCTCGACGGTCGTGCTGCTGCACGCGACGGTGACGATCAATTCCCTCGCCCACCGTTTTGGTTCGCGCCGCTACGACACCAAAGACGATAGCCGCAACAACTGGCTGCTCGCCCTCATCACGTTCGGCGAAGGCTGGCACAACAACCATCATCACTTTCCCGGATCGGCGCGGCAGGGGTTCCGCTGGTGGGAAATCGACGTGACTTATTACCTGCTGCGCGCCATGGCGCTGTGCGGACTGGTGTGGGATCTCAAGCCGGTTCCGGCCGGGCTGCGGCGGCGGCGTTGACGTGCGCATCGCCGTGGTCGGCGGCGGTATCGCCGGATTGGCAAGCGCGTGGCTGCTTTCGCGCCAGCATGATGTGGTTCTCTTCGAGCGCAACGATTATCTCGGCGGCCACACGCATACGCACGACGTCGCCATCGGCGAGCAACGATTCGCGGTCGACACGGGTTTCATTGTTTTCAACCCGCCGCAATATCCGTTGCTGAACCGGATGTTCGACGAACTCGGCGTCGAATCGCAGCCCACGACGATGAGTTTCTCGCTCACCAATCAGCGCACCGGACTCGAGTACAACGCGACGAGCCTCGATGGTCTTTTCTGTCAGCGCCGCAATCTGATCTCGCCGCGATTTCTCGGCATGGTGCGCGGCATCGTGCGGTTTTATCGCGAAGCGCCGGCACTGCTCGAGCGTGACGATGCCGGTCCGACCATTGCCGACTATCTCGCCGAACACCGTTACAGCGATGCATTCCGCGACGATCACTTGATTCCGATGGCGAGCGCGCTGTGGTCGTCGCCGACGCATGAGATCATGAAATTTCCGGCGAAGTATCTCGTGCAATTCATGGCCAATCATCACATGATGCGGACCCGCGGACGGCCGCAATGGCGGGTGGTCAAAGGCGGTTCGCGCGAATACGTGCGCGCGCTGCGCAAAACGTGGCGCGTGAGCGAGCGCATCGATGCGCCCGTTCGTCGTGTGCGGCGGCATGCGACACACGTCGATGTCGAAACCGCTGTCGGCAATGAGCGATTCGATCAGGTCGTGCTGGCGTGTCATAGCGATCAGTCGCTCGCTTTGCTCGGCGACGCTTCGGATGCCGAGCGCGATGTGCTCGGCGCAATCGCGTATCAGGAAAACGACACGGTACTGCACACCGATGCCTCGCAACTTCCCGCGCGTCGAAAAGCGTGGGCGGCTTGGAACGCGATCGTGCCACGCGGGCCGAGCGAACAGTGCACCGTGAGCTATTGCATGAATCTGCTGCAGTCGCTCGACTGCGCCGAGCCGATCGTCGTCACGCTAAACCGCACAGCACACATCGATCCGGCGCGCATCCTCAAGCGCATGTGTTATCACCATCCGGTTTATTCGCACGCGAGTGTCGCCGCGCAGGCGAGGAAAGCGGAAATCCAGGGACGCAATCGCACCTGGTTCGCCGGCGCGTATTGGGGCTGGGGCTTTCACGAAGACGGCATGCGCAGCGCGGTCGACGTGACGCGCGAACTGGGCGTGCGCTGGCCGTGAACGCACCGCTCGCCAGTTGTATCTACGAAGGCTGGGTCCGACATCGGCGCTTTGCGCCACACGCGCATGCGTTTCGCTATCGCATGTACATGATGTATCTCGATCTCGCGGAGATCGACCGCGTGTTTGACGATCGGTTGTTGTGGTCGGTGAATCGAGGCAACGTCGCGCAATTCCGGCGCAGCGATTATCTCGGCGATCCGTCGCTCCCACTCGATGTCGCCGTGCGCCGACGCGCTGCCGACGTGTTGGGTCGCGCACCGAGCGGACCGATTCGCCTGCTCGCGCAGGTGCGTACGTTTGGGCATTGCTTCAATCCGGTCGCTTTTTATTATTGCTATGCCGACGATGGAGTAACGCTCGATTGCATCGTCGCCGAAATCACGAATACGCCGTGGAAGGAACGTCACAGCTATGTGCTTGCCGTCGCGGACGCCGCGCATCATGGCCGCGCGCTGGCGTGGGAGTTCAAGAAAGGTTTCCATGTTTCGCCGTTTCTGCCGATGCAGCGCGATTACCTGTGGCGGCTGACGACGCCGGCCGACGTGCTTCGTGTACACATGAACGTACTCGCTGGTGGCGAACGCGATTTCGACGCGACGCTGCTGCTGGAGCGCCGTCCGATTACCGCGACCAATCTCGCGCGCATGCTGTTCCGGTACGCAGCCATGTCGGCACGCATCGTCGCGGCGATTCATTGGCAAGCGCTCTTGATCTTTCTTCGACGTAACCCCGTATACGATCATCCCGCCAAATTGAATGGGAAGGCGAACTGAACATGAGCTCCGATTCCGCGCGCACGCTGTTGCTGGAAGCTACCAACTTCGGTGCCGTCGATAAATTGCTGCGCAGCCGTTTGCTGCGACAGATGGCGATGCTGCGCGACAGCCAGTTGCGCATCGTCGATGCGATGGGCGAAACCCTGCTCGGCAGTCCAGCTACGGATGACGCGGAGACGTTGCGCGCAACCGTGTGGGTCAGCGACGCGGCGTTTTATCGATTGGTCGCCGCGAATGGCAGCGTCGGCGCGGGCGAAGCGTTCATGGACGGCGTTTGGCATTGCGACGATCTCGTCGCGCTGATGCGCATGCTCGTACGTAACCGCGATTTGCTCGATGCGATGGAGAGCGGTCCGGCGCGTTTCGCCGGCATGGCGATGCGCGCGTGGCACGCGCTGCGCAAGAACACGCGCAGCGGCAGCCGTCGCAACATTGCTGCGCATTACGATCTCGGCAACGACTTCTTTTCGCTGTTCCTCGACGACAACCTGATGTATTCGTCAGCGATCTATGCGAGCGATTCTGACACGTTGGAAAATGCGTCGACGCGCAAGCTCGATCGCATCTGCCGCAAACTCGACTTGCAGCCGCGTGATCGCGTCGTCGAAATCGGCACAGGCTGGGGTGGTTTCGCGCTGCACGCCGCAAAAAATTTCGGCTGTCATGTCA
>CAZZYA010000035.1:0-19708 GCA_964658115.1 uncultured Rudaea sp. | reverse complement strand
TGGCTGGGAGACTAGGATTTGAACCTAGATAAACGGAGTCAGAGTCCGTTGTCCTACCGTTAGACGATCTCCCAATTCCGGATGGATCGTAATCTCTGACGTCACGACGATCCAGTGGAAGATGCGCTGCGATGTCGAGGACATCGCAGCGGCAAATCGGGTTAGCGCTTGGAGAACTGCGTCGCGCGGCGGGCTTTGTGCAGACCGACTTTCTTGCGCTCGACTTCGCGGGCGTCACGCGTCATGAAACCGGCTTTGCGCAACGGGGATTTAAGCGTTTCATCGTATTCGACGAGCGCACGAGCGAGACCGAGGCGGATTGCACCGGCTTGACCGGAGATACCGCCGCCTTCGACGGTGACGAGCACGTCGAACTTGTCGTTGAGCTTGGTCAGTTCGAGCGGCTGGCGCACGATCATGCGCGCGGTTTCGCGACCAAAGAACGTATCGAGCGGCTTGCCGTTCACTTGAATGCTGCCTTTGCCGGGGCGCAGGAACACACGCGCAGCGGAGGATTTGCGGCGGCCGGTACCGTATTGCTGTTGCGTTGCCATGGTCGGTCTCTTATAGCTTATTCAACGATGTCCAGCGCCTGCGGCTGCTGGGCGGAATGAGGATGATTCGGGCCGCTATAGACTTTGAGCTTGCGGAACATTTCACGGCCGAGCGGATTCTTCGGCAACATGCCTTTCACGGCGATCTCGAGGACGCGCTCGGGATGCTTGGCCAGCATGTCTTTCAGCGGCGTGCTCTTGAGGTTGCCGATGTAGCCCGTGAACCGGTGATACATCTTGTCGTTCATTTTGTTGCCGGTAACCGCCACCTTCTCAGCGTTGACCACGACGAGGTAATCGCCGGTGTCCGCGTGAGGGGTGTAGACGGGCTTGTGCTTGCCACGCAGGCGGCGGGCAAGTTCGCTGGCGAGACGACCGAGAGTCTTGCCGTCGGCGTCGATCAAAAACCAGTCGCGCTTAACCGTCTCAGCATTGGCGCTGATCGTTTTCATGAGGAAACCTGTGGGCCCAATGGGCGTGTTCGTGTACGGGAGAACCGCAAATGATAGCGAAACGCAGTACACCGTGCAAGCCCGAAACCGGGGCGCGGCGTTGAGTTGAGCCGCCCGATCGCCACTCGCGCACTTGACGGAATCCGAGGCTGACCGGAGAGTGCGGCAGCCATGCTTACCCTACTCCTTTTCGGCGCCAGCGGGCCGGTCGGCCGGCGTTTGATGCCGCGCCTGACGGCGTATCACACGTTGCCGGTCAGCCGAGCGCCGCGTCCAGGCTGGTTTCGCGCCGATCTGGGCGATGAAACCGTGCAGTGGCCGAAAGCCGATATCACCATCAGCGTTGGGCCGCTCGACGCGTTCGCGCGTTGGTTTGAGAAGTATCCTGACCAGACCCTGCGTCGCGTGATCGCACTGAGTTCGATGAGTGCGGAAAGCAAGCAGGGATCGGAAGATGCTGGGGAACGCGAACTCTCCGCGCGACTGCGCGCTGCCGAATATACGCTGCGGCGCTGCGCTGCCGAGCGCGATGTCGCGCTGACTCTTTTTCGTCCGACGCTTATCTATGGAGACGGCACCGATCGCGGTCTCGCTCCGATCGCGCGCTTTGTGCGGCGGTGGCATTTGCTACCACTGCCGTTTGGAGCCACCGGATTGCGTCAGCCGATCCACGCAGACGATCTGGCAAGTGCCATTTTTGCGACGCTCGCTCGGTCGGAAACGCATGGCAACACATACGATCTCGGCGGCAGAGAAAGGTTGTCGTTCATAACGGTGTTACGGCGACTTGGCAGCGCGCTACCGAGCTGGTCGCTGCCCATTCCGATCCCGATGTTCGCGCTCGTGCTGCTTACGCGTCTGATGCTTAACGGCGCACCGAGCCGCGCCGCGATCGCGCGTCTGAAAACCGATCTCGTCGCGGATAATGCGCCAGCTCAGCGAGATTTCGGATATGCGCCCCGCGGCTTCGTCGCGGCGGACGTGCTTCCTAATGTCGATTCTGTATACAAATAAACATGTGTACGACTTAGCATTGCAGCGGAACTGTTGCGGCGCAGCACGGATTTTCATAGCGGCTGCGGTATTTTTCACATTGCCAACGACCGTTTGAACTACCTATGATACGGCCGTCGTTGCGCTTTTTGATTTGCACCACAACTTTCTTGGGGATTTCCTTATGCAGGCCAGGCTGAGTTTGCTCTTGGCGCTTTCGTCGTCGCTGCTGTTGTCGGCGTGCGGCGGGGGTAGCAACAGTTCGCGCGCGGTCAGTGCGCCGCCAGCGACAAATACCGGGGGCACGCCGGTCACGGCCGTGATCACGGCGCGATTCGATCCGTCCAACGCGGTCGTTCCGTTTCCGACCAACCTGCTGTTGTCGGGCACGCGCGATCTGACGTTGAACATCCCAGTCGCAGACCCGACCAACATCGGCGATCCGCAAGTCGCGCTCAATGCGCTTGATGGATTCAGCGAGGTGGCGCCGTGGAGCACGACGTTCAGCTCGCCGGTGAAGCCGGCCTCGGTCACTGGCGGCCCGAGCGGCAGTGTGCGCGTGTTCGAAGTGACGCTGACGGGCCCGGGCGGCGGCGTGACGAGTATCGTGCGCGAACTGCAATCGCCTTCGGAATTCGTCGTAACGTTGGCGCCGTCGGATACGACCAGCCGCACGCTCGCGATCGTGCCGACCAAGCCGCTGCAACAGCTCACGTCGTACATGGCCGTGCTGCTCGGCAACGGCGGCGTGGCGACACCGGGCACGGGACCGAGCATCACGGATGCGAACGGCAACGACATCACGCCGGATACCGCGTATTTCCTTTCCAAGCGTACAAGCCCACTGTGCACCAACGGCGTGTCAACCGATCCGCTGCTCGATTCGGGTACCGCCTGTGCACTCGAGCCGCTGCGTGAGCTCACCAATTCCCAAGAAGCCGCTGCTGCGTCAGCGGGCGTGGATCCCTCGCGCATCGCGCTGTCGTGGGTGATGACGACGCAAAGCATCACACCCGAAATGCAAGCTGTCGAAAGCCGCGCCGAACATGCCGACGATCCGACCCTAACCGTCGTCAACACCACGCAGAATCTGAGTGTATTCAATTCGGCGCTGCCGCCGATCGCCGACGTCTACGTCGGTACGCTCAACAACGATCCGTATTATCTGACCGCGCCGAGCGCCGCCGATCCGACCGCGCCGCTGCATGATTTCTGGAGTGCCGCGCCGGGTGGCTATTTGCCGCCGTTCAACGCGGCCGGTCTCGATCCGACGTCGACCAACGTCACGTTCGCCAATCCGTTACCCGTCGCGACATCGCTGCAGCGCATCCCAGTGATCATGTCTGTTCCGAACACCGGCGCAGCGCCGGCGGGTGGCTGGCCGGTCGTGATTTTCCAGCACGGCATCACGCGCAATCGCACCGACGTGCTCGCGATCGCGGGTGCGCTAGCGCAAGCGGGATTCGCAGCCGTCGCGATCGACGCGCCGTTGCATGGCGTCACCGATAAAACCAATCCTTTCTACGACAACCAGATCGTTGGTGCGGTAGCGCCGCAGCTCGTGACCAACGAGCGCACGTTCGATCTCGACCTGTCGAACAACGCGACCAGCGCGCCGGGTCCCGACGGCCAAATCGATGGCTCCGGTACTTACTTCATCAATCTCAGCAGTCTGCTCACATCGCGCGACAATTTGCGCCAGGCGAACGCCGACTTGCTCGAACTCACGCAAGCCATCGTCAGTCAGCATGTCAGCGGTGTGCAGCTCGATGGTTCGCGCGTTGAATTCGTCGGACAGTCGCTCGGCTCGATCATCGGCACGGCGTACTTGGCCATCGAGCCGCGCGTGACCGTCGGTGTGTTGAATGTGCCGGGCGGCGGCGTCGCGCGTTTGCTCGATGCTTCGCCAGCATTCGGCCCATCGATCCACGCGGGTCTCGCGCAGGCCGGATTGCAACAAGGCACGACGCAGTACGACGCATTCATGGTCGCCGCGCAGACGGTCGTGGATTCCGGCGATTCGATCAATTACGCCTTCGCGACAACAGGCAAAGCGATCCTTGCCCAGGAAGTGGTGGGCGATGCGACTCATCCATCGGATCAGGTGATTCCGAATACGGTGCCGGGAGCACCGTTGTCCGGGACCGAGCCGTTGCTCGCTGCGCTTGGCCTCGCGCCGATCACGCAGACGACGCAAGGCGATCCGATCCGCGGCGTCGTGCGCTTCACACAAGGTGCGCACGGATCGCTGCTCGATCCGACGAGTTCGCCCGCCGTCACGGTGGAAATGCAGACGGAGATGGCAAAGATGATCGGCTCGGGCGGTACGTACGTGCCGATTACCAATCCGTCCGTGATCAAGACGCAATAACCGGCCAAGGGGATCAGTCATCATGACGAAGACAACTAACACCGCATTGGCCGTTGCGATCGCGCTGGCGCTCGCGGGCGCAGCGACGCGCGCGCATGCGATCGAATTCGGCGACGCCGAGGGCTTTCACGGCACGTGGAACACGACGTTGTCGTACGGCATCGCTGTGCGCACCGAAGATCCGAGCAGCGACAACGTCGCCAAAGCTTATTTCGATCCGCTCGTCGGCACGCTGCCGAATGCGGAACAGCGCGCGGCGAAAGGCGCGTTCTCCGCCAACCACGACGACGGCGATCTGAATTACA
This sequence comes from uncultured Rudaea sp., assembly GCA_964658115.1. Classification (GTDB taxonomy): domain Bacteria; phylum Pseudomonadota; class Gammaproteobacteria; order Xanthomonadales; family Rhodanobacteraceae; genus Rudaea. The sequence goes on along the minus strand of CAZZYA010000035.1, from coordinate 15,033 downwards.
AAGCCGGTAGTCCGTTCTCCAATGCGGTAAAGGCGACAACCGAACTGCACGTCAACTACGGCGAGAACCTCGGTGCCTTCGTTCGCGCGAGTTACTTTTACGACTTCGAGAATTCCGGCAACGACAAACTCACGTCGCTCGCGGAAGACCAGGTTGGCCATCGCGGACGCATTCTCGACGCGTTCCTGTTCGACAACTTCAACATCGCCGATCATCAGGCGAGCGTGCGCCTCGGCAAGCAGGTCGTGAGCTGGGGCGAAAGCACGTTCATCCAGGGCGGCATCAACGTGATCAACCCTGTCGACGTATCGCAGTTGCACGTCGCGGGCGCGGAACTGAAAGAAGCGCTGTTGCCGGTGAACATGGTCTTCGGTTCGTACAACATCAGTGATTCGTTCTCGGTCGAAGGGATGTATCTGCTCGAATTCGCGCAGACCAATCCCGATCCCGAAGGCACCTACTTTTCCACCAACGATTTCGCGACGATCGGCGGCACGTATGCATCGCTGCCGTTCGGTTTGATTCCGCAACCCGTGCGCAATCCGGAAAATTACTATCCGGTCTGTTTCGGTGGCGCAGCAAGCGACAACACCGCATTCGGCGGCGGAACCGTGCTCAACAATCCGCTGCTCGCCGAATCGTGCGCCGAGACGGTACGTCGTACGCCGGATCAGTATCCGAGCGAATACGGTCAATGGGGCGTGGCGGCGCATTACGTCGCCGACAATTTGAACAATACCGAATTCGGTTTCTATTTCCTGCGCTACAGCAGTCGCCTGCCGATCATTTCCGGACGCGCGGTGACGAGCACGGTGCCGAACACGGGTTCGTATTTCGTCGAATATCCGAGCGGCATTCGCATGTTCGGTCTGAGTTTCAACACGCAGATCGAAGGTCCGGGTATCGCGCTGCAAGGCGAACTGAGCTATCGCCCGAACGCGCCGCTGCAGATCGACGCCGTCGAATTGCTGTTCGCCGGCCTGTCGCCGCTGAACGCGTTCCTGCCGGCGGCGGGAAATCGCTTCGTCAGTCAGCTCGGCAATTACGCGCCAGGTGATGTGATTCCTGGATACACGCGCAATCACGTTTCGCAATTGCAGTTCACCGGCACAAAAGTTTTCGGACCGAACAATCCGTTCCACGCCGATCAGATCGCCCTCGTCGGCGAAGTCGGCGCGACCAAGGTGTGGGATCTTCCTGCTCAATCGGTCCTTCGCTACAACAGCGACGGCACCGACACCGGCGGCGGTCCGGACGTGAACTCCGGCAACTTCAACAATCCCGAAACGCAAACGGACGGCTTCCCCACCGCGTTCTCGTGGGGATACCGCGTCGCCGCGCGCGCCGATTACAACAACGCATTCGGCACCGCATTCACGGTGTCGCCGCGTATCGCTTTCAATCAGGATGTCACGGGAACCTCGCCGGGTCCTGGCGGTAATTTCATCGAAGGCCGCAAGTCGGTGACGCTGGGCGTAGAGTCCAACTATCTCAACCAGTGGGCGGTCGATCTGAGCTACACCAACTATTTCGGCGGCGGCCAGTTCAATCTGGTCAGCGATCGCGATTTCGTCGCGTTCGTCGTCAAGTACTCGTTCTAAAGGACGGTAGACATGTCACGCTTCAATAAAACACATCTCGCTGCTCTCATCGCCTGCGCGGTTTTCTCCACCGGCGCATTGGCGAAGGGTTCCGACGACGACGTCAAGAAACTCGGCATGACCGGCACCGAACTCACGCCCGTCGGCGCCGAGCGCGCCGCGAACAAGGACGGCACCATCCCGGAGTGGAGCGGTGGAATCACGTCGCCGCCGGCGGGATACAAAGTCGGCATGCATCAACCCGATCCGTACGCGAGCGACAAGCCGAAGTTCGAGATCACCGCGAAAAACTACAAGGACTACGGCGACAAACTCGGCGCTGGCCAGATCGCCATGTTCGAGAAATATCCGGACTGGAAAATGGTCGTCTATCCGACGCATCGCAGCGCGTCGTTCCCGCAGCGCATCTACGATTTTTCGATCAAGAACGCGGCGACCGGCGAACTCGTCGACGATGGTGAAGGCGTCGATCAAGTCGCCGAAGGCTTTCCGTTCCCGATCCTGGATAAGGATCCGGCCAAAGCCGGCATGGAAGCGATCTGGAATCACAAGCTGAAATTCAAAGGCGTGTCGTTCGCACGCTGGAACAACCAGGCGATCCCAACCGCATCCGGCCAGTACACACTGATCCGCTTCCGCGAAGAGGGACTGGGCCTGTACTACAAGCCCGGCAACACGCTCAAAGACATCAACAATATACTTCTATACTTTTTCGAGGACGTCGTGTCGCCGCCGCGTCTCGCCGGACAGGTATTGCTCGTGCACGAAACGCTCGACTCGAAGAAAGAACCGCGCCAAGCGTGGGTATACAACCCCGGCCAGCGCCGCGTACGCCGCGCGCCGAACATCGCCTACGACAATCCGGGCACCGCGTCCGACGGATTGCGCACCAACGACATGACCGACATGTTCAACGGCGCGCTCGACAAATACGACTGGAAACTGGTCGGCAAGAAAGAAATGTATGTGCCGTACAACTCGTACAAGGCGCACAGCGATCAAACCAAAGTCGACGATCTGATCAAACCGCATTTCATCAATCCGGATCTACTGCGCTACGAACTGCATCGCGTGTGGGTGGTCGAGGCGAACCTGAAACCGGGTCAGCGCCACATCAATCCGAAACGCACGTTCTATCTCGATGAAGACAGCTGGCAGATTCTCGAAGTCGATCATTACGATACCGACGGCAAACTGTGGCGCTACTCCGAAGCGCCGAGCGTGAACTACTACGAAGTGCCGGTGTTCTGGTCGACGCTCGAATGTCATTACGACCTCAAGTCGTCGCGCTATCTGGTGCAGGGTCTGGACAACCAGGAACAGGAATACGATTTCTCGTTCCCGGCCACACCCGACATGTTCTCGCCGCAAGCGTTGCGTCAGCGCGGCGTGGAGTAAACTCAACCACGACGTTTTGTCCACGTCAGCCGCTTACGAGCGGCTGACGCGTTTTCAGGGGTTCGTAAAGGCATGCGGCAGCGGCGGATTTCGATTCTGTGTGCGGCGGTTTGTGCGTTCGCGAGCGCGCATGCGCCAGCGTGGACCGATCCCGTCGACGCACCCGCCGAAATCGTGCCGCTCGCCGCGAATTCGCTGAAACTCGGGTTGGTGAAATCGGGCGAGCGCATCATCGCCGTCGGTGGCCGCGGCGAGATCGTCTATTCGACCGACGCACAAACGTGGAAGCAGGCTCAGGTTCCGACGCGCACGACATTCACCGCCGTCGCCGCGATCGGTGCGAACGCGTGGGCCGTGGGCCATGAAGGTGTGATCGCGCACAGCAGTGATGCCGGCGAACACTGGACGATCCAGCGCAAGGATCCGCTCAAGATCGGCGGCGAAACCGACGACGCGACGCGAGATCCCCAACAAGGCGCGCCACTACTCGGCGTGCTGTTCACCGATGCGCAGCACGGCATGGTCGTCGGCGCATACAGTCTTGCGCTGCGCACCGACGACGGCGGCGAGCACTGGACCGCGATGACCGTCGCCTCGCCCGCCGACAAACCGGCGCCGCAGAAAGACGACGGCGTCGACGATGACGACACAGCGCCGGTCAAAACCGGCGGCAAGATGACCTTCAGCGAAAAGGATTTGAAGATCGGCGAGGAAGCGACACCGCATCTCAACGCGATCGCTCGCACGGGAAGCGGGGGCCTGATCATCGTCGGCGAACGCGGCAGTGGATTCCAGTCGCGCGACGACGGCAAAACGTGGAAGCGCATTCATCTTCCGTATGACGGATCGATGTTCGGCGTGCTCGGCTACGACAGCGACCACGCGCTCGCTTTCGGCTTGCGCGGTCACGTCTACGAAACCGCCGACCTCGGCACGCACTGGGCCGAAGTCGAAACGAAAACGGAACTCACGCTGCTCGGCGGTACCGCATTGCCGGACGGCGGCGCGGTGATCGTCGGCGCGAACGGCATCGTGCTCGTGCGCTTGAACGGGCACGACGAAATGCACGGTTTCATCGACACGCCGGCCGGCATCATCGCCGCGGTCATGCCGCTCTCGCAGCGGACGATTCTCGTCGCCGGCGAAAACGGCCTCAGCACTTACTCACCTACCGGGCCGGCTCCGCACTGATGGTACTGCCGACGTCCGCCACGCAACCCAACGCGTTTCAGCGCGCCGCCGAATCGCTCGTATTCGGCAATCGCACGGTCGTGCTCGCGATTTTCGCGCTGATCACGATTGCGATGGGATTTTTCGCTTCGCAACTGAAAGTCGATGCCGGATTCAAAAAACAGATTCCGCTGCAGCACGAATACATGCGCACGTTCCTCGACTACGAAAAGGATTTCGGCGGCGCAAACCGCATCCTGATCGCGGTGATGGACAAGAACGGCGACATGTTCAATCAACCATTTTTCCAGACGATGGAAAAGATCACGCTCGACGCGATGAAGATCGAACATGCAGACGCCTCGCGCGTCAGTTCGATCTTCACACCGAACGTGCGTTTCGTCGAAGTGGTCGAGGACGGTTTCGCCGGCGGCAACGTGATCCCCGCGACGTTCACGCCGAACGTCGATGGATTCAACGCGACCGATGAACAGTTCGCCACGATCAAAGCGAACATCGAAAAAGCCGGCATCGTCGGGCGTCTCGTCGCCAAGGATTTTTCCGGCGCGATGGTGTGGGTCGATCTCGTGCCGGAAGATCCCGCGCACGGCGTGACGATCGACTACAACGCGATCAACGATCAGCTCGAAGCTATCCGCGCCAAGTACGAGAACGATCACACCACCGTCGCCATCATCGGTTTCTCGAAAATGGTCGGCGACATCAGCACCGGCGCGAAATCGGTAATCGTGTTTTTCTTCGTCACCATCGCATTCACGTGGCTGCTGCTGTTCGCCTATTCGGCGTCGGTGAAACTGGCGTCGCTGACGGTGTTCTGCGCGCTGATCGCCGTGATCTGGATGCTCGGTGCGTTGCGCCTGCTCGGCTTCGGCATCGATCCGATGAACATGCTGACGCCGTTCCTGATCTTCGCCATCGCGGTCAGTCACGGCGAACAAATGATCAATCGTTTCCGCGGCGAACTGTTTTTCGGCGGACTCGAAGACGGTAGCGTCGAGGAGTTGCGCACACGCCAAGGCGTCGATCCGCAAACCGCCGCGCGCCTCGCGTTCCGTATGCTGCTCGTGCCGGGAACAGTTGCTCTGATCGCCGGGTGCATCGGCTTCGCGACGATCCTGGTCATTCCGGTGCGCATCATTTTCGAACTGGCGGTGACGGCGACCGTCGGTGTCGCACTGACGATCCTCACCGATCTCATTCTGCTGCCCGTTCTGCTTTCGTTCTGCCGCCTGCGCAATCTCGAACGCAAAAAGAACTGGCGTCTGCGCCAGCTCACGCAGTTCGACAAACTGTGGGCGGTGCTCGCGCGTCTGAGTCGTCCGGTGCCCGCCGCGATCGTCATTTTGATCGGCGTACTTATCTGGGCTGTCGCTGCGCACTACGGCAAGAACGTGATGATCGGCGATGCGCAAAAAGGCGTCGCCGAGCTTCGGTCGGACGCACGCTACAACCGCGACGCGGTATTGATCAGCGACAAATTCGCGCTCGGCGTCGACATCCTCGACGCCATCGCCGAAGCCGCGCCGAACGCGTGCACGACGAGTTATCCCGTGATGGAAACGCTCGATCGTTTCGCGTGGCACATGAAAAATGTCGAAGGCGTCGCGCAAGTGATCACGCTGCCGATCGCGGCCAAGATCGTGAATGCCGGATGGAATGAAGGCAATTTGCGCTGGCGCGTACTGCCACGCGACAGCGACGGACTACGCCAGGACACGCAAGGTTTCGAGACGGACTCGGGCCTTCTCAATCAGGATTGCAGCGCGATGCCGGTGATGATGTTTCTCACCGATCACCGCGCCACGACGATCGACCGCGTGGTCACCGCTGTTAAGGAATTCCGTGACGACAACAAAATCTTCAGCGGCTCCGACGTGAATTTCCGCGATCAACTCGCAAAAGATGCGTCGCCCGACAGGAACAACAAACTCAATCTGCGTCTGGCTACCGGTAACGTCGGCGTGATGGCGGCGATCAACGACGAAGTGCGCGCTGTCGATCATGAAATGTTGTGGCTTCTTTACGCCGCCGTGTTCGTGATGTGCCTGCTGAGTTTCCGCAACCCGCTCGCCGCGCTATGCATCACGCTGCCGCTCGTGCTCGTCACCGAACTCGGCCATTCGCTCATGGTGTATCTCGACATCGGCAAAAAAGTGAACACGCTGACCGTGCTCGCGCTCGGTGTCGGCATCGGCGTGGATTACGCGATCTACATTTACGCACGCATGCGCGAGTCGATGAATCAGGGACGTTCGCTCACCGATTCGTATTTCATTGCGCTTAAAACCACCGGTATCGCGATTTTCTATACCGCGCTGACGCTCGCCGTCGGCGTCGGCATGTGGGTGTTTTCCGATCTGAAATTCCAGGCCGACATGGGCGTGCTGCTGACTTTCATGTTCGTCGTGAACATGGTCGCCGCGATCGTGTTCCTGCCGGCGTTGTGCCGCTGGTTGCTCAAGCCGCGCGAAAGCGTTTAGGGAGCGTCGCGCCGGATCGTCCGGTCGCGGCGAAGAAGTGTGTCGTCACAACTTGGGAGAGGCAATGGGAACGTTACTTGTCACGATTTTGGTTGGTTTGATCATCGCCGTCGTCATCGGCGGACTTATCATCATGCTCGCTACACGCGTCGTCGCCGGCTTCATGCCGAGTTTCGCTCAAGCGTGCATCGCCGCGCTCGTGGCGGCGATCGCCGCGGGGATATTGAACTGGCTCGTCGCCATGGTGCTGGGTGCGTCGGGCACCACCAGCATCGTGTGCCTGGTGCTGGTGTTCCTGCTCAACTCGGCGATCATCAATGCGATCGTGCGGCGTCCGGGCGGAGCGGCGCTCGGGTTTGGCACGGCATGTCTGATCAGCCTTGTGCAGATTGTCGTCGAGATCATTCTTGCGGTGATTATCGGTGTGCTGTTTGGAGCGGCGGTGTTTAGCATGCTTGGGGCTGCGCACTGAGTTTGACGGCGCTGCGATTGTTCGCGGCGCCGGTTTTATTGGGGCTGAACTTTGTGGGGTTGCTTTTGAGCAAAAGCTTCCGCCGCAGCGGAAGCTTCGGCTCAAAAACCCGACACACAAAAACCCACGCAATGAACAAATTTTTTATCGCACGAAACTTATAATTTTCATCATGAAATCCAACCCGACGACACTGCGAACCGTCTTCGCGCGCGCTGCATTATGCGCACTACTGCTCAGCGCGAACACCTTTGCATCGGACATGTATCGCTTCGGCAGTCGCCTTGTGGTCGTCGGCGATCCGGTATCGAAACTGATCGACATCGCGGGCGATCCGTTCTACAAAGAACCCGTCCAGAACGAATATGGCGCCTACGAAGGCGAGCGCTGGCAATACAAGATCGACGGCGCCGTCGTCACCTTCGTTATCCGGGATGCGAAAGTGAGCCGCATCGATCAGGCGGCACGCGACTAGTAGGCGATGCCCACGCGGCGCATGATCTTCGCCACGAGCCACGCGGGCCCGATCATCAAGTAGGCGACATCGGTGAGAAACGATGGCTTCTTGCCTTCGATCTTGTGTCCGATGAACTGCGCGATCCACGCAAGTACGAACACGGCAATCGCGAGCCACATCAGATTCATCGGACCCAGCGCACGATAAAGAAATTCCGTGAGCACGCCGAGTCCCACGAATGCGGCCAGCATCGCGAACCCGAGCGGCCGCGACAGGCGCAGATAAAACGATAGCGCGAAGAACATCGCGACCGCCGCCCAGAAACCGGCGCGGCCGATCACCGTTGGCACAGGAATCACCCACAACAACGCGATGACGGTCCACAGGATGAACGGCACGCAGATCCAGTGCACCACGATATTCGTTGGATTGCGATGATCTTCGCTGTAGTTACCGAGCCAGCGGTCGACGTCGCGACGTGTGTCGGCGTGTTGGGAAGGAATCGCGTTCATGGCGTGTCTCCGCGGAACGATGGATTCAGTGTAGCGCTAATCGATTTCGATTCCCGCCAGTTTCCGCAGCGCTTCGGCATATTTTTCGGCCGTACGGCGGATCACTTCGTCGGGCAGTTTCGGCCCGGGCGCCTGTTTGTTCCAATCGAGCGTTTCCAGGTAATCGCGAACGAACTGTTTATCGTAACTCGGCGGACTGATGCCGACTCGGTATTCCTCGGCCGGCCAAAAACGCGAGGAATCCGGCGTAAGCATTTCGTCCATCACGTACAGTTTGCCGGTTTCGTCGGTGCCGAATTCGAATTTGGTATCGGCAACGATGATGCCGCGCGTCGCTGCATATTCGGCGGCAAATTTGTAGATTTTCAACGTCGCGTCGCGGACCTGTTCGGCGAGATCGGCACCGATCAGTTCGACGACATGATCGAAGCCGATGTTTTCGTCATGACTGCCGGATGCGGCTTTCGTCGACGGCGTAAAAATGGCTTCCGGCAATTTCTCCGCCTGCCGCAGATTTTGCGGCAACGCGATGCCGCACAGCGAACCGCTCGCCTGATAATCCTTCCAGCCCGAACCGATCAAATAACCGCGCGCGATCGCTTCGACCGGAACCGCTTTCAACCGTTTGGCGACGACGCTGCGCGTCGCGTACAACGCAAGATTCGTGTCCGGCGGAAGCACGTCGGCGACGTTCTTTCCGGTCAGATGGTTTGGCATCAGCGACGCCGTCTTGTCGAACCAGAAATTGGAAATCTGGCACAGCATTTCACCTTTGCCCGGAATCGGATCGGGCAGAATGACATCGAACGCACTCAAACGATCGGTCGCGACGATCAGCAATTCGCTGTCGGACAACGCATACACATCGCGCACCTTGCCGCGATGAACGAGGTTGAGGCCAGGCAAATCGGATCGATGCAGCGTCGTCGGCACGGGCAACTCCTGTCGGACACCTATTTTAACGGATAGCCGCTGCGCGGAATTCATGCGGCGCCTGATAAAATCGCACGATCATGCCGATTCGTCCTGCCGGGCAGCTTTTTCCTGCCTCATTCTTCCTTGCGCTCTGCGCATCCGCGAGCGCGCAAACGCCGCCGCAACGGTTGGGATTGTGCGCGTCGTGTCACGGCGAACGGGGCATCGCGACGGCGCAGTCGCTGCCGAATCTCGCCGGCCAGAACCTCGACTATCTTCGCACCGCCGTCGAGAACTATCGCAGCGGCGCGCGCGATGTCGCCGCCATGCGCGCCGCACTCGGTATGGTCGGTAACGCGGAAACCGACGCGATTTTGCAGTGGTACGCCGCGCAGCCGGCCCAAGCGAAATGAACGCGACCGGCAAGATCATCGGCGCGCTGATCGGATTGTTCGTTTCCCACTCGGTGTGGGGCGCGATCATCGGCATGGCGCTCGGTCATTTGTGGGACACCGGCATGCTGCACATGCCGCGCGCCGACGTGCACACGTCGCATTCGTTCATCGCGCCTCTGTTCGGCTTGGCGGGCGCGATCTCGAAATCCGACGGCCGCGTTTCCGAAGCGGAGATATCAGCGACCGAAAACCTGATGGCGCGCATGCAGCTCACGACGGCGCAGCGCGAAGAAGCGATCACGCATTTCAATCAGGGCAAGCAGCCGGATTTTCGAACGACGGCGGTGATCGCCAATCTCAAAGCATGGGCCGGCGGACGACGCGATCTGGCCTACCTGCTGCTCGACATGCTGCTCGATATCGTTTACGCCGAAGGTGCGCCGTTGCAGGCGGAAAAAATGCGCATCGTGCGCAAACTGTGCTGGGCGCTGAATGTCGACGAACGCGAATTGTCCGCGCTGGCCGCCATGAAAGGTTATGGCCATGCGTATCAGCGCGGCTACAACAATCAATACGGTTACGGCGCAGGCGGCAATCGTCATTACGAACAAGCCACGCGTTCCGATCCGGTCGCCAAGGATCCGTACGCCATCCTCGGACTCACGCACGGCGCGAGCGATCGCGAAATCAAACGCGCTTATCGCAAACTGATCAGCCAGCACCATCCGGACAAACTCGGCGACGTTCCCGAAGAGCTCAAGCGCCGCGCCGAGGAGCGCGCACGCGAGATCAACACGGCGTATGAGAAGATACAGTCACAACGCGGATTCAAATGAGCAGCGGCGATGGCTAAACAATCCACGGTAATCGCTCCGTCGATCCTGTCGGCGAACTTCGCCAAACTCGGTGAAGAAGTCGACAATGTGCTCACCGCTGGCGCGGACTGGGTGCATTTCGACGTGATGGACAATCATTACGTCCCCAATCTCACCATCGGCCCGCTCGTGTGCGAAGCGCTGCGCAAATACGGCGTCAAGGCGCCGATCGACGTGCACCTGATGGTGAAGCCCGTCGATCGCATCGTCCCCGATTTCGCCGAAGCCGGCGCGACGAATATCAGCTTCCATCCGGAAGCGACCGAACACGTCGACCGCACGATTCAGCTGATCAAACATTCCGGCTGTACCGCGGGACTGGTTTTCAATCCCGCGACGCCGCTCGATTATCTCGACTACGTGATGGACAAGATCGACGTGATCCTGATCATGTCGGTGAATCCCGGATTCGGCGGTCAGAGTTTCATCCCGACCGCACTGGAAAAATTGCGCCGCGCGCGCGAACGGATCGATCGCAGCGGACGCGACATTCGCCTCGAAGTCGATGGCGGCGTGAAGGCCGACAACATCGGCGACATAGCGCGAGCCGGCGCGGATACGTTCGTCGCCGGCTCGGCGATCTTCGGTCACAAGGACTACCGCGAAATCATCGCGACGATGAAGCGGCTCGCTTCGTAAATCCGCTCGTCAAAAAAAAGCCGCGCCGGGGCTTTGCGGGGAGGTTGGGGAAAACTCGTCCCCGGCACGGTTCTGACAAATCGGTTTCGACGCTAGAGAACTTTCCAGTTCGGATCGGCTTCGCCCTGATCGGGCGACGCGATCGTCCTTTCTGCAGACTTCTCGATGTCGATGGAAGTTCCAACGTCGCGCCAGTCGTTCAGGTCGGCGCGCAACGCGTAGAAATCGGCGGGTAGATAGATGTCCATAGTAGTGATTGGGTTGCGTTCAGAAGCGCACACTGGCGACAAAGCCCAGCAGCAGCGCGCCGATGGCGAAAACGTAGCGCAAAGGTTCGAACGTCCGTGAGAGCTCGGCGTTCGGTTCGGGACGGTCGGTTTTCATTGTTTTACTTCGCGTGGGCGCCGGTTTTGGCGCGAGCCTAGATTCGCCGTGGGCCGTGCGCTGGAACAGGCACGATTCGGCCTAGCCGCCGATGGTTTGTGGCGATCTTCTGACATCGACTCTAGAACGGTTGTGCGCCATTGCTCCGGACCCTATGCTCGTATTCGTGCATTCGTCCCTGAATGCGAACATCAGAAGCGGCCATCCATGTCCGCACGCTAAATTCCTTCGTTCATCGCTGAGAGAAATATGGGACGCAACATCGCCATCGTCGAAGACGAACCTTCCATCCGTGCCAACTACGTCGAGGCGCTGACGCGTTTCGGTTATCAGGTCGCAGGTTACGGATCACGCCCGGAAGCGAGCCGCGCATTCACGACGCGCTTTCCGGAACTGGTGATCATCGACGTCGGTCTTGGCGAAGAACCCGACGGCGGTTTCGAACTGTGCCGCGAATTGCGCGCCAAGTCGCCGACATTGCCGATACTGTTCCTGACCGCGCGCGATTCGGATTTCGATGTGATCTCCGGCCTGCGTCTCGGCGCCGACGACTACCTCACGAAAGACGTCAGCCTGCACCATCTCGCCGCGCGCATCAGTGCGTTGTTTCGGCGGCTGGATGCGTTGTCGAAACCGTCGTCAAAAGAAACGGTCGTCGAACACGGACCGCTCAAGCTCGAAGCCGAACGCATGCGCGTGACGTGGAACAACGAAGAAGTTCCGCTCACCGTCACCGAATTCTGGATGGTGCACACGCTCGTGCGTTTTCCGGGACACGTGAAGAATCGCGATCAGCTCATGCGCGAAGCGCAAGTCGTCGTCGACGACGCGACGATCACTTCGCACATCAAACGCATCCGCAAAAAATTCATCGCCATCGATTCGAATTTCGACGCGATCGAAACGGTGCATGGCGTGGGCTATCGTTGGAAACCGTGATTCCTTTTCGGCGGCGTTGATCGATGTCGCTTCGCTTCAAACTCCTGCTCATCGCACTTTCGACGCTGGCGCTGCCGGTGGCGGGATGGCTGTTCGTGCGGCAAATGGAAGAATTGCTGCGGCAAGGTCAGGAACAGACGCTGATCGCGTCCGCACGCGCGCTCGCGCGCAGCCTCAATGCACTGAACGCCGAACTTCCCCCGGGCGGCAATGCGTTGTATGTGCACCGCGCGCCGGCGCGCCTGTCGATCGATGGTGCCGGTGACGATTGGTCGCCGCTCAAGCCATACACGCAATTCCTCGGACCGGCGAGCGATGCCGAGAAGTTGTCGATGCTTCTGTGCAACGACGACGACGGAATCTACACCCGCGTCGCCGTGCGCGACGCGGCGCGCGCCCGCGCCGACGCACGCGATCCACGTGCGATGACGAGCGATCATTTGATTCTCACGTTGCAGCGTGACGATCTGACGCGCCGCTATCTCATCGCGAGCGCCGCACCTGGCCACTTCGATGCGCTCACGCTGACCGACGCCACCGACAACACGCTGCCGACCGTGCTCGATGGCATTTGGCGAGAAAACGGCGCGGGCTACGTCGTCGAGCTGCGCATGCCGCGTGCGCAGATGCCGGATCGCTTGTCGATCGCGTCGTACGATGCGGAAACCTCCACCGAAACGTCATCCGAGCTGATGCCGTTGCTGACCTTGTCGACGCAATTGTCGAACGAGCTGTCGCAGTTCGTCGCCGAAGGCATGCGCGCGCGTATTCTCAGCGGTGATGGCTGGGTCATCGCGACGGCGGGCGCATTGTCCGCGCCGCCCACGCAACCGGTCGCGCGCCGGCGCTGGCTGGAGAATTTCGTTTATCGCCATCTGCTCGCGCCGAGTCTGATCGAGGCGTCGGATTTTTCCGTCGAACTGCCGCGACTCAGCGCGACGGAAATCTGGCAGGCATTATCCGGCGTGACCTCAACCGCGTGGCACCGTACGGCGGCCGATTCCGGCGTCGTGCTCGCCGCCGCCGTGCCGTTGAAATCGCAAGGCGAAGTGCGCGGCGCGCTGTTGCTCGAACAAGCCAGCGATACATTGCCGCTGCTCACCAACCGTGCGCTGCTCAGCGTCGCGATGGCGAGTCTATTCGCGCTGTTCGTCGCGGGCGGCATTCTGTTTCTGTTTTCGAGTGTATTGAGTTTGCGCATCCGCCGTTTGCGCGACGCAGCCGATCGCGCGCTGCGCAACAGCGGTAGCGTCGATACGGCGGCCATGCCGCTCACCGATTCGCGCGACGAACTCGGCGATCTTGCGCGCAGCTTTTCCGGACTGCTCGCCGAAGTCAGCGCTTACACGGATTATCTGCGCACGCTCGCAAGCAAACTCTCGCACGAACTGCAAACGCCGCTCGCCATTGTGAAATCGTCGCTCGACAATCTCGATCATCAATCGATGCCCGATTCGGCGCAGCCGTATCTCGAACGTGCGCGCGGCGGCGCCGAACGATTGGGCGCGATCGTACGCGCAATGAGTCAGGCCAACGGAATGGAACGCGCGATCGGCGCGGCCGAAGGCGAGGATTTCGATCTGACCGCCGTCGTGCGCGGCTGCATCGACAGTTATCGGCCGATCATCGCGCCGCGTAGGCTGGATTCGGAGTTACCGACCTCGCCGCTGATCATGCACGGTGCGCCGGAACTGATCGCGCAGGCGCTCGACAAACTGGTCGACAACGCGCGCAGCTTCGCGCCGGATGACGGCTGGATCCGCATCGCGCTGCACGCGCTCGACGACGGCGCCGAACTGACCGTCGCCAACAGCGGCCCGCTGCTGCCGGACACGATGCAGGATCGCCTGTTCGATTCGCTGGTGAGCTTGCGTCCGTCGACACAGCGCGCCGCCGAAGCGCCGCATCTGGGTTTGGGTCTTTACATCGTGCGCCTGATCGCGTCCGCACATCGCGGCGCGGCGAGCGCGCGTAACCTGGCCGACGGCAGCGGCGTCGAATTCACGTTGCTGTTGCGCAGCATGCCGCGCCGGCCATTGGTTTGATCGCCAATTGCATGAAACGATTTTCACGAAACAATTCTTCACTTGCTTCACGAACGCGCCGGCGCGACGATGCCCGATAGTCTCGTTTGATCGACGACGATAGGAGCTTCGGACATGAAACGCCTTTCTCTTCTTGCCGGCTTCCTGCTCACGTGCTCCGTCTCCGCGAACGCGGGCATGGCGGGTTTTCCCGATCCCGGACTTTCGTTCGGGAACTGGAACGCCGACTGGGGCGCATTGCGCAACCCCGATCCGCCCGGCCGGATTTTTCCCGGTAAATACTTCGAGTTCAAAGCACAATTTTACTTGCGCAAGCGCGACTACGCCGAAGCGTTGCGCCTGTTCGAACTGGCCGGTTTCTGGGCCAACAAACGTGCGCAATACAACGCCGCGATGATGTATTACGAAGGTATCGGCGTTCCGACCGACCGCCTGCGTGGCGTTGCGTGGATGGGCATCGCCGCGGAAAATCGCGATGAACTTTCGCAAAGCGCGCTGCAGACCGCGTACGCAACGTTGTCGACGGAAGAAAAAGCCGAAGCCGACAAAATTTTCCGTCAGCTCGATGAAAAATACGGCGATGCCGTCACGATTCCGCGCGCACTCAAACAGTTCAACGTCGAGATGCGCAATGTCGTCGGTACGCACACAGGCTTCACGGGTTTGAACGCGATGATTGCCGAAAACGGCGCGGCCGATCCGGGCTATCGACCCGTCGCGTATTTCTATC
>CAZZYA010000034.1:0-19952 GCA_964658115.1 uncultured Rudaea sp. | reverse complement strand
GTTTTGCCGGAGCGCACGACGGTCATTCGTCCGGGGCTTATCGTCGGTCCCGGTGATCCGACCGATCGTTTCACGTACTGGCCCGTGCGTGTCGCGCGCGGCGGCGAAGTGCTCGCGCCCGGATCGCCGAAGGATTTCACGCAGTTCATCGACGGCCGCGATCTGGCCGATTTCGTCGTGTCGTGCGCGGAAAAGAAAATGCTCGGCACGTTCAACGCGGATGCGCAGGCCGGTTCGATCACGATGGGCCGTTTGCTCGACACGTGCAAAAACGTATCGAAAAGCAACGCGAAATTCTTGTGGGTCGACACGAATTTCCTCGAACAGGAAAAAGTATCGCCGTGGGCCGACATGCCGGCGTGGATTCCGGCGCAAGGCGACGATGCCGCGTTCGGCCGCGTCAGTTCAGCGAAAGCAAAGTCCGCGGGCCTGAAATACCGTTCGCTGGATGACACGGTCCGCGAGACGTTGGCCTGGTTCAAGACCGAACCGTCCGAGCATCAGGCGAAACTGAAATCAGGCATTACTGCCGAGCGCGAGGCCGAAGTGCTCAAGGACTGGCACGCGCGCTCGGCGACACAGCGGCTTTCGCGATTCGATCATTCTGGTTCGTCATTCTCGCTTTCGCGCAAACGACGAACAGAACAAACGGTCAGGCGACCGAGCGCAAATCCGGTTTCGACGGTACGCGATTGGCTTGCAGTTCGCGTGGATCGAAGTCGTCGACGTTGATGAACTCAAGCGTCGCTTCGCGAACGCGTTCAAGCAGTTCGCGTTCGCCGGCGGTGATCGCGCCAATCTCTTCCGCCTCGGCGAGTTGCGCGAGTGCGTCGAGACTTTTGAGCTGACCGGTCTTCAGCGCTTTGAGGAACTTGCGTTCGACCGGTTCGGCGGCGATGACGTCGGACAGAATCGCATTCATGCGGCCGACGACATTGTTCTTGTTCGGCGTGAGGTACGTCCATTCCGCCAGACGATTGCGCGCTTCGTTCGGCGTGCACAAAATCGCGGCGACGCGATGGCCGAGCCGATCCGACGGCGGCACTTCGCGACGTCCGAACGGGAACACGAGGAAGTACAACAGCCACGCGGCGGGACGAATCGGGAAATTTCGCAACACGCCGTCGAGCGCGTTCTGCATGCGGTAGCAGCAATCGTGGAACGCCCATGCGAGCAGTGGCTGATCGGTCGCGGGACGGCCGAGATCCTCGTAGCGTTTCAGCATCGCGCTCGCGATGTAGAGGTTCGACAGCACGTCGCCCAGACGCGCGGACAGTTTCTCTTTGAACTTGAGTTTGCCGCCGAGCATCAGCATCGCGGAATCGGCGACGAGGGCGAGATTCGCCGCGTAGCGATTGAGCTTGCGGTAATAGCGGCGCGTGTATTTGTCGCCCGGCGCGCGGCCGATACGAACGATGCCGAGTACGAAACTGCGCACCGCATTCGAGATCGCAAAACCGATATGGCCGAACAGTTCGCGATCGAATGCGCGCAAACGCGTGCGGTAATCGGTGATCTGCGCGGCCTGCATTTCCTTCAGCACGTAGGGATGGCAGCGGATCGCACCTTGGCCGAAGATCATCAGGCTGCGCGTCATGATGTTCGCGCCTTCGACGGTAATCGCGATCGGCGCGGTCTGGTAACCGCGACCGGCATAGTTGTTCGGTCCGAGCTGCACGCCTTTACCGCCGTGGACGTCCATCACGTCTTTCGACACTTCGCGGCCGAGTTCCGTCGCGTGGTATTTCGCGATGGCGGAAGGTACCGACGGCTTTTCGCCGCGGTCCACCGCTGCCGCCGTCGCGCGCGACAGCGCGGTAATCGCATACGCATAACCGCCGATGCGCGCGAGCGCTTCCTCGACGCCCTCGAAACGTCCGATCGCCATGCCGAACTGTTTGCGGATGCGCGCATACGCGCCGGTCGCGATCGCACCCATACGCACGCCGCCGCTCGCGTTCGACGGCAAGGTGATGGCGCGTCCGACTGAAAGGCATTCGACCAGCATGCGCCAGCCTTGACCGGCCATCTCCGCGCCGCCGATGAGCTGCGAGAGTGGAATGAAGATGTCCTTGCCACGTACTGGGCCGTTCTGGAACGCAGCATTGAGGGGAAAATGGCGTCGGCCGATTTCGAGACCTTTCGTGTCGCGCGGAATCAACGCGAGCGTGATGCCGATATGCTCGTCGTCGCCGAGCAGATGATCCGGATCGTGCATCTGAAAAGCGAGGCCGATCAGCGTCGCGATAGGCGCGAGCGTGATGTAACGCTTGTCGAACGTGAGACGCACGCCGAGCACGTTGCCACCTTCGTATTCGCCTTTGCAGACGATGCCGTAATCCGGAATCGAGGTCGCATCCGAACCGGCGAAGGGACCCGTCAGCGCGAAACAGGGAATCTCGCGGCCATCGGCGAGGCGCGGCAGATAATAGTCACGCTGTTCCTGACTGCCGTAGTGCAGCAGCAGTTCGCCGGGACCCAATGAGTTCGGCACGCCGACCGTCGATGACAGCGAACCGGAAATGCTCATCAGTTTCTGCAGCACGGCCGATTGCGCGAGCGCGGAGAATTGCAAACCGCCGTACTGTTTCGGGATGATCATGCCGAAGAATTTGTTCTTCTTCGCGAACTCCCAGATTTCCGGCGTGAGATCGGCCAGTTCGTGCGTGATTTCCCATTCGTCGCACATCGCGCAGATTTCTTCGACGGGGCCGTCGAGGAACGCTTGTTCTTCCACCGACAATTCCGGTTTCGGCTGCTTGAGCAATTTCGACCAGTCGGGTTTTCCCGAGAACAGCTCGCCTTCGAAACCGACGGTGCCCGCTTCGAGCGCGGTGCGTTCGGTGTCCGAAATCTGCGGCGTGATTTTCTGATACATCTTGAGCAGCGGCGCGGTGATCTGGCGCTGACGGAAGTCTGGAATGTTCAGCGGGATCGCAATCAGCGCGAAGATCGCCGTTGGAATCGCGATGGCGAGCCAGTGACTGCCGGCGAGCAGCCCGACGCCGATGGCAGCGACAAGTCCCACGACCGTCCAGATGCGCAAGCTCGCGCGCAAATAAGCGCACGTGAGCGAAACGATGATGAGTGCGAGGAAAGGAAGCCAGTTCATAGCGTCGACCCTTAGGACAGATTTTCTCTATTGCCGTCACTCCCGCGAGAACGGGAATCCAGCGCCTTATCTTTTACCGCGCGTCGGAAAGCAACGTCACTGCATTCCCGCTTTCGCGGGAATGACGGGCGGTCGAAATTTCCCCAAAAAATCCAGAACGGCCATTGCGAACGCGTCGTTTTCGTCGCCGGCTACCATATGCGTCGCGCGCGGCACGCGCACGTGTTCGGCATGCGGGACCAGCTGCAGAAATTCGGCGATGGTCGCGTCGGAAACGATGTCGCTATTCTCGCCGCTGATCAGGAGCGTCGGCACATCGATGCGGCGCGCGGCGTTGAGCAGCATGGCTTGATAGCGTTCGCTGTCGTTCACGATGCGATCGAGCAAACGTGGATCCCAATGCCAGCGCAGACGTCCGTCGTTGCCGCGCACGAGCGATTCGCGCAGACGTTCCGGCGATTTACCCGCTGCGCGATGCGGCAGATAACTCGTCACGGCGGAAGCAGCGTCGTTGATCGAGGCGAATCCGGAAGGATGTGCGCGCATGAACCCTATGATGCGCTCGATTCCCGCACTTTCCCAACGCGGCGTGATGTCGACCAGCACGAGCGCGCGGAACGGTCGGGAATTCGCCTGCGCGACCAGACCGAGCAGGCCACCCATCGAAGCGCCGATCAGCACCGGATTTTCCGCCTGCCGCGCGACGAGCACGAGGTCGTCGACAAACTGGGCAAAGTCGTAATTGCCGTCATCGCGCCAACCGCTGTCGCCATGACCGCGCGCGTCGGCCGTGACCGATTGCCAGCCGTTTGCGGCGACGGCGCACGCCGTCGATGTCCACGCGCGCCGCGTTTGGCCGAAGCCGTGCGCGAACACGACGGCGGGCGCGCCGTCGTCGCCGAATCGTTCGGTCATCAGTTCGATACCGTCGTGCGCTCGCAGTCGCACGACGCGGCGTTGCGTTCTTCGCTCGGTTTCGTTTGCGGTTTCTGCGTAAACCATACGCTAGAGTATGGTGAAGGAGTACGATGCTGTCAATACGCTAGCGTATGGTCTAATCCCTTGAGTCGAGACTATTTTTGTTGCATTGCAACGCGACTTGTACTTACTCCTGTGTGGCAGACCCGATACCATGTAACGATGTTACATGCCGTTACATCGACTGTGGAGAAGTCCGAACGCACGCGTCTCAGCGCGGCGGATTGGGAAGAAGGAGCGCTCGATCTGATCGCCACGCACGGCGTTGGCGCGGTCGCGGTCGAGTCGCTCGCGAAGCAGCTCGGCGTGACGAAAGGCAGCTTCTATTGGCACTTCCCGACGCGCGAAGCGTTGCTCAAAGCCGCGATCGATCGGTGGGAAAAACAGTCGACCGACAAATTCATCGAGGACGTCGCGCCGATCGCCGATCCGCGCGCGCGTCTGCGAGAACTTTTCCGGCGCACCGGTCACGAAGCGAAATCACACGCAATCTATTCGGCGCTTTTGCGCGCGTTCGACCATCCGATTTCGCGGCCCGTGATGGCGCGCGTGACGCAACAGCGCATGGATTTGCTGTTCGATGCTTACCGTCAAATGGGCATGACGGACGAAACCGCCGCGTATCGCGCACGGCTGGCGTATGCGGCGTATGTCGGCTTTCTGCAATTGACGCTGCACGTGGGAATGCCGCGGTTGGAACACGACAAGATGGAGGCGTACGTCGAACATGTCATCGAAGCACTGATTCCTGCGTAAAGAAACACAAACGGACGGCGAAGAACGTCCGATAAAAATAATCAGGCCGCACGGCCCGGTGAGGAGAACATGAGCACACTTGAAACGTTGGACCGTTGGGTCGCCGACGTCGCGCGCCTGACGAAACCCGATCGCATCCATTGGTGCGACGGATCGGAAGCCGAATACGATTCGCTGGTCGAAACGATGCTCGCCGACGGCGATCTGATCGAGCTCAATCCGCGCACGCATCCGAATTGCTATCTGCATCATTCCGACGTTTCGGACGTCGCGCGCGTCGAGCATCTCACCTTCATCTGCACGACGAACAAGGACGACGCCGGTCCGAACAATCACTGGATGGATCCAACCGAAGCGCACGCGAAAATCGATGCGCTGTTCGACGGCTGCATGAAAGGTCGCACGCTGTATGTGATTCCGTACTGCATGGGACCGATCGATTCGCCGCTCGCACGCTGCGGCGTCGAAATCACCGACAGCCCGTACGTGGTCGTCAACATGCGCATCATGACGCGCATGGGCACAGCGGCACTCGCGCGCATCGAGCGCGACGGAAGATTCGTGAAAGGTTTGCACTCGACCGGCGAACTCGATCCGCACAAACGCTTCATCCTGCATTTCCCCGAAGAACTCACGATCAAATCGATCGGTTCGGGCTACGGCGGAAACGCATTGCTCGGCAAGAAATGCCACGCGTTGCGCATCGGTTCGTATCAGGCGCGCAAGGAAGGTTGGCTCGCAGAACACATGCTGATCGTCGGCATCCAGAATCCGAAAGGCGAAACGCATTACGTCGCGGCGGCGTTTCCATCGGCGTGCGGAAAGACGAATCTGGCGATGCTCATTCCGCCCGAGCCGTATGCGAAACAAGGCTGGAAAATATGGACCGTCGGTGACGACATCTGCTGGATGACGCCTGGCGAAGACGGCCGCCTGTGGGCGATCAATCCGGAAGCCGGTTATTTCGGCGTGGCGCCCGGCACGAGCCAGAAAACCAATCCCAACGCGCTCGCCATGCTCAATCACGATGCGATTTTCACCAACGTCGCCGTCACCGCCGAGGGCGATCCGTGGTGGGACGGTTTGCCCGGAGTGCCCGTCAAAGACTGGCAAGGGCGCGACTATTCGTCCGGCAGCGGCCCGGCGGCACACCCCAACTCGCGCTTCACCGTTTCGGCGAACCAGTGTCCGAGCTATTCGCCGCACGCCGAAGATCCGAAAGGCGTGCCGATTTCCGCGATCATCTTCGGCGGACGCCGTGAGCATCTCGTGCCGCTCGTGTTCGAAGCGCGCGACTGGACGCATGGCGTGCTCGTCGGCGCGGCGATGGGATCGGAAACGACCGCGGCCGCGCCCGGTGCCGTCGGTGTTCTCCGCCGCGATTCGATGGCGATGAAACCGTTTTGCGGATACAACTTCGCCGACTATTTCGCGCACTGGCTATCGTTCGACAAACCCGGCGCGAAGCTGCCGAAGATTTTTCACGTCAACTGGTTTCGCAAGTCGCAGGAAGGAAAATTCCTGTGGCCCGTCTTCGGCGACAATATGCGCGTGCTCGAATGGGTTCTCGGCCGCTGCACCGGCAACGAAGGCGCGGAAGAAACCGCGATCGGAAACGTACCGCGCGTGCAAGACTTGAATCTCGACGGACTCGACTTGCCGAATTCCAATGTCGAAGCACTGCTGCATATCGACAACGACGGCTGGATCGACGAATACGAAAGCATCGGTGAATACCTTTCGTCTTACGGAAACCGGATGCCGCACGCATTGATCAACGAACGACAACGCATCGCCGCCATGCTCGCGGAAAATCAAATCGAAACCGAGGTCGTCGGCACGCCGTAAATCTTTACATGCCTCACGCCCAGATCCTAAGCGACGTCTTTTAGCTGTTTACAAAGACGTTGCCGCTGGCCGCAAGACAGCGTAAGCCCTTATGCTCTTTAAACCTTAACCGCCGTCGCGGCGTCTAAGGCAGCAAATGGACGGGTCCGTACTGAGCGTGAACACACCGATAGCCGCACCGCCTCGCGAGGACACGGTTTCAGCCCTCGTCCGGCGCGCCGCCGCCGGCGACACGCGCGCTTTCGAGGCGTTGTATCGCGATCATGTCGGCAGAATCCACGGCACGATCCTGCGCCTGGTCGGCATGGATCGCGCTCGCGCCGAAGAACTCACGCAGGAAGCGTTCGTCCGCGCGTGGCAAAAACTGTCCAGCTTCCGCCATGAAAGCGCGTTCTCGACCTGGCTGCATCGTTTAAGTGTGAACACCGCGCTGATGGCATTGCGTGGCAAACGTGACACCGAATCATCGGTCGATGAGGAAGGTTTGGAACTGGCCGCCGGCGGCGAGACGCCGTTTTGCGCGGCCGAGCGTGGCGATCTTGAACGCGCTGTGTCGGATTTGCCGCCGCGTGCGCGCGCCGTGCTCGTCCTGCACGACGTCGAAGGTTGGAAGCACGAGGAGATTTCCGCCGAACTCGGCATGGCGGTCGGCTCCTCGAAAGCACAGTTGCATCGGGCGCGCGGATTGTTGCGCCGCGCCCTTGGAGAAGCGGCATGAGCGAATTCGAATGGCGTAACGGCATGCGCAAGATCGGCGGACCGGTCGAACCGGCTCGCGATCTGTGGCCCGACATCGCGTCAGGTATTTCGGCAACACCGCAGCAGCGACGCTCGCGTTTGCCCGCGTTCGCCATCGCGGCCGCCGTGCTCGTTGCTTGCGGCGCGGCGTTGTTCGCTTGGCAGTTGCAAACCACGCCTGCGCCGCCGCAACCGACACTGGCGACGGTCGCGTCTCCGCCAAAGCGCGTGATCAATGTCGTCGAGAACGACGACCATGCCCCGCGCAAAGTGCTCGCCAACGCCAACGACGAACTCACCGACGCCAGCACCAGTATCCAGCAGGCGCTCGAACAACGGCCCGACGCGGTATTTCTCGTCAATCTTCTGAACAAGACCAACAGCCAGCGTCTTCGCGTGATGAAGAAATCCTACGCGGGCTAAACGACAGGGTGGACCTATGAAAAAGTATACTTTGCGCACCGCGCTATCGATCGCGCTGATTGCCGCGGCAGCCACCGCTGACGCAGCGGAAAAAGTCGAATCGCGCTCCGTCATCGCCGACGGCGGCGAGAAGCCGCTGCACGAGTCGTGGACCACCGCCGCTGACACGCGTGTCGAAGTATCGAACGTGCGCGGCTCGGTCACGGTTTCGGCATGGGACAAAGCCGAAGTCGGCCTCGAGGGATCCCTCGGCGGCGATTCCAAACTCGACATCAGCGGCGACGCCAGCCATCTCACGTTGAAGATCACCGGTGCGAAAGATAGCTGGACGCACGGCAATGGTCCCGGCACCGACAGCGACATCGTTCTGCGCGTGCCGCGTGCCGCAGCGCTCGACGTCAACGTGGTCAGCGCCGACGCCAACGTTACCGGCATCGGCGGCAAGACGCTCGAAGTCGCAAGCGTGAGCGGCGGCATTTCGGTCAACAGCGGCGCGCCGGACGTGGACGTCAACAGCGTCAGCGGTGACGTCACGTTCGATCATGCCGGCGCGGAGATGACGCGCGCGCATCTGCAAACCGTGAGCGGCAACATCAACGCGAAAGGCTTGAGCGGGCGCCTGAAAGTCGAAACCGTTTCGGGCGACATGGTCGTCGTCGCAGGTTCCGTGCAGGACCTCGAAGCGGGCACGGTTTCCGGCGACGCTACGCTCTCGTTTTCTCCGGCGAGTCATGCCAACGTGAAACTCGAATCGATGAGCGGCGATCTGCGCGTGCATCTTCCGGCGTCGGTGTCGGCGCATATCGAAGCGACGACCTTCAGCGGCGGCATCGACACCGATTTCGGCAAAGCGCATACGCAGGAAATGGGTCCCGGCAGCAATCTGGACGCACAAGCCGGCGCTGGCGACGCGCGCATCAACGCGCAATCGTTCAGCGGCAGCATCGAATTGCGCAAACAGTGATCAGTCGCTGAGCGCGGCGAGTTCCGGCAGGTAGGGCGCGTAATGTTTCCATCGACCGACGGAACGCGAATATACCGGCTGCCGTGCCTGCCAAACGCTCGCCGTCGTTACGGTTTGCGCGGTGCCGTCGGTTTTTGAGCGGCGCGTGACGCCCAGAAAATCGCCGAGCCGGCGTGATTGCGTATCACGATCGGCGACGACGGATTCGTAATCGACTTCGATGATCCGATCGCTGAACCGCTCGCGCCAAAGTTGCATGAAACGTAGATCGTCTTTCTGCACCTTCGCGATGCTCGCGAAATCGTAAGCGAAGGCGAGCGCCTCGTGCGCGAAGTGCTGTGACCAAATCGACAGCGCGGTATCGCGCGCATCGCGCCGGCAATACACGAAGCGCGCGCGCGGAAACATCGCGGCGATGAAATCGACGTAAGCGAAATTAAGCGGATTCTTGTCGACGTAAAATCTCGCCGGCGCGTCGTCGCGTCGCATGTGTGCCTGAATCAGATCGGCGCACGCGCGTAGAGCCTGCGGATCGTCGAGTCGGTCAAGCTCCAGCAATTGTGTATAGACGGCCGGGATCCAATTCAGTTCACCGCGATCGCGAACGTCGTCGAAACCGGCGAGCAATGTCGAAACCAACGTCGTTCCGGTGCGTGGCATGCCGATGACGAAAACCGGTTCGAACGTCGAAGCCGCCGATGACGCGGCGATTTTCTCGCGCAATCTTCGATCGACGAACGCCGACCACGCCGACGAATCCCACGTCACCCACGCGCGTATCCGCGCGTTCGCGGTCCGCAGCGCGGCAGCAGCATGTTCGATATCGCCGACGTCATCGAATGCTTTACCGAGTGCGAAACCTGCGCAAGCGCGTGTGAAAGGCGTGAGGTGATCGTCGTCGGCCGCCGTGCGGAAACTCGCGATGTCCGCATCGCCGACATCCGTGAAGCGTCGGCAATGACTCAGCCGAAGCCAGCTCGCGCTCTGGTTCGGATCGAGCGTCAGCGCCTCGCGCAAGAACGATTGCGCGTCGTCGAAACGGCCGAGCACCAGCGCTTCGTCACCGGCGCGTGCTGCGATGCGCGCGTCGTTTGGCCAGCGCTCCAACGCAGACGTTGCGACGTCGAATGCCGACGCGTGCGCGAAACATTCGGCGATAAATCCGATCACACGCAATGCGTCGTCGGCATCAGTCTGTACATGCTGCCACCACGCGACGACGGCTTGCGCCGCAGCATCGGTGCGGCCTTGTTCGCGTAGCATGAAGGCGAGCGAAAACGTGGCGTCGCGATGGTTTGGATGCTGCGCGAGCACGTTGCGAAATTCGGACTCCGCTTCCGCAAAGCGGCCGTCCATGCGCAATTCGTTGCCGCGCTCGTAACGCGTTTCGACCGCCGCTGGTCTATCGTTCATGGTCAATATCCGGCTGGAATGTATTTGAAACGCTGCATCTGTTCGCGATGACGATCGACGATGCGCGCGAGCTGTTCGCGCGACAGCGCTTCGCGCCATTGATTGATCTTGCCGGAGCGGAAAAACCGCTTGCCTTTGATCGGCACTTCAACGAAACCGTCGCGTTTCTCCATGCTCGACAACGACGCAAAGCTCGCATGCGAAATCGCGCGCGAAATACGTGCGCGATCATTGTCGACACCGACGAGCTTGGCGACGCGACCGAATGCTTTGATCGGTTTCTCGAGCAAATCCTCATAGCGCACCACGATCATGCGATCGCTTTCCGAATCGGCCCAGCTTTTTACGTGCTGCGACCACGAGCCGAGAAACTCCGTGACGAACAAATTTGAATTCTCGGTCGCCGCGCGGTCGTCGCCGAGGTAATCGATCGCCGCATTGAGGTCGATGGCGAAGTGGTGCGCCATGCTGATGACGACATCCAGCGGATTGCGTACGACGTAAACACCGCCTGCCGTGCCCTGGGGCGTGACGAGGGGTGTGCCGTCGTGGACCCCGGCCATGCTGTGCGTTTTCACGAAGACGGTGCGCGGTGCGTCGGTTACGATCGCGGCGGCGACCTGCGGGCGCAGCGCGCACAGTTCGTCGAAATCCAATTCCGTGCTCGGTCGGCCGGCGACGCGCGAGTACAAATCCGGATCGGCTTCGAGGCGTCCGTAATTCGGCAATTCGGAAAGCGGAACCGCTGTCGCGCGATTGGCGACGAGGTTGGCAAGGAACGCTCGAATCCATGTGTTGCCGGACTTCGGATACGACGCAAGCCAAACGATATTGCCCATGACGTTCTTACGGATTCCCGAACGGCGGCATGCCGAGTTCGGCGCGAAGTGGATCGAGCAGCGCGCCGTAATGCGGTGATCGCGCGGTGTCGCGCCTGAGTGGCTGACGCACTTGAGCGGCGCTTGGCGTGTAGACCTCGCGATCGGTGTTATGGAACTCCAGACAGTTTTGTTCGAACGGAAGGCCGCAGAAATCGAGCAGCGAACGGATTGAGGATTCCGGATTCGACACGAATGATTCGTACACCACTTCGTGCACACGATCCGGATAGAGCGTTCGCCAATGCTGTGCGGCACGATCGAAGTCGCGCCATGTTGCCGCGAGATCGGCGAACGTGCGGGTGTATTCGTTGCCACTCAGCCGCTGGCGATAACATGAGAAACAGGTTTCAAGCGGATCGCGTCGCACGATCACGATTTTCGCGGCGGGCAGCATCGCGGCGATGGCGCCGACATACATCCAGTTGCCCGGCAGCTTGTCGGTGAAACGTGGACGCTCTTTTCGCCAGCGCGCCGTGCGTTCGAGGTAACGATGGCCCATGCGCGACCAGTCGTCCGGTGTAAGTGTGCGAACGAAATCCGGAAACGACACGCGCAAGCGATACGCTTCCTCGCTCAGCACGGCCGGCACGTCTGACAATTCACCACCGCCGCCAACCATCGAATGCGAGGCGAGCACGTGCTCGATCAGCGTCGATCCGGAGCGCGGCAAGCTGACGATGAAAATCGCTTCGCCGCCTATCTTTGCTTCGGCATTGGTCATCGGCGCTGCGAATGCAGCGATCACGCGGTCGACCCACGCCGTCTGCGCCTGCGCATTCCAGCCGCGATGCTGCCGCGCGCGCGCATGCGCTTGCGCGAGCAACTCCAGCGATTCGGCGTAACGCTGCCGATCATCGAGCGCTTTGGCGAGTGCAAATCCGATTGCGACTTTGTCGTCTTCGCTGGCGGCGCGATGCGTCAACGCGCGGCGCATCTGTTCGACGTCGTCGTCGCTGAAACGCAGCGTTTTCAAATCCGCCAAGCCCCACCACGCCATTCCGGCATGCGACTGGCGCGCGATGGCAGCGCGATAAGCGGATTGCGCTTCGTCGATGCGTCCCTCCGCGCGGAACATGTCACCGATCATGGCGTAGGCGCTGATGGCGATGTCCGGCGACAACGCGATCGCGCGGCGCAATGCCGCAGCGGATTCGTCCACCTGCATGGCGCGCATGTGGGCAAGACCCAGGTTGTAAAACGCACTCGAAAGCGACTCGTCGCGCTGGGTCGCCTGGCGTAAAACGTCGATCGCTTCGTCGTAGCGGTAACTGTCGATCAGCGCGCTGCCGAGCGTGCTCAGGTAAAGCGCGTCGTTGGGACGTAAGGCGATCGCGCGACGCAGCGTGGCGATGGCGCCTTGCGTGTCGCCGCGTAACCGCTGCGATCCCGCATGCAAGCGAAGGATTTCCGGATGCGACGGATACAGCGCGAGCAATCCGATGATGTGATGCTCGGCTTCGTCGACGCGTCCGCGGTCGAGTGCTTGCGCGGCAGCAACGACCTCGCGCATCGACGCGGGCGACAATCCTGCAAGTCGCGAATCGGGCGGCAAGACATTTTTCATCGGGGCGCGTCGGCGAATCGCAAATTGCGCATCAGAACATCAGATACGTGGAGATGATGTACTTGTCGTTCGACATCGGCGGCAAGCCCGCGTGTTGATACATCCAGTATGGCGGAAACACGAGCAGGCGGCCGGCGCTCGGCGCGACTTTCACGTCGATGTCCACGAACGCCGTTTCGCCGCCGTCGGCGACGTCGTTGAGATACCAGAGGAACACGAGATAACGCGCGCTCATGCGCTCGTAGGCGTCGAAGTGCGGTTGGAAATTTTCGCCGCTGCCCGCGCGATAGCGTTTGATGCGCAGATCGTCGAGCTTGACGCTCGGCGGAATCGGCAACGTCAGGCCGAGGTCCTTGTTGTATTCGCCGAGATACTTGTCGATCTGCGCGTGGAAGAAACCGAGGAACGCCGCGTCGGCGACGCGGCCGACGTTGAGTTCCGTCCAGCCGCTGTCGTCGAGACCGGCTTGATGGCCTTTGCCGTGCGGAACTTGCAGGTGTGTGGATTTCTCGAAATTCTCGACGAGCTGCGCGCAGAATTCGCGCGACAGAGCGCCGTCGTAATAGCGCACGTAAGTGCGCAAATCGTGGATGGCTTTCGGATCGTTCATGTGGACGCCGAAAACGGTGGCAGACCAAGCGCGGCGCGCAACGGATCGAGCAGCGCGCCGAAGCGATGCGAGCGTGCGGTATCCGCGCGCAGCGGTTCGCGCACTTGCGTGGCGCTCGGCGTGTGCACGTGGCGATCGGATTTATGGAATTCCAGGCAATTCGATTCGAACGGCAAATCGCAGAACGTGAGCAATTCGCGGATCGATTGTTCCGGCGCGGCGACGAGGTTTTCGTAGATACTTTCGTAGACGTGCGTCGGATACAACGCTCGCCAGCGTGCAACGGTGCGATCGAAATCGCGCCACGCCGCGCCGAGATCCTGAAACGATCGCGTGTATTCGATGTTGGCGAAACGCTGGCGATAGCACGACAGGCACGTTTCGAGCGGATCGCGCCGCACGATGACGATGCGCGCGCCGGGCAGCATCGCGCGGATCGCGCCGACGTACATCCAGTTGCTCGGCATCTTGTCGGTAAAACGCGGACGCGTGCGACGCCACTTCGCGGTGCGGTCGAGATAGCGCCGGCCCATGCGCTCCCAGTCCGACGGCGTGCGGTCGGCCACGAAATCCGGAAACGATTTTCCGGTGCGTTGCGATTCTTCCATCAGTACCGCAGGCAGGTCCGGCAATTCGCCGCCGCCGTCGACCTGCGAATGCGCCGCGAGAACTTGTTCGGTCAGCGTTGAGCCGGAGCGCGGCAGGCTGGCGATAAATATCGCCTCGCGTCCGAGTTGAGGATCGGTAGCGCCATCAGGCGGCGGCGTGAAGGCTTTCAGAATTTCGTCGACATGCGCGGTATACGCCGCGGCATTCCATCGCCGTTGTGCGCGGACGAGCGCATTGGCGCGTTCGATTGCGGCGAGCGATTCGGCATAGTTTCCACGATCTTCGAGTGCACGCGCCAGCGCGAAACCCATCGTCGACGAATCCTCGACGCTGGCGCCGGGCAGCTTCATCGCGTCGCGCAATCGCGCGACATCGTCGTCGCTGAGTTTGCGCGGTTTGATTTCGGCCAATCCCCACCATGCCGCGCCGGAATTTTTCTTCATCGCGAGCGCGGCGCGGTATTCGGCAATGGCGTCTTCGATTCGATTTTCCGCGCGGAAGATATCGCCGAGAATCACGCGCGCGTTCAATGAGAACTGCGGCGCGGTCGCGATCGCGCGTTGCAGCGCGGGAATGGCTTCATTCGGCTGCATGCTGCGCGCATAGGCGAGACCTAGGTTGTACCAGGCCGATGTGTAGTTCGGGTCGAGTTGGCAGGCGCGGCGAAGGGCATCCACCGCTTCGTCGTAGCGCGCGGATTCGAGCAATGTCGACCCGAGCGAATTCAAGAAGGCGACATCGTTCGGTCGTTGCGCGACGGCGCGTTGCATCACCGTGGTCGCGCCGAAAAAATCGCCGCGCAGGCATTGTAACCCCGCTTGCATGCGAAGTATTTCGGGATGATTCGGATAGACCGAAATCAAACCCGTCAGACGTTGTTCGAGAACGGCGGCCTGACCCTGCGAAAGCGCTTGCTCGGCGTCAGCGAGCCGGCGCGCGGCGCTGGCGGAAAGACCGGCGAATCGCGGATTGCGCGCGGATGAAAAATCCATCGCTGCGACGCCGGAGTCATTCATTGCGCAGAAAACGGCGGCATGCCGAGTGCGGCGCGCAGCGGATCGAGCAATGAGCCGTAGCGATAAGCGCGCGCAGTGTCGGCGCGTAAGGGTTCGCGAACCTGCGTCGCGCTCGGCGTGTGGACGCTGCGTTCGGTTTTGTGGAATTCCAGACAACCCTGTTCGAACGGCAGATCGCAGAAATCGAGCAGCTGGCGGATTTTGCCTTCCGGATCGGCTACGAATTCTTCGTAGACGTTTTCGTAGACGTTCGTCGGATGCAAAGCGCGCCAGTACTTGACGGCGCGATCGAAATCGCGCCATGCGGCGCCGAGATCGGCGAAGGTGCGCGTGTATTCGCTGTTGGCCAAGCGCTGGCGATAACACGACAGGCAGGTTTCCAGCGGATTGCGTCGGACGACGACCACGTGCGCGCCCGGCAACATCGCGCGGATCGCGCCGATGTATTGCCAGTTGCTCGGCATCTTGTCGGTGAAACGCGGGCGTGTGCCGCGCCATTTCATCGTGCGCTCGAGATAACGGCGGCCCATGCGCGCCCAGTCGCTCGGCGTGAGTTCGTGCACGAAATCGGGAAACGATCGGTTCAGGCGCCGCGCTTCTTCCATCAGCACGCTGGGCAGATCGGACACTTCGCCGCCGCCATCGACGTGCGAGTGCGATGCGAGGACCTGCTCGGTCAACGTCGAACCCGAGCGCGGCATGCTGGTGATGAAAATCGCTTCGTGTCCCAGCGTTGCATCGACCGCGCCCGCCGGTGGCGGCGTGAAAGTGCCTAGAACCGCGTCGATGTGTTCGGAATACACGCGTGCATCCCAACGCTTGCGCGCGCGGATGCGTGCGTTAGCCTGTTCGAGTGCGGTGAGCGATTCGGCGTACTGCTTGCGGTCGTCGAGCGCGCGCGCGAGCGTGAACCCCATCGCGGCCATTTCGTCTTCGCTGGCGCCGGGCGTGTTCATCGCGGCGCGGAGTTCGGCGAGGTCGTCGTCGCCGAAACGCTGCGTTTTGATTTCCGACAAACCCCACCACGCCATGCCGGCGTTCTTCTGCACGGCGATCGCTTCGCGGTATTCGGCTTTCGCTTCGTCGAGCCGGTTCTCTGCGCGAAACATGTCGCCGAGAATCACGCGGGCGTTGATGGAAAGCTCGGGTGCCTGCGACACGGCGCGCAGCAACGCGGACTTCGCTTCGTCGACGTGCATGCAGCGGATATAGGCCAAGCCGAGGTTGTACCAGGCGGTGGTGTAGTTCGGATCGTATTCGCAGGCGCGTTTCAGCGCGTCGATCGCTTCGTCGTAGCGGGCGGTTTCTAGGAGTGCCGAGCCGTACGAACTCCAGTAGGCCGCGTCGTTCGGTCGCTGCGCGACGGCGCGTTCCATCGTGGTAGTCGCGCCGGCGTGATCGCCGCGCAGCGATTGCAGGCCGGCGAACATGCGTAACACTTCGGGATGATTGGGATAAATCTCCAGCAAGCCGGCCAGACGTTGCTCGGCCACGGCGACCTGTCCCAACGAGAGCGCCTGCGTCGCGACGCCGAGCCGGCGCGCAGCGCTCGAAGACAATCCGTCGAGACGCGGATCGCGGCCATCGGCAGCAACGGCGGATAGTGCGGTCGCTTCACTCATGGTAGCCCCAGTGTTTCATCATTGGCTCCAGGATCGGCAGGATCGGCTCGAAATAACGATGGTAGCGCCGCCAGCGTCCAACCGCTTTTTTGTTGGGCGGCTCGATGACTTGCGTATAGCTCGGCGTGGAGATGAAACCTTTGTCGCGCGCGTGCTGATCGAAGCGCGCCATGGGTGCGGCGTCGGCGAGTTCGAGGAAATCGGCGATGCGGCGGATGTTGCCGGGAAAATCGTCGAGCAAATCTTCGTAGCGCGAGTGGATCACGCGTGGTTTGAGTACGTCGGCGTGCTTGATCCACGCGTTCATCGCGTTGACGTAGCCTTGCGCCAATCGGTTCAAACTGGAACACAAGACCGCGAACGAATTCGACGTGAAGTGTTGCATGTAATTGGAGAGGATCGAATCGCACGGATGGCGTAGCGCCATGATGATCGGTGCATTCGGAAACAGCCGATTGATAAGCGGCAGACGCAGCATCTGCAGCGGGTTCTTGTCGACCAGACGCTGGCCTTGCGCGCGCGGCGCGACTTGCTCCGTCGATTTCCAATAGATGCGGCGCAACTCTTCGCATTGTTCGGCGGTGAGCTTGCCGAGGTCTTGCGGATATTCGCAGCCGAACTCGCTCATGTGGTCGATCAGATTACTGAAGAACGCACGCTCGTCCATCGACTGCAACTGTGGATGTGCGTCGAGCATTTGTTCGAGCATCGTCGTGCCGGAACGCGGAAAGCCGACCACGAAGATCGGCGATTCGAGCATCGATGGCGCAGGATATTCAGGCCAGTTTGTGCGCATCCCGGCGTCGACCATGTGCATGCCCAGATAAAGCGGCGGCGCATCGGGTTTGAGCAGTTCCGGCACCGCTTGTCGCGCCAGCGTGAGCTGTCGTTCGTGAAAACGCTCGAGCGCGTCCATGGCGGCGTCGACGTTTCCTTCTTTATCGTAGATCTTGGCCATCGACGAATACAGGTCGCCGGAGCGCCACGGGGTGAGCTTCGCCGCGGGCGAGGATTCGAAAGCGTCGATGAGCCGCTGCAGAAGTTCGCGCGCGCGTGTGGGATCCTTTTCGCGCAAGGCGAAGGTGGCGTTCGCGCTGATGACGTCGTACTGCAGTTTCGGGTCGGTAATACTTTCCGGGGGCGGCAGTTTCGCCAATAAAGTTTCCGCTTCATCGAGGCGATTGATGCGCTCGTACAAGAACACCAGGTTAGCAATCGCGCGCAGATTGTCGGGATTCTTGAGCAGCAGGCCTTCCAGAATTCGCGCGCCGACGTCGGGCTTGCCCGCGGCGACCAACAAGCCGGCGAGATCGACCAGAGGTTCGTCCGGCACATCGGTCCATTGTGCCCACGGCGCGATCAATTGTTCGGCGACGTCGCGCCGGTCCAGCGCGATACACGTCTGGGCCGCATAGATGCGCGCTTCCGGCGATGTCGGATCGAGCGTGTGCGCAGTCATCAATGCTTCGCGCGCTTCGGGAAATTTGCCGGTTTCGAGCAGCAGATAACCGAGGTTCAACAGTGCGCCGAAAAATTTAGGATCCAGCGCAATCGCTCGTCGGTAGGCGTCTTCGGCTTCCAGCGACTGGCCCGCATCGCGCAACACGGTGCCGAGATTGCTCCAGTAGATCGGAGACTGCGGCGCGATCTTGGTCAATTCGCGACATATGAGAACCGCCTCGGCCGGCCGATCGAGTTGCATCAGCGAAATGCTGAGCAGCAGTAATCCGTCTTCGCTATGGGGATTGGCGCTAAGGAAGTCCCGCGCCAAGCGTTCAGCCTCGCTCGCGCTACCCGACTGAAGAGCGGCGACGATGGGATTGATCGTAGGAATGAGAGGGGCGGTGGCGGACACGGCGGCGAGCGCTTGCGGTGTCGCAATTTTAGCACAGCGGGGTTATGCGCTCGGTCGTGATCCATAAGAACAGCCGGCAAGTTCGCGGCCATCGGCACGCCTGTGAACTTTTCGACCAACCAAAAAAAAATCGCGCGGGGGTTGCCCGCGCGATCTCGAAACGAAAGGTGAAGCTGGTTCTTAGAACTTGACGGTGACGCTGGCGTGGTAGTAACGGCCCAGCAAGTCATACGTGCTGACGTCGGTGTTCGCATTGAGCACGTTGTTGAGGTAGAGCAACGGCGGCTGTTTGTCGAAGATGTTGTCGACACCCAAGCTCACATACGTGTTGATCGGCTCGATGTTATAGCCGATCGACGCGTTGTGATACGTGGTTGCGCCGTAATGCAGAACCGGTCCAATCGGGTTCGGGAAGTACGGATTGGTGCTCGATTCAACGCCCGATGGGCCAAGGTTCGGCTCAGCGTAGCCCAGCGTGATGCGGCCGATGTAACGCGTGGTCCAGTTCGCCATCCACGGACCCATGTTCCAGTCCAATGTGGCCAGACCGCGAACGCGGGCGAAGTTGCCGAACGTCTTGTCGAAGTGACCGGCCAGGTGCTGCGTGAAGCCAGGCTCCGAGACGTTGTACTTCTCGATATACGTTCCATCCACACCGACGCGGAAGTTGCCCCAATCGGTGGTCGGCAGACGGTAATGCGCACCGACATCCAGACCTTGATCGACGAGGTTACCCGCGTTGAACGGCGCTTCAACCACGAACTTGAGGCTGCCATCCGGCGCGCGGAAAATAGTCGAACAGCCGATGGTCTGCGTGTTGAAACAGTCCGACAGAATCGTCTGTGCGATGCCCACACCGGATACGATCAGGTTGTTGAGCAGGATGCGGTAGTAGTCGGCGTTGACCGACAGGCCCGGCAGCCATTCCGGATCGTAGACGAAGCCGTAGTCGAACGACTTGCCGTTTTCCGGCGTCAGCTGCGCGTCGCTCAAGCCATGCACGTTCGCGAAGTTCGAACCCATCGTGTAACCGGTGAGCTGCGAGAAGGTCTGCCCCGGCACGTTGAAGCCTTGGCAAGCCTTGTTAGCAGACACGCCTAAAGTACCTGCGCACGGATCGGTCGCCGTCGGCGCATCGCCCACGGGGCCCAGGTACAGGTTGGTCGGGGTCGGGGCGCGGAACACTTTCGACACGGTGCCACGCAACAGCAGGTCTTCGATCGGACGATATTCGATCGCGACTTTCCAGTTGTTGGTGCTGCCGAAGTTGCTGTACTTCGAGTAACGGTCGCCGATGTCCACGTTCAACGAATGCGCGAACGGGATGTCCTTGAGGATCGGAACGAGCAACTCGCCGTAAGCTTCCTTCACGTTGTAGCCGCCCTGTGCGGCCGACGAACAAATCGAGTTCGGGCCCGGGCAGGTGAACGAAGCAACACCACCGACATCGCTGTAGCTGTTGAGGATCAGCGGATCGACGTCACCGCCGACGTATTCCTTGCGGTACGTGCCACCGACGGCCAACTGCACATCACCGGCCGGCAGACTGAACAGCGAACCGTT